>NZ_JHXG01000006.1:0-327381 GCF_000621825.1 Xylanibacter brevis P6B11
GTATCCCATCCCTTGAAGGTATAACCAGTCTTGGTAGGAACTGGTGCCGTCAGGTCGCTGTTGTAGTCCTGTACCTTCACCACATTTTCCTCACCATTGTTCAGTACGAACGTCATCGTGTACTGGTTGATGGTCCACGTAGCATTATAGCTTCGGTTCTCCGTACTACCCGTGGCAATAATCACCGATGTCGTTGCCTCGTTGAGTCCCGTACCAGTCCATCCGGCGAAGGTATATCCCTCGCGGATAGGAGCGTTCAACGTGATAGGCTGGCTCTCAATGGTGTAAGTTGTAGCATTGATGACACCCTCCGGCATTGCACCACCGTCCAGGTCATAGCTGATGGAGTAAGTGATAGCCTCCCATTGTGCCGTGAATGACTTGTTCTCGGCAGGAACCTTGCTAGGTACCTGTGTGTCCCAACCCTTGAAGGTATAACCAGTCTTGGTAGGAACAGGTGCTGTCAGGTCGCTGTTGTAGTCCTGTACCTTCACCACGTTCTCCTCACCATTGTTCAGTACGAACGTCATCGTGTACTGGTTGATGGTAAACTGGGCTGTGAAGTTTTGGTCGGAAGCCGGCATCGTTTCAGGAACCACGGGAGTCCACCCCGCAAAGGTATAACCTACCTTCTGTGGGTCAGTGGGCTTGGTGATGGCAGTTGCGTAAACTACGGAATCACTCTTCACCGTTTCTCCCTCAGAAGTGAACTTAGCTAAGTATTTGTTGGGCGTGTACTGAGCCGTGAAGACTACATCAGAGTCGGGTACCAGTTCTGGTACTTCGGGTTCCCATCCTTTGAATGTATGTCCCTCTTTTGCAGGTGCCTGTGGAATCACTATGGCAGTAGCATAATCCTGCTTCTGGTTAACTACAGCCTCTCCTTTAGCCATGAACTTTACCTGGTACTGATTGATGGTGAACTGAGCCGTAAAGGTTTGGTTTTCAGCAGGCATGTTCTCAGGTACGACAGGCGTCCATGCAGAGAATGTGTATCCTTTCTTCTGCGGATCCTCGGGTAACGAGATAGCATCCTCGTAGAGCACAGAATCACTCTTCACAATTTCCCCTTCAGAGATAAACTTTGCCACATACTTGTTGCGCGTCCACTGAGCCGTAAAGGTCATGTTGCTTCCAGGAATGGTAGCAGGTACTTCAGGATCCCAACCGGCAAAGGTGAAGCCAGTCTTTGTAGGAGCACTCGTTGCGGGAATAGACTCACCATAGTTCTTCGTAATCCATCGAATCTCCTGCCCGTCAACTACATAAGTCATCGTGTACTCATTAATTTGGAACTGAGCCTCGTAAGTTAATGGGTTGTTAGGCATCTTAGAAGCTACGGACGGTGTCCACTTCGTAAAGCTATAGCCCTCCTTACTAGGATTCTCTGGCAGTACAATCGTTGAGTTGTAGTCCTGCAATTCCGAACGTACCGTGTCGCCCTCACTGATGAATGTCAGTAAGTGCTGATTGGGCGCAAAGATAGCCTGCAATTCCGTAGCCTTCATGACAGCGAAAGTACAGGTGTCGTTCGTCTCATCATTTGACCATTTCACAAAGTGATAGCCGGTATTGGCTGTCGCTTTGAGGTGTGCTATTTCCTCCTCCTCATAGATGCCGCTGCCAGTAACGGTTCCCATCACCTCGTCGTTGGGGGTTCCTGTCACCTGATACTTTGGCGCATTGGCAATGATGTTGTATTGAACGGGAGTTGACACTTCGCCAATCGTTCCACCATCCACAAGAGCAATCTTCGCACCATAGATGCGCTTTTCCTCTTGTGTCAATTTGTTATAAACCTTCAAATAGGCTGTTTCCTCAGAAACGCCATCGCAACGGATTTGCAATAAGCCGTACTTATATGTAATCTCATTCTTCACAACCTGTTCAAAGGTTGCTACGCCACGACATTCTTCACCGACAAAGGCAGCCACCTCATAGGGTGTTGTGTCTTCGTAGACGTTGGTGCCATCAGTCAGGTGGAAGTAGACCGACATATAAGATTGGTTTGCGTTAATATCGCATTGCCAGTGGCTCTGGGCACTGAGGGCCGAAGCCCACAGTACCATAGCCATGATGGATAAGATTCTAATCTGTTTCATAAGCAATCAAGTCTATTTGTTAGCTTTCAGAATCTTCTTGTAGTAAGTCTGTCCGTCGGCAACAACAGTTACCACGTAAACGCCAGCAGATAGTGAGCCTGTCGTGATGACAGCACTGTTGCCAAGATTGTTGGCTCTCACAACCTCACGTCCGCTCATGTTGGTCAGGGTCAGCTTGCTGATGTTATGACCATTTGCGCTTACGGTGATGTGATCGCTGAACACCTGAGGTGTTACGGTCAGCTTGTCCCACAAGTCTTTCACTCCAGTAGCTTCCTTGCCGATATGCAGAGCCATTGGCAGATGCCATGAACCTACATTGTCGACAGCAAATGCTACGTTCTCGGTAATGTCATAGAGACGCCCGTCTGCCACGTTGGCAGCCATGAAGGTGATATCCTCGTGGCGGTCGCCAACAACATTGATCAGTATGCGTCCATCCTTCCACTTACCAATACCGCGACATTCTGTTCCTGCAAAAGCACCTACGATGTATTCATTCTCTTGAGCGATAGAACCCTTATCGTAGAGTTGAGCTGTCACAGGCATCAGGTTAGCATAAGCATACTTGTCGCAAGCCCAAGGTGCCTCATAGAGTTCAATATGCTTGTCTATGCGACAGGAAGCGATAGATACGATGGTGGTGTTGAAGATAATCTCGTCAGCCTTGCCCGACTTGAACATATAGCCCTTGCCAGGCTTCAGTCCTTCGAGACTTCCTGCCCATTCACCATCCACAAACTCTGCAAAGCCTTCTTGCCCGAGCACATAGTCGCCTTCCATTGGTGTGAAGAATGCGAATGCCTCTTCGAGGGTCATGGTCTGACCGATAGGATAGCCTATCCAGTTCCATCCCTTTGCTACCTCCAGCGACTTGCTGAGTGCGTTGAACTCATAGCCGTCCAAAGTATTGTTGGCTGTCTCAGCCACCTTCACTTTGTAGGCCTGTGCAGGTTGTAGTTCTGTCAGATTGCCCACCAGTCCTAGCTGTGAATCCTTGATAGCCTCGGCCTTGAGGCCCATAATCTTCTCTGCTGTAGGAGCAAACTCCTCTACAGGTACGGGCTGCTCGAAGTTGTGCGATACCCATGTCCAACCAGTTGGGAACTGATAGCCCAGTCTGGTCTTCTTTAGCTTGTAGTTGAACTCAGCCACCTCACTGTCGTCCAGATCATGTCCCTTGGCCAGGGCCTTAATGGTTACATTGTCGGAAGCAATGATGATAGGACTATTGTTATCATACTTAATCACGTTTGGACCTTCGCCGCATGGACATGTGCCATCCAGCGTGTAGTAGATCTCTGCGTTTTCAGTCTCAGACGAGAGTCGGATCTCTGTGCCGCGGTATACCTCGGTACCTGATACACGTGAAGCACGTGGCTCCATAGCAAACAGGTCGATGGCATCCTTTACATTAACCAGCATCTGATCCTTTATGTCACTATCCTCTATAGAGAACGAGATGACAGTCTGACCAGGCAGTTCTCCAGAGACGGTAATCTCGGCCTGTCCGTTAGCATCGAGTGTCAACGACTGGGTAGCTGTCTTTGCGATCATGTCGGAGAGCGACTTCACATGGACTGTCTTACCCTTTGAAGCATCAGCAGGCAGGGCAGCGATTTTGAATAAGCGGTCACCGCCGTAAGGCACGTTCGCCAGCGAGTCAACAACCATGTTCTTGATGCGTGGCATAATGTCAAGACTCTGCGTGTAGTCTTCCTGCATAGGAATGCCAGCATAGCTTTCCACACTCTTCTTGATAGTTATTCTCACGTCGTTGCCAGTCAATAGCTCATCGTTTGCAGGCATCTTAAAGAGAAGTTTCGATGCATAAGTCTGAGGATTATCCTTGCTTACGCTCTCTTCATTAATCAGTTCGATGGTACCTTCAGCCTTGACACTGTTTCTGGTCAACATGATGTTGTCAGTAGTTAGCGTAGCGGGATCCATGTACTTGTCGAACTCTATCTCCACACCCTCGTTGTAGGCCTTCACGCTCTTCACGTTGGGCTGTACGAGTTGAGACATGGCGATGTTTACATCCAACTGTGGAGGAGGAACGGGCAGCCATTCAGAGTAGGTAGTCTGATAACCTTCCTTCTCAAACTTCACCTGCCAGAGTCCCTGCGGAACATCCCACTGATACATACCGTTCTCGTCGGTGAACAACGGGTTCTCCTGTGCATAGTCCTCAGCATTCCAAAGAACGATGTTCTCATGCAAGTCGCCATACATGTCCTCTACAATCTCCTTGTAGTAACAAGAAGCAAGAACACCCTGTATGCGGTTAGACGATACAGCCTCATAGACATAACCTGATGGGTCCATAACATGCTCCACATGCTTGAATCGCCAATCGATATCATCCTTACGCTTCTTTTTCTTCTTCTTGTCGTCTTTCTTGTAGCATTTCAGACTCTCAACACCCTTTTCTATCTTTTTCTTGGCGGCGTCGATGCCTGCGTCAATAACGAAGCTTCCTATGCAAGTAAGTGCCTTTTGGGCAAGACCCCAAGCAGTGGCGGCAAGCGTTGTTCCCGCCGAAGCAACCGATCCGACGACGCCAGCTACAACTTCCGCATCGCTTGTGAACGAGCTAACCAGTTCTACCGTTGCTTTTGTGATAACGGTGCCTAATAGTGCATAAGTAGCATTGCGGTACCAGTCTGCGTTGGCTTGGTCATCCTGACAAGAATTTGGAATAGAGTAGTAGATGCCGGCTATGTCATTGATGTCATTAGCCAGGGAGATTGCCATAGATGCATACTTGATAACAGGCAGCGCCTTCAGGGCAAACTTGAAAATCTTCTTAGCTAGCCAGCGAGCAGCTTTTGCCTGTAGCAGACTCTTCTGGAGGAATAGCTTTTCAATTCTCCATTTCCATACTTGGCTAGTCATGCCTTTCTGACCAGCAAATCTGATGTACGTATCACTCTTAGCCAAGCGGAACTCAATTTCCTCGACAGCCTTGAGCATGTTCCTCTCAGAAGCCTGTACCTTATCCACCATGCCAAGTGACCAATTGTTGATCATCTCAACAAAGTCGTTGATGGCCTTGATAGCATTGGCAACCTTTTGTTCTACGGTTTCATTGCCTGAAGCGCGGAACATACGAGCGCCAGCCTCTACGGGTACTTGAATCGTTACGTGAACGTTTCTCAGCAGGTCAACATACTCTGTCGTCTGGTCATTGAACTTCACATAAACGAAACTTCCGTCCGTACAAACCATCTCTTCATAGCCTGCCTCTATGAGTCCGGCTGCTGTCAGTCCTGTGCAGTTGGTCATGGTGAACTTAGTGCCATTTTCAAGCGTGAACTCACCTTCTGTACCAAACTGCAGCCACTGTTCCAGGTTCTGCAAGTAGGTTTCTGTATCCCCATGCTTTGCCTGGAAGACAGCATACTCTTCATTGAGATAGTTTTCCAACTCATCATCGGTCATGCCTCTCAGCTGTGCTTCGACATCATCAGTATTGACGATTACTTCATCATCACCGATGGCAGCAACCAGTGCTTCGAATGCATCATCACTCAATGGTTCTTCTGCACCTGCAAAGGCAGTTGTGATGTTCGCCATCTGTGTTTCGTACTCAGAAAGATAGTCGCCAAGTTCTGCTATTGTCTCATCTACCTGACGCTTGTCGAACTGGCTGGTAGCGTTACTTGTGAAATCCACAGAGACATTTGTTGGAAGAGCGTCAGAGTTGTACTTCGCATTAGCCACCCAGCACTTTCTCTTTCCATCGTATACGGGATAGAGCGTAGATACGGTATTGTCGGATAACAACACATTGAGCTCTACATTGGAAACCAT
This sequence comes from Xylanibacter brevis P6B11, assembly GCF_000621825.1. Taxonomy (NCBI): domain Bacteria; kingdom Pseudomonadati; phylum Bacteroidota; class Bacteroidia; order Bacteroidales; family Prevotellaceae; genus Xylanibacter; species Xylanibacter brevis. The sequence continues at coordinate 5,919 of NZ_JHXG01000006.1, forward strand.
TGTCGTGTCGTTATTGGTGAACTCTACCAAGAACGTGAAGTCTGGATAGCTTGGCCAATACCAGTAGGGCTTCAGTGTCTTACCAGGATTTGTGAAGTCGAACTCAGTTACATATTCGCACAGATCCAGTGAGGTGGCTGGGTGAGCCACATTGATCATCGTCACCTTTGTAGGCTCAATGGCATTCTTGTCGTAGGTCACTTCCTTTACGTCAGATTGCAACTCCAGTCCATCCTGTGTCACCACCTTGGCATAGATGCTGTGTGTGGACATGTTGTATGGGTTGTTCAGCTCAATCTCTGTGTTCCATGAGCCGTTTGCCAATGCTGTAGCATGACCAACAGAAACACCGTTGTCGAAGATTTCCACTTCCGACTTGCCAATAGCTGTACCCAGAACGGGAACTGTCGTCTTGGCCACCAGCGAAGGCGCTGTGATACTCAGATTGCTTACTGTGAAGACAACGCTGCCAATAGGCTGGCGCATGGTCTTGCCGTTGATGTCGAACTCAATGCTGGCACTGGGAGAGTAAACACCACCAATGGTTGGAATGACGCAGAATCTTACCTGGTCATCCATATTCTCCAGAGGCACGGTCAGACGATTACTTTCCTGCGTGTAACTGCCGATGATATTACCTGTCATCACAGAGTTGTTGACAAACGAACAGTTCTGAGGAAGTTCGAAGACGATTTTCAGGTCGCTCACACCATATTTATATATAGGCTTGAAGTCTATCTGCGCACGCAGTGTGAGGTACTGTCCTGCAGAAATCTCGCTCTTGTTCACGCTGAAGCGGGTATTGCTGTCGGTGTAGTACAGTTTCGTTTCGTCCAAGTAGGGGATGAGCTGGTTGGCGATGATTGTCGTTTCTCCGCTCTTTACCGTTACCTGATTCTTAATGTAGTCTACACCTTCCTTCAGTCCCACTTCGGTGAACTGGTTCAGCAGACCAATGGCATTGAACAAGTGGCTATAGCCCATGGTCACCAGTGTATAGGTACCATCGGTAAGCTCGTCAATGTTCAGTTGAACACCATCATAGTCGTACTTCTTCACGAAACGACCGTCGCCATCATAGAGCATACCCACAATGCTGTTGTTGTCGGTCTGACGGAACGAAGCTGCAATGCCACCCAGCTGCTTGATGGGCAGTGTGATCGCTGCATTGTCGTTGGCATCAACCGTACAACTGGCGGTAACGGGCATGAACTTGTTCTTCTTGCTGGTGGCGGTGATGGTGAATACCGTACCTTCGGCATGCTCGTCGAGCAGCACAATCTGTGGATACTGCACGTTCAGGTCGGTGATAACCTTACCATCTGCATCCTTCACCGTGTAGGCCACGTTCGCATAATCATCGTAATAGCCCTTTGTCTCACCTTTGGCATCGGTATAGGTCAGCGTCAGTTGGATGCTTGTACCATTGATGTCCTTCAGTTCGAAGGTTGGTACTGTGCTCTCTTCCAATGATTCCAGTGAGGCAATGCTCTGTGTCTGACTAATATAGTCGGTAGCAGAAGCGATAATCTCAGTTGGCATGTCGAGAACTTCCAGTTGCCATTCGCCGTTGGCGCCCACCTTGGTGCTGTACGATTTGGTGTATTGTCCATGCACGGTCTGGTTGACAGTGATGCCAGCGCCCTTCAGCGGGTAGGTGGTCTTCACGTCTTTCACCATTCCCTTAATCTGTACCTTTGCGATAGGTGTCAGTGTATAGACGATAGCATTCGTGGCCTGTACCTCGTAGGTGACGTCTTCGGGGAGCATGTACTGAACGGCCAGTTGCTGGGGCAGACTGATACGATAGCCCACCTTGTTGCCTTCCAACTGATTGGCCAGTTGGTTACCACGTGTCAGATAGGTTCCCTTTTGGTCTGTCCAAGTGATGCCGGCCTGATCTGTTACGTCATCACCAGCAGGTGTCTCCACTTTCAGTGTCAACGTCTTTGGCTCTTTCAACTTGTCGAATGCCACAGCCACGTTCTTGTCGATAATTTCCACATTCAGAATCTCGCCCAGAATATCACCTGCCTTGTTCTTCAGGTATATATTATAAGTGGTGTTCTGAATCAGACTGTTGAACGTGTAGGTCGTGCGATCAGTAATCACGTAGCGCAGCTTCTGTCCACTCTTTACGTTGGTCAGTTCCAGGAACATGTCTTTGTAGATGGCTGGGTTGCATCCCTCGGGCAGGTTCACTTCCAGTGCCTGTACCTCATCGGAAAACGGCAGAATGGTGAACTCCTTCCATCCGTCGGCGTCCTGATAGAGTGTCACAGCCTCGGCTGGTACATAGATAACCAGTCCACTGCTCACGCCTTCGAAAGCATCGCTCTCTACTTTGGGCGGAGTCATGGCATAACACTTAATGGACTGCAGCGATGCGCAGTTGTAGAAAGCATACCATCTGATATTGGCAATGGATGCAGGCAGCACCACGCTCAGTAGGGTTTGATTGTTTTCGAAAGCCCACGATGGCACTTCGTCAGAACCACTGGTGCGACTCATGTCGAGCAGCGTACAGTTGCCAAAACTCTTGGCTACGCCCCAGTCACCATTGTTTATCGGTCCAGCCACGGTAATCATCTTCACCTGGTCGTTGCTGCCAACCATGTCAGAGATAGCGTAGTACAGATAGCCTGGCGTGAAGTCGTCAATGATAACCTCGCCTGTTTGGCTGTTCCAATAGTTCTTGCCCGGGTTCGATGGGTTCTCTGGGCTATATTCGAAGATAGCCGTGATGTTGACATCATGTCTTGGCATCTCGAAGGAATAGTACGTATTCTTGATGACCAGACTGTCGCCAATCCTCATCTCGCGGAATTTATAACCGTCATTGACGTATGGATAGACGTCCACCCATCTCTCTTCTTCTACGCTGGAGCCATTGGGCCAGTTAAAGTGACCTGCACCAGCAGGAATGGTAGATAGATACAACTTGTGAGTTGTCTTCTTCATCTCGGGGTTAGTCGGTGAAGAAGGATCATACTCAAAGTGGGCAGTCAATGTAGCATCGCTTCGCTTCACCTCGTAGTAGAAATCATAGTTCTTGGAAATGGTGTCACCCTTTTCGTCAGACCAGTACACGAAGCGGAAGCTGCTGTTCGCATAGGCGCAGATCCATTGCTTCGATCCTACCTCGAGTCTTGATCTCAAGTCACGGTTAAAAGAACCACCGTTGGCGGGGTCGGCCTTCAGATACAGCGTGCTATATTCCACAGCCATCTCGGGGTTACCCGGGTTCTGCGGATCGTAGTCATCGTCCGCCCAGCCTACTTGCGGTGTTAGCGCAAGTAAGCTCAGGCAGAGGATAAACATTCTATATAATCTGTTCATAGTTCATGAGTTTTTAGTTCACATGAGTTTTCTTGTTCACGAGTCTCTGTTCTGCTCATGAATTACTTCACAACAGCTTTTTTGCCATTCTTGATGTAAACACCCTTGGTGGCGTTCTCCACACGACGGCCTTGCAGATCGTAGTAGTTCTCGTTGCTCAGTTGCTTGTCAACAGACTTGATGCCTGTCACCTCACCACCTGTGAGACGAATCAGGAAGCGGCCGTTCAGTGTGCCGGCTTCAGCCTGGAAGGTATAGCCAGCCTCGCCCAACAGAACCTCGTTGCCTGTCTGCAGGTCAATGATGTAAACCTCAGCATCGGCCTTGGTGTCCAGGTTGATGGCGTAGGTACCAGCCTTTGTCACCTTCATGCCCAGGGCAACCTCACAATTGTTCAGCGGACGTTCGTTGATGGCGTAGTTCAAACCATCCTCGATGGTGTAGAGCAGTATGCCGTTTGCGTTGCCGTCCATGAACTTCGAAGCATCTTTGTCCATCTCGTAGGTCAGCAGAGCTCCCTCGTTGATGACGAAGCGCGTCTCGTCACTCTGGTTCTCGCCCTCAATGGTCAGGTTGAAGATGCTACGCTGAGCGGTCATCTCGCTCTGGCGAGTGCTTGCGAAGTAGTTAACATCATCCATGGCCTGTGGTGTCAGCTGACGGCCTTCGCGCAGGAAGGTGATGCTAGCCTGGTCAAGTGGACGTTGCATGAAGAATGCCTCGCCGGGAGCCAGGATATAGTTATCGTCAACGGGAGAGATTGCCTTGTACCTGTAACCATTCTCCCATACGGTGATAGGAGCGGTGCAGTCAATGGCACGTGTGTCGAAGTAGCAGGGGTAGGGGTTACCGATGAAGTTCCAGTTGCGGTTCTGTGGGAACTCGCTCAGGTTCTCCTCCAGGTCAACCTCTACGGTGCCCGTGCGGAACATGTTGTTCTTGTTTACGCTTTGCTGAGCCTGAACGTCGAACTCAATGTCGTAGTTGGTGTTCTGATTCTGACTACCGTCTTCCTCGGTGATGGTCTCAGTGGTGTGAGCACCCTGCCAGATATAACCCTTGCCAGCTTCGAGAATGTCGTCGCCAGTCATGTTGTACCAGGTCTCGTCCATCTTTCCGTCGGCACGCTTCTTCACATCGTAGCCACGAACCACGAACTGCGTGTTGTTCACATTCACGATGTCGCTCACCTTCACGTCGAACGGCAGTGCTATGAAGTTCCACTCGTCAGCTTTCAGGTGCAGCTTCAGCGTGTTGTTGTCCGTGCGAATCTTACCATTAGCCATCAGTGTGGCGAAGCGGCTGTAGGTGTCGCTGTTGCTCTCGCGCTTGTAGAAGTAGTCCCAGTACATGGAGAACTCCTTGGCAGAAAGCGTTGCATTACCCGTTACGGTAACGGCTGCGTAGCGATAGCGATCCTCATACCAGTAATTGTCACCACGATCCATCTTGGTCAACTCTACGTTGGGCTTGTAGCTGAAGCTTACGGTGTCTGGCCATAACAGACGGTAGGTGTCGCTGATGATGATGTTCTCAGGCATGATGTTCAGTCCGTAGATATTGGGTGCGAATTTACTCCACCTGTCGGTCTGCTTATAAGATGCCAGTGAGAGTTCAGGTACATAGAGTGAGCACTGTGACTCCTTTCCACCCATGATGTCATAATCGTTGGCGTATGGAGGAGCAATAGCCTTCACCGTGATGCTAGTTAGGTTGTCGCAATCGCGGAATGGATAGAATACGCTGTTCACAGAGCTGGGCAGAGTCACTGCCGTCAGACTATCACAGTTACCGAAGGCGCTGCTTTGAATGATGCTCAGTCCTTCGGGCAGTTCTATGTTCTTCAGTCCGTTGTTATAGAATGCGTCAGAACCAATCTTCTTGATAGTAGAAGGCAGCGTGACGCTCTTCAGTGCGGTACAACCCTCGAAGGTCTCGCTTTGGATTTCAGTCAGTCCATCGCCGAAGTTTACTTCTTCCAGTTCGAAGTTATTGTAGAATGCACGATAGCCTAAGTTGGTCAGAGTGCTTGGCAGAGTCACCTTCTTTAGTTTGCTGCCGTTACGATATTCTATATAATGGCCTTGCTCGTCATAGTAATAATCCCAGTTGGTATTAGCTTGATAAGCGTTGTTGCCAATAGAGGTTACACCCTCGGGAACAATCACCTCAGTAAACTGTGAGCAACCATAGAACGCAGAATTGTCGATAGACTTCAATGTGGCAGGCAGTGCAACATCCTTCAGATTCTTACAATTGTAGAAAGCTTGATAACCAATGGTCTCCAGATTTGCCGGAAGTACGACGCTGGTGAGCCCGGTGCGATCTCTGAAGATCTCACGTGGAAGATTCTTCAGGTTGATACCGCTCATGTCGATTTCCTGCAGGTTGGTCAACTGGTTCTTGATCTTGTCCATATCAGTATCGTCCACAGGACCGCTGATGCGCAATCCCTGAACATCGGTGAAGTTATTGATGCGCTGCAGAACCTCATCGCCCAAAGTACCTGGGTCGCCGATGGTGATGGTCAGGTAAACCATCTGCAATTGTGCGGCGTGCCATGCAATCTGCTCCTGCAGGATAGCGATGTCTTCAGCCTTGTAAGTACCAGCACCAATGCCAGTCTGTACCTCGGTGATGAAGGTATTGGCTGCTTGCAACTTGGCGGCATCAATGAATTGGTTGTTCTGGCCCGCTTTGCTGAGGCTTGTTAATGATTTCTCGATTGAAGTATAGGACTTGTCAAGATCCAGAAGGTTAGTTCTGTCAGCCTTCAAAGATTTGATATACGTCTTCATCAAGGCAATGTTGGGAAGTTCTTCTGCTAACAAAGCCTTTGCTTCACTGATCTTTGTTATCAAAGCAGCCTTTCCATAAACGTTCTCATGCGTGAGTCCTTCGATAGCGGTTTCCGATAGGATTACTTGGTCGTTGAGACGTTCTACAATCTCTTCGTCTGATGGATTGTCAAAGGTAATTATGAACTCAGAGAAGTACGCAATACTACCTACATTAGTGATTGTAACCTTGTCTGCTTCACCAGTCCAATGAGCACTTTCCAAGTTACCTTCATTAGCATAACCTTCCATGCTAGTCTCGTAACCGTCAATAATCAATCTGATATCTATGATCGGTATTTCGGAAGTAAATGTTACAGAGTTTCCATAGTAGAGTCGCATTTGAGAATAGTCGTTTCTTGGCGTACTATTTCCATTACTATTGAATGTCAGCTTCACTTTGTCATATGATAAAGCGTCATCAATATAGTAATATTTGCTTTCATTAGGAATGTAATAATGATTACGCACAAGCATCATCTTTTCAATGACCATTCCCTTTATTTCATTGAGCACAATTATAGCTTCGTTAATACTCTCAGCATCTAATTCGCTATTATATACGGCTGTTGCATCTACTATAGCCTTGTCAAGTTTTGCCAGTCCTCTTTCTGATACATTACCAGAATTTGCTAAGGAATCAGCAGATATAATAGCCTTCATTAAAGCAGCCTTTGCATCAAGAGTTTCCTGAATCTGTGTTGATACAATCTCAGTTTCATCGTAGATTCTTGTCAGTAAGCTAAATAGAACTTCTCCGTCTTCTTTGTCCGTTTCATTTGCTTCTGTGTTCAAAGACTGGATAGTTTCTTTCTCTGATGCAGTGATGCCCTTGTCTAAATATTGGTTCAGTTCTTCAAGAGCTGATACGATGGCAGCGCCAATAATGTCGGTGTTGTATTGACGATAAATAAGACGGAAATTGTCGAAGATAGCCCAGTTGGCATCGTCAAACTGTCCAGTGAGGTTACCCTTCACACCAACACGCATCACATCGCCATCCTTAGCTACAATACCAAAGGTAGATGCTTTGTACATGCCATGTGCAAAAGCTTCAGCAGTCTGGACCATATTGTTAGGATACCAGTTGCCGTCACCTGGTTTATCTGCCCAATCTGGATCTGAATAATATGTATCCTCGTCGGTTTCGTTAACCTTTGGAAGCAGACCGCCGGGAGCACCCTCAGAATAAACACACTTCAGAGGAGTTTGTGCCTGATTCATGTAAACCCATGCGGGAGCAATCTGCTTACCATCTACCCAGATGTCCCAAGAATTGGTAGAAGCATTTTCATGCTGTGGACGACCCAGACGGAAGAAACTCTGTACCTGGATCTCATAAACGCCCACAGGAGCGCCCTTCACTTCCTGATAGATATCAAACTTCTTGGCATAAGCCTCAGCACAGGTATTACCGCCGCTTGATTGAATTGTAGGACTTCCGCTCCAACCATTTGCGCCATTCTCAAAATCTCCATTAACTAAGAAGTAGCTACAGTCGGCACCTTCTGCCATGTGTGTCCTTGCTTCTGCTATAGTGGTTTCAAAAGCTTGAATCTTGGCTGTCAATTCTTCATTGCTCAAAGCCATTTGTTCACGCCATACCAGATAATTAGCCATTAACGATTGCAAATCCGTCTTGAACTGATCTTGGATGTAGCTGTCCTTGTTTACGTATTCAGCTTCACTATATTTGGTTTGTAATTGTTCCCAAAGACTGATATTGGTCAGCAAGGCTTCTTCTGCATTCTTGATGTTTTCTTCAATAGCAAGTGCTTCTTCCTTGTTGGAAGCAGAGACATTTGTTAAAGAATTGTTGTATGCATCAAGTATGGAGGTTGTACATTCTGCACCTTCATATTTCTTCGCATTAGAAACAATATAGTTCGTCCATAGTTGGTAAGCATCTGCACCATTACCATAATAGATCAATCTGAAGTTGTCGAATGTGGTCCAATCATTACGAATATTCTTCTCATTCTTTACACCTATTTTAATAAGGCCCCCTTCAGACTCAAAGGTCAACACATTATTATAATAGCCCTTTTCAAAATAGATTCGTGCGCTGGCAGGATCGTTAGGAGCATAATAGACATTATCTCCATATTCTTCTATAGCTTCGTTTGCACGTGCTCCGAATGATGTTTCTCCCGCGAATGACTGCTCGTTAAATATATCCCATGGATTATGTAAAGGTTGAATAGCAGTTTTGTTGCCAGAAGTAGCGTAAAGGTGTGCATTATAGTTTGTGACATTCTGGGCATCAGCAATCCAACCACGATAGAAACCATTAGCACTCAGCGTGTAAATACCTGCAGGCATGTTTTCCAGGATTTGATAGGTGTCAAATACTTTGTTGTAGTGCTCTGCAACCTCGGCATATCTCTGATTGTCGTTTCCAAATCCAGGTACGGTTCCTTGCCAACCATAAGTGCTCTGATCGTCAAAATTAGGATTGACAATGTAATTTGTCATGTCAATAGGACTTTCTGTTGATGCTGTACTCTCGTAATAAGTACCCATAAGGGCAATTATTTCCGCAGTAGCTTTTTCTATCTCTTTTAGATTATCGCTATAGATAGCATTCTGTTGCTTAGAAATATCAAGATTCTTATCTTGCGCCTGATTGATGTAGTTCCGCAATATTTCTTTTGCCTGTTCTACAATCATGTAAGTATAATCTTCATAGTAATCCCTACCATCGTAGTAGTAGAAACGATCACCAGAAAGGTATGTGATATCTGAAGTTTGAGCTCCACTTCCATTGTTGAATAGAATATTTAGTCCGTTCTTGACAGTGAATGTCATGGTCCAAAATTCATTGTTATACTTACTTTCCTTTTCAGACATCTGAACGCCAGGCCATTCTTCAAAGAAATTATTTCCATTTGAATCCCAAGCCCACATGTATGGGGCATTGTCACTAATAACGTAAATCGTTATTGTGGAATTTTGCTCCTCAGGATTTGGATCGTCTATTCCGCCAGACTCTGAACCACTGATGCGTATGTACCAGTTTTCCCCGATTTTATCGCCACCGTCCCATGCTACCATGATAGTAAACACGCGATAAGATGTGTTTTCGATATTAACAACGAAATTTCCATCCTGATCCGTTGTTATCCATTCTGGAAAACCATTTTGAGAAACTAATTCTCCATAGCCTACCCAATATGTAGCGTCTTCGGTTACAGGACAGAACTTGAATTTCCATTCATCTTCTACATTAGCCTTGCTTAAGTCTACGGTAATCGTGTAGGCCTTGTCTGCTTCTAAGACAGAGAATGATTCTGCTTGAGTGCTCCAACCATTGTGGCTTCCTGCAAGCATAACACTCTTAATGACGGGGTCGTTAACTTCTATGGTTCCCTCCTGTCCGTTCTGTTCCTCATTCAGACTCATCTTGCCATTCAGAGCAACGAGATAACCAGTTGATTGCATCTCAGGTGTGTTCCCTTTGTAATTTATCAGTTTACCATAAGCAATAACTTCATCGCCTACTTTGACTTCGTAATCTTTGGTAAGCTTTTCACGGTTGAAACCTTTGATACGATAGAGCGTGAGGGTGTATGCCTCACCTGTCTCACTATCTGTTTCAGTTAGTTCAACAGTCATGTTTCCGTAAGTGGCGACGTCGAATTCTTGAATATTAGATATGACACCTCTTACCAGATATTCACTTTCTGTTGCTGTTTGACCAGTCTCTTGACAAACTTGAACAGCCTCCTTTACACTTAGAGCCTTTGCATAAACGTCTCTATAAGTGAAACTCTCTCCTTCGGAACTACCCATTATTGATGTAATTCCCTGTACTCCAGCCACAACTATCGCTGAGACCAATAAGAGCACCGTCAAAAATAGATACTTCTTTTTCATAATTCAAGGTTTTTAGTATTAATATATAATCGATTATCTCTAGATTTTCTCGATGTGGAGGGCTTTTCTGAAAAAAAGGCTTATTCTACCCCTCATTAACTAGTAAGTAGGTTTTGGCAAAGATAGGGAATTATTTCCAATTGGCAATGGAAAAATTTAATTTTCTTTAGATTTTAACTAAAATAGTTTAATAAGTGTAAAACGGATAATCAAAAGTATAACTATCATATTGATAATCAGACAGTTCATAATCACAAAAAGCAGTACTTTTCACAAGGAAAAGTACTGCTTTTTGGTGTGAAAAGTACTGCTTTCAGCGGATTGATAAAGCCACCAACAATTGAGAGAAAAACCAAATTATATTTGAGTTTTTCCGAGATGCAGCCTAACTTCGACTTCGTCTAAGCTAGTGCAAAAGAGGGTGCAAACAAAACACCAAAACAGCCAGAATTACCACGCCATTTTAGGCAAGCAAAGATGCAAGAGTTGAGGTATTGAAAATGACCTAGCCCCTGGAGCAGCGGAATCCAGCCCCTGGATGAACCAGTTCTAGGGGCTAGATCAGTCCGTTCCAGGGGCTAGATTCCGCTCATCCAGGGGCTAGATCCAAACCAAAAGCGTTACTTTTGCGAGCTAAAAGCGTTAGTATTGCAAGTTAAAAGTATAGCTTTTGCCCATAAAGAGTAAAAGTCTAGCTCGGTAAAAGTGCCCGACTTAGGATGTCATAGTGGTGCTTTTAAGGGGTCATAGCAGTGCTTTCAGAGGGTCATAGCCATTGAGACCAACGGCCAGAGGGGGCTAAGAGCGGCGCTATGATCATTAGATATACTGCAATATCAGGTCCACAATCTCGGCCTCGGTCTTGCCGTCGGCAGAGATCACGAGCTGATAGTTACGCGTATCATAGCGCGACGTCTTCGTGTACTTGTTCACGTAGTTCTCGCGCATCTTATCTACACGCTCGATGGTAGCGCGAGCCTCCTTCTCAGTCATGTTCTGTTTGCGCATGACGCGCTCCACCCTATACGGCATAGACGCCTGGATGAGGATGCTCAGGTGGTTGGGATGATCGCGAAGCACATGGAAGCCCGTACGTCCGGCAATGACACAAGAGCCACGCTGCGACAGACTCTGCAGTAGCAGCGTCTCCTTCTTATACACATCATCGGTGGTCAACGAGTCAGGTTCGTCGCCCCGTTGCGGAAGGAAGTAGTTGGAGTTCATGCCCGGTCCCAACTTCAGAATGCGCTCCACCTCAGCCCAGAAGCTATGCTCACGTCCCTTCAGATGTTCAATCTCGTCAGCACTGAGGTTGAACAGCTTCTGCAACTCATGAATGAGCGCCTTGTCATAGAAAGGCACGCCCAACTTCTCTGCCAGCAGCCGACCCACGGTGCGTCCGCCACTGCCCAGTTCACGATTAATCGTGATAACAAAATCCTCGTTCTTCTTCATACTTATTAGATTGGTAGTTTTCACATTTTTCATTATGTCATCATGTGGCTTCCCACATTTCTTGCGGTAAAGATACAAAGATTTTCCGAAAGCACCATCACAATCCCTCCACTTTAACACATCCACGCCCCCTTCCCAGCGCCCCCACCACCACTCCCTGCGTATCTCCGCCGGGAATAAATGCATCTCCGCCGGGGACAAAAAAAAGAGTACGCGCACACACGTACGCGTACTCTTTATATATTATACAGAGCGTTAGCTTACTCAGCAGCAACGGCAGTCTCTTCCTCCTTGCGGTCCTTCTTGCTCATGGTGAGATAAGCAGTAGGAGCAGCGATGAAGATAGAAGACAGGGTACCGAACACAACACCGAGGATCATTGCGAACGAGAATGAACGGATGCTGTCGCCACCCAAGAAGAAGATGGTGAGCAGTACGATCAAGGTCGTCACAGAGGTGTTGATTGTACGAGCTAGAGTCTGGTTCAGTGAGTCGTTGAACAGGGTCTTACGATCGCGCTTAGCATAGATCTGCATGTTCTCACGGATACGGTCGAATACCACCACCTTATCGTTGATAGAGTAACCGATCACCGTCAGGATAGCACCGATGAAGGTCTGGTCAACCTCGAGAGACCAGGGCACGATGTGGTGCAGCAGTGAGTAGAAGCCGATAACTACCAGTGCATCGAGTGCCAGAGCAACGATAGAACCTACAGAGAAGGCTACGTTGCGGAAGCGCAACAGGATGTAGAGGAAGATAGCAATCAGAGCCAGAGCCACACTGATGATAGCACCCTGAGTGATGGTCTTAGCCACAGAAGGACCTACCTTAGAAGACTCGATGATAGAACCACCATTACGATCGTCGGGGTTCTTGAAGGCAGCCACATTCTCCTGAGAGATGAGACCTGCGCCCTTCAATGTCTCGAAGAGGATATTCTCGGCCTGGTCGTCGATGGTAGGATCGTTAGAGGTGATGTTCCAGTTGGTAGAGATACGAACGGTCTTCTCTGAAGAAGCACCCAGAGCAATCACGCTGGTGTAAGCCACCTTACCCTCTTCCTCGGTGAATACGTTGCTAACGAGTGCACGAACCTCCTCTACAGGTACTTCCTTGTCGAGAACTACCACATAGTTACGACCACCGGTGAAGTCGATACTCTGGTCGAGACCACGAGTAAAGAAGCTGGCGATGAATACGAGTGCTGCAACACCCCAGATGCAATAAGAAGCCTTGAACTTGCCCATGAAGTTAACGTGCATGTTCTGCATCATGTTCTTAGAGAATGGAGTGGTGAAAGAGAGGTTCTGCCACTTGTCCTTCTTCATCTGACGGTCGTAAACCAGACGGGTCATAAATACGGCAGTGAAGAACGATACGCAGATACCGATGATCAGAGTCGTTGCGAAACCACGGATAGGACCTGTACCGAATACGTAGAGGATGATACCAGTGATCAACGAAGTCAAGTTAGAGTCGAAGATAGCTGAGAAAGCGTTAGAATAACCGAGGTTCAGAGCCTCCTTGATATTCAAACCGCGGCGCAGCTCTTCCTTGGTGCGCTCGTAGATAAGCACGTTAGCATCCACAGCAGTACCCAGTGTCAGCACGATACCGGCGATACCAGGCATGGTCAGTGCAGCCTGGAACGATGTCAGGATGCCCAATGTGAAGAACAGGTTGAACAGCAGAGCCATGTTGGCCAGCATACCAGGAATCCAACCGTAGAGCACTACCATCACGCACATCAGCAGGATGAAGGCTACAACGAATGAGATGGCGCCCTGCTGGATAGACTGTGCACCCAGTGTAGGACCAACTACCTGCTCCTGAACGATACGTGTAGGAGCTGGCATCTTACCAGAGTTCAGTGTGTTGGCCAAGTCCTTGGTCTCGGTCTGTGTGAAGTTACCAGAGATCTGTGAGTTACCACCAGTGATCTCGTCGTTCACACGGGGAGCGCTGTAAACCACGTTATCCAGAACGATAGCGATGGCACGCTTGATATTGGTCTTGGTGAGGTTTGCCCAGATGCGGGTACCCTCTGTGTTCATCTGCATTGAAACGATAGGTTCGGGAGTGCCCATACCGCGTGAGTAGTCGTCCTTGGCAGAGGTGATCACGTCGCCAGAAAGAGGAGCCTTACCAGAAGGATCGCTCACCTTGATAGCGTAGAGCTGGAAGTAGTTGCCCTTCAGGGTGCCCAGACGCTCGCCCTTAGCACTCCACAGCAGCTTCACGTCAGAAGGCAGGTCTTTCTTAGCAATGTCTGAGTAGATGACTGCATTGACAGCAGCGGTATCCAACTCGTTGACATCGCCCAGCATAGCCAGACCGGCACGCTCGGTGTGGAGGTAGTAGAACAGAGGATTCTGCTTCTTTACTCGCTCAGCAGCCTCGCTATTGTCGGCAGCATTCTTGCCACTAGCCAACTTTGCAGCCAGGTCGTTCTGAACAGCAGCGGTGTCAGCCTTAGCCTCCTCGGCAGCCTCAGCTACCTGAGCGGTGGTGTCGGCAACCTCGCCAGTCTGATGGCTCAGCTCGGCAGCATAGTCAGTGTTCAACTTTGACAGGTAAGGCAGGATCTCCTGAGCATTGTAGGTCTCCCAGAACTCCAGGTTGGCGCTACCCTGCAACAGCTTACGAACACGCTCGGGCTCTTTCACACCAGGCATCTCGACCATGATACGGCTCTGACCCTCCAGCTTCTGGATGTTGGGCTGAACCACACCAAACTTATCGACACGGGTGCGAACAACGGTCTCGGCATTATCGATGGCAGACTGTACCTCAGCACGGATGGCAGCAACGACCTCAGCATTGGTGCTGCGGGTTGACACCTTGTCGCGCATCTGCTGAGTAGCGAAGATGGCAGCCATAGGACGAGTCTCGTTCTGCTCCCACATACGGGCAAAGATAGAAACGAAGTCTCCCTGAGTCTTCTTCTCTTCCTCACGAGCCAGATTTAATACTTTGCGGAAACCAGGGTCGCTCTTGTGATCGGCCAGCATATCAACGATATCGGGAACCGATACTTCAAGAACCACGTTCATACCGCCTTTCAGGTCAAGACCCAGGCCGATTTCCATCTCACGACATTCCTTGAGGTTGTAGGCCCAGAACCATACTTTAGAGTTCTCGACCGAATCAAGGTACTCCAGACTAGCCTTCTCACCCTGCTGAGCAGCAATCTCAGCAGCCTTGTTCTCGTGGTAGCGAGTCACAAAAGAGAAGGAAAGATAGAAGCAGCAGATCAGCACAAGTGCGACTGCAATAAACTTTACAATTCCTTTGTTTTGCATGTTATTTATTTGTTATTTATTAAGTATTTCAAAAATTTAGCTTGCAAATATAGTGATTTTTCTACACTTACCGAAATTTTCAACCGATTTTCCTTCATTTTTTAAGGTTTCTGCACTATTTCCTTGGGTTTTAGGTTTATCGGTGATAGGTTTTTAGGGGGTTTAGGTTACTTTTTTGTCCATTTCAACGAGCAATAGATGGGGTTATGATCACTGTAGTCGGCTTTACTATCAACCTGACAGTCATAGGGTTGGAAATGGTCGGAGCAGAAGATATAGTCTATCCGCACGTTGAAGCCTTTCTTATTGTATGAAATGCCTGGACCACAACCGGTTTCGGCATAGCAGTCGTGCAGTCCCTGCCCCACCGTATGGCGGGCAAACGAGATGGGGGTGTCGTTGAAGTCGCCACACACAATCAGGGGGTACTGACGATGGTTTTCGATGTATTGATGCACAGCCTTGGCCTCGCTGGAACGCAGCACCATGGCATCTGAGAGTTTTTCCAGGAGCAACAAGGTTTCTTCCTCCGCCGCATCGCGCTCCATATTGCCGCGCAGCACTTCCTTGTAGCGCTGACGGTCGTCTAACGACAAATGGGTGCTTTCCAGGTGGTTGTTGATCACAATGACGGTATCGTCATCCACCTGTAGATAGTATGCCACCGAACCGTTTGTAAGTGATTTATAGTCAATGCGTTCCTTCTTCACTATGGGATAGCGAGAGTGGATGCCTAACGCGTTGATATTGACACTGCCAGGGATGCTCACGTGCACCGTGTCGTTGTAGGGATAGGTGTCTTTGAAGAAGGTGAGCTGATTGATCTTGGTGTTCTGTTCCTCCTGAATACAAACAATGTCGGCATCGACTTTCTTCAGGTAGGAATAGATGGTGTCGTAGGCATTGTCATAGCGGAAATTACCGCCATAGCCACACACGTTGTAGGACATAATCTTGATGCAGTCCTTGGGCTTCTCACTGCCGAAATGAATGGGAGCGTAATTCCTAATTGGTACGTACGCGAACGCGAATGCCAGGAGTGGTATCCAGACATACTTCCACTTGAAGAGCACCCACAGCACAAGGATGACCAGATTGGCCACAACAAAGAAGGGGAAAGTCATGCCCAAGCATGCCAGCAACGGATGGTCCACGGGATCCAAACGGTCGCTATAGCCCACCGCCACCATGGCCAAGGCTGTGGCCGTGCTGGCACCAAGCAGGATGCCTACCAGGAAATGTTTGATGCTCTTAAGCATGTGCGGCTACGGGGTTAACGATCATGACTGGCTTCAAAGAGTCGTCTCTTCTCGTCTTTCGACAGGCTGTCATAACCACTGATACGTATCTTGTCCAGGATACGGTCAATCTCTTCCTGACGTTCCTTCTTTCGGGCGTTATACTCCATGTCGTTGTTGGAAGTGCCATCGGTACGTGTCTGACTCGAGAAGTTGGATGTGGTGGTGAAGTTGTTGTGCCACGTCGTTTTTCTCTTGCGATCATGAGACCACCGACCGAAGAACTGGCGTCCGCCGTTCACCGTGAATCCATTATCGGCATGATTTCGCCAGTAGCGTATCAACAGGAAACCAGAGAGCATACCGCCGACGTGCGCCATGTGCGCAACGCCATCGCCATACGAGAACATCGCTGAGAACAGTTCGACAACAATATAGAACAAGACAAACCACTTGGCCTTGATAGGAATAGGCAGAGGGAAGATAAAGATGCGCTCGTTGGGGAATGTCATACCAAAAGCCAGCAGAATGGCATAGACTGCACCCGAAGCACCTATTGTCAGAGAATGATTCAGGTAAACAGCATTGTCCGACAAACTATTGAAGACATCTATTACAGAAGCCCCGGAAACCTGACTAGCCACAATGAAATAGTAGCTCACAAACTGCACCAGCTCCTGACAGACACCTGCAAAAATTCCACACGCAATGTAATAAATTAAGAATTTCTTTGCACCCCACTCACGTTCAATCACGCAACCAAACATCCACAGGGCAAACATGTTGAAGAACAAATGGGTGAAACTGCCATGCAGGAATTGATAGGTCACAAACTGAAACAAGTGGAAATTGCTGGCCAGGAAAAAATAGAGACCACCCATCTGCTTCAGATCTACGCCAAGGGGTGCCAGCACCAACGTAGCTAGAAAAGCCAACACGTTGATGATGAGCAGATTCTTTGTAACTGTCGGTATATTAGCAAACATACGCAAATTTCGATATAAAACTACAATTAACGATGTATAACACTTTTGCGGGGCAAAATTACGAAAAATATCTCTTTTTCACTATAAAACGAGGGGTTAAACAACTTTTTTTAGGCAAAAAACAAAATTTTTCTCATTTTTTGCTTGTTATATAAATACTTTCCTTTATATTTGCGTCAGAATTTTGATAATCTTTTTGTATTATTCACTAAAAAAACTAAAAAATTATGAACAAGACAGAATTGGTAGAGAAAATTGCAGCTGGTGCTGGTATCTCAAAGGTTGACGCAAAGAAGGCTCTCGATGCAACTGTAGCAGCTATTAAGGGTGCTCTCGTTGCTGGTGACAAGGTAGCTCTCGTAGGTTTCGGTACATTCGCAGTTAGCGAGCGTCCCGCACGTGAGGGTATCAACCCCGCTACTAAGGCTAAGATCAAGATTGCTGCTAAGAAGGTAGCTAAGTTCAAGGCTGGCGCTGAGCTTGCAGACGCTCTGAACTAAATAATTCTGTAAAGAAAAAGTTAAGGTGCTTCTTTTCGCAAGAAGCACCTCTTTTTTTTTTATTAACCAAGAAAAGTTGCCGCATTCAATAAAAATATGTACTTTTGCGAATGCAATCATAATTATAAGCTTTTATCATGGGTAAGAAAAAAGGTGGAAAACGCATGTCAAAGCGCGATATCGCTGACGCACTACAGGCATTGTTTCAGGCGCATCCCGGTGAAACGCTCAGTTTCAAACAGATCTTTAAGTCGCTCAAGCTGAGCACCCATCCCGCCAAGATGCTGGCCATCGACGTGATGGAAGAGCTGGCATGGGACGACTGGTTGTCGAAGGTGTCGGACAACAGCTATCGGCTGAACCTGAAGACGCAGGTGCAGGAGGGCACGTTCATCCGCAAGGCCAACGGCAAGAACTCATTTATGCCGGCCGATGGCGGCAAGCCTGTGTTTGTGGCTGAGCGCAACTCGATGTTTGCACTCAACGGCGACCGCGTAAAGGTGGCCTTTATGGCTCGCCGACAGAACCACATCAAAGAAGCTATCGTGACCGAGATACTGGAGCGAAAGCACGACCAGGCCGTCGGTGTGCTGCAGGTAGAGAAGGACTTTGCCTTCCTGAACACCGAAGGCAACATCTTTGTGCACGACATCCTGATACCCAAGAAGAAGCTGAAAGGCGGAAAGACCGGCGACAAAGCGGTGGTGAAAATCATACAATGGCCATCGTCCACCTCCAAGAATCTGGTGGGTGAGGTCGTTGACGTGCTGGGCAAACAAGGCGAGAACACCGTGGAGATGCACGCCATCCTGGCTCAATATGGCTTACCTTATAAATATCCCAAGCGCGTAGAAGAGGCCGCCGACAAGATTCCTGCAGAGATTCCACAGTCGGAGATTGACCGAAGAGAGGATTTCCGCGAAGTGCTGACCTGCACCATTGACCCAAAGGATGCCAAGGACTTCGACGATGCACTGTCTATCCGCAAGGACGGCAACTGCTACGAGGTGGGTGTGCATATTGCCGACGTCTCGCACTACGTGACAGAAGGCAGCATCATCGACCGCGAGGCCGAACAGCGTGGCACCAGTGTCTATCTGGTTGACCGCACCATCCCGATGCTGCCCGAGCGCCTTTGCAATTTCATCTGTTCGCTGCGCCCCGACGAGGAGAAGCTGAGCTACAGCGTCATCTTCAAGCTCGACGAAGAGGCCAACATCAAAGACTGGCACCTGGCGCACACCGTGATTCGCAGCGACCGCCGCTTTGCCTACGAAGAGGTACAAGAGATACTGCAATCACCCGAAGCTACTGCCAAGGCCAAGAAGACGGACGGCCCCGATTGGGACA
Source organism: Xylanibacter brevis P6B11 (assembly GCF_000621825.1). Taxonomy (NCBI): domain Bacteria; kingdom Pseudomonadati; phylum Bacteroidota; class Bacteroidia; order Bacteroidales; family Prevotellaceae; genus Xylanibacter; species Xylanibacter brevis. The sequence continues at coordinate 24,805 of NZ_JHXG01000006.1, forward strand.
CAGCCCTGCGCACACTCGACAAGCTGGCTAAGAAGCTTCGCGAGCGCCGTTTCAAGAACGGTTCGGTGAAGTTCGACCGCGAAGAACTGCATTTCGAAGTCGATGAGAACGGCAAGCCCACGCGCTGCTTCTTCAAGAAATCGACCGACGCCACCCAACTCGTAGAAGAGTTCATGCTGTTGGCCAACAAGACCGTGGCCGAATGGGTAGGCAAAGCCGGTAAGGCTGGCAAGAACGAGAAATCGGAGAAGGGTGCCAAGGGCAAGACCTTCGTCTATCGTATCCACGACCAACCCGACCCACAGAAGCTGGAAAGCCTGCGCACGGCACTGTCGCCCTTTGGCTATAAGGTGAAGACGAGCGGCACGCGCGGCGCCCTATCGAGGGGTCTCAATAAGCTGATGGAAGAAGCCCAAGGCATGCGCGAGCAGAAACTGGTGGAGACATTGACACTGCGCGCCATGATGAAAGCCAAGTATTCGACTCACAACATCGGTCACTACGGTCTGGCTTTCGACAACTACACCCACTTCACCTCGCCCATCCGCCGCTATCCCGACATGATGGTGCACCGCTTGCTCACCCGCTATCAGGACGGTGGACGCTCTGCCAACCAGAACCATTTCGAGGAGCTCTGCGAGCACGCCAGTCAGATGGAGCAAACCGCTCAGAATGCCGAGCGCGACTCTATTAAATATAAAATGGTAGAGTTTATGGCCGACAAGGTGGGCGAAGAGTTCGACGCCCACATCTCGGGCGTACAGTCGTATGGCATCTACTGCGAGATAGACGAGAACCACTGCGAAGGACTCGTCGGCATGCACGACCTGGATGGCGACTACTACGAGTTCGACGAGCGTAACTACTGCCTGGTAGGTCGTCGTCATCATCAGAAATATCAACTTGGCGATGCCATCCGCATCAAGGTGGCGCGCGCTAACATCGAAAAACGCCAGCTCGACTTTGTGCTGGCCGACTAAACTGACATGGCTATCAATTACACTAGAAAAGAAGAAATCTGGAATACATGGACACATGCCGGTGGCGCCATCATGGCTGGTGCCGTCGGCATTGCCTTTATCATCGTGGTGTGCCTGGGCAACATGAATCGCATGTGGGCAGGCATCGGCGTGGGACTCTACCTGATCGGTATGACGGGCAGCTATCTGGCCTCTACCATCTATCACGCCCTGAAGGAAAACAGCAAGTGGAAAGAGCACCTGCGCAAGTGGGACCACGCCGCCATCTATTGGCACATTGCCGGCAGTTACTCGCCCATCACCCTCATCGCCATGCGCGACTATGGCTACTGGGGCTGGGTGCTGTTCACCTTTGTATGGTCGTGCGCCATCGTGGGCACCATCATCAGTTTCGTCCGACTGAAAGAGCACTCCAACCTCGAGACCATTTGCTTCTGCATCATGGGACTGTCGGTGCTGGCCGCATTCAAGCCACTCCTCGATACCGTAGAGGCGTGGGCCGTGGTGATGATTGTTCTGGAAGGCGTCTTCTACATAACCGGTGCCATTTTCTATTCATTCAACAAGACAAGATACATGCACACAGTGTTCCACTTCTGTGTGCTGGCAGGCTCTATCTGCCATATCATCGCCGTGTGGGACATCTTGATACGCGGCATCTTCTAACTACGATGACATGAAAAGACATATTCTACTGAGCACACTCCTCACTGCTGGCATGCTGACCGCTGCAGCCCAAGGGCAACAAGACCTTGGCGACCCCACCTTTGTGCCCACCGTCAAGGTGAGCAAGACACTGGTGGACGGCGACTCTATTCAGTATATGGAGATGTCGAACGTCTATGTTTACCCCGAGCCCACGTTCAAGAGCAAACGACAGCAGCAGGCCTACATGCGACTGGTGAAAAACGTGAAGAAGGTGCTTCCGCTGGCTAAGAACGTCAGACAGATGCTGATAGAGACCGCCGAAGTACTGGAGAAGTTGCCTACGAAAAAGGAGAAAGACGAGCACATGAAGCGCGTAGAGGCTTCGATTGTGGCAGAATACAAGCCCAAGATGAAGAAGCTCACGTTCTCACAGGGCAAACTGCTCATCAAACTGGTGGACCGCGAGTGCAACTCTACAGCCTACGAAGCCATGCAGGCCTTCATCGGTCCTGTTCGTTCGGGCATGTGGCAGGCCTTCGCCTGGATGTTTGGCGCCTCACTGAAAAAAGGTTATGAGCCCGAAGGCGTTGATCGCCTGACAGAGCGCGTCGTACTGATGGTTGAGGCAGGACAACTCTAAGCCTCAACTCCCCACTCCCTTATTATCGCTCAGAATAAAGCACCTGAACCAGGGTCTGACCTACGGCTTTCAGCGTGGCAGGGTCGATATGCTCCATATCGTCTGTCACCGTGTGCCACGTAGGTCCGAAACTGCTTTCCATGCAATCGGGATAATAAGAAATAATGTCTATACAAGGAATGCCAGCCACCTCGTTGACCGGACCATGGTCGTCGGTGATCATGCCCCCATCCTGCTGAGGAAAGAACGAGCCGAAACCAGCCACCTCGGCAGCCTTCCACACCCGTTTCACCACACTGGGAGCATACTGGCACGAGAACATCTCACGATAGAAGCGTGCGCCCTGTCCGCCCACCATGTCCAAGAGGATGCCATAGCGATACCTACGGCCGTCCGTCTGCATCTTCTGCTGTGCAGCCCAATGCTGAGCGCCCAGCGCCCACGAGTCGCTCTCGTTGTCGGTGCCCCAGTCTTCTGCGTCAAAACAAACGAAGTCCACGCCGAATTGTCCCAGCGTGTCTGCTGCCGACTCAATAAGTCGGGCTATCTCGAGCATCACAGCCACCCCGCTGGCACCATCGTTGGCCCCCATCACCGGTTTGGTGTGGTTGGCCTCATCGGGATCATTATCGGCCCAAGGGCGACAGTCCCAATGCGCACAAAGCAAAATCCTATCGGTCAGTTCCGGACGGTAGCTGGCTATAATATTATTAGCCTGCAGCGGTGTTCCGTCGAAACCTTTCAAGACAGCGCGCTGCTCGGTGACCGTCATGCCAAAGCGCTGAAACTGATCCACGATCCATGCCGCACAGCGGTCGTGCGCCTCACTGTTCATCGTGCGCGGTCCAAACTCACACTGTTTGGCACAGAAAGCATATGCTGAGTCGGCAGAAAAGGTAGGTCCCGCAGGCACCATATCGCCACCCTCGTCTTTTGCACTCTTCTTCGAACCGCCACAAGCCGTGGTCAGCATCATCGTCATGATCATCACACCGATATATTTCACTACATTCATCTTCTATCCAATTGATTGATTTAGACTTGCAAAATTACTGTGAAATCCCGAAATCTCCAAATTAATTTGTGTATTTCACAAGAAAACAGTAACTTTGCCGATTGAAAAAGAATCAGGAAGCCAACAACTTAGCAAACATTCATAAAAAAATACAGATTAATATGGAATCAAAACTGGTCATTTACAATACGCTGACACGACAGAAAGAGCGTTTCGAACCACTCCATGCACCCAATGTGGGCATGTATGTCTGTGGTCCCACCGTCTATGGTGATCCCCATCTGGGCCACGCCCGTCCTGCCATCACCTTCGACCTGGTGTTCCGCTACCTGAAGCATCTGGGCTACAAGGTGCGCTATGTGCGCAACATCACCGACGTGGGCCACTTGGAGCACGATGCCGACGAGGGCGAGGACAAGATTGCCAAGAAGGCACGCTTGGAGCAGCTCGAGCCTATGGAGATAGCCCAGTACTACACCAACCGCTACCATCAGTATATGGATGCGCTCAACGTGCTGCGCCCTTCTATCGAGCCTCACGCCACGGGTCATATCATCGAGCAGCAGCAGCTGGTGCAGCAGATCTTGGACAACGGCTTTGCCTACGAGAGCAATGGCTCTATCTATTTCGACATAGAGGCTTACAATAAGAAATTCAAGTATGGCATCCTCAGCGGACGCTCACTGGAGAATATCAAGGATGCTTCGCGCGACAACCTCGATGGTGTTGGCGAGAAGCGCAACCAGGCCGACTTCGCCCTGTGGAAGAAGGCACAGCCCGAGCACATCATGCGCTGGCCATCGCCCTGGAGCGACGGTTTCCCCGGCTGGCACTGCGAGTGTACCGCCATGGGCCGCAAGTACCTGGGCGAGCAGTTCGACATCCACGGTGGTGGCATGGACCTGGTGTTCCCTCATCACGAGTGTGAGATAGCCCAGGCACAGGCTTCGATGGGTCATCCCGCCGTGAAGTACTGGATGCACAACAACATGCTGACCATCAACGGACAGAAGATGGGTAAGTCATACAACAACTTCATCACACTGGAGCAGTTCTTCACGGGCAATCACCCATTGCTCGAGAAAGCCTACTCGCCCATGACCATCCGTTTCTTCGTGCTCTCTGCCCACTATCGTGGTACGGTGGACTTCTCTAACGAGGCTCTGCAGGCTGCTGAGAAGGGCTACGAGAAACTGATGAACGCCATCAGCGACTTGGAGCGTGTGCAGGTCAGCGACAAGTGCGATACCGAGACCGAGAAGGTGGTTAAGGCGCTGCGCCAGAAGTGCTACGATGCCATGAACGACGACCTGGCTACGCCACTGGTGCTGAGCAACCTTTTCGAGGCTTGCACCGTGGTCAACAAGTTGGTGGATCATAAGGCCACCATCTGTGCCGACTGTCTGAAGGAGCTGAAGGAGACCATGGAGCTCTTTGCCTTCGACATCCTGGGTCTGAAGTCAGAGAAGAGTGGCTCTAACGACGAACGCGAGGCTGCCTTTGGCAAGGTGATGGACATGGTGCTGGAGCTGCGTGCCAAGGCTAAGGCCAACAAGGACTGGGCCACCAGTGACCAGATTCGCGATGCCCTGGCTGCCGCCGGCTTCGAGGTGAAGGATACGAAAGACGGCGTCACTTGGAAACTGAACAAGTAAACGAAAATACTGATGGGTATGAAAAGCCCGTGTATATAATGGATTAAAGAAGGGTTAGATGTGCGCCAAATGGCAACATCTAACCCTTTAATTATTTCTTTCTGAATATGAAACGTATTGCTTTTCTTTTGGTTGCAGTCTTGACGAGTGTGCTGGCTTATGCGCAGCTGGATGTCAAGGAGTTGAAACTGAGTAATGGCATGACCGTATGGCTGAATGAGGATCACTCCCAGCCGAAAGTCTTTGGCGTCGTGGTGGTAAAAGCTGGTGCAAAGGATTGCCCCAATACGGGTATTGCTCACTATTTTGAGCATATCATGTTTAAGGGTACCGACCGCATGGGTACCACTGACTATGATAAAGAAAAGCCGTGGCTCGACAGTATCTCGGCTCAATACGACCTGCTTAGCAACACCAAGGACGAGGCAGAGCGCACGCGCATTCAGAAACATATCAACGAACTGAGTCTGAAGGCTGCCGACTACGCGATTCCCAATGAGTTCAGTCGGTTGATAGCAAAATATGGTGGCAGCGCTCTGAATGCTGGCACCGGTCATGATTTAACCTATTATCATAACTCTTTCCTGCCACAGTTCATAGAACAGTGGTGCTGGTTGAACTCCGAGCGACTCATCAAACCCGTGTTCCGCGGCTTTCAGGGTGAGTTAGAGAATGTCTATGAAGAGAAAAACCGTGCTGCCGATGCCCTGGGCAATGCACAGGATAAAGTATTCCGTGCGGTGTTTAAGACCCAGCCCTATGCCTATCCTATCATTGGTTCGACGGAGAATCTGAAGAATCCGCGCTTGTCGGATATGGCTGCCTTCTATAAGAAATACTACGTAGCATCAAATATGGGCCTGATTCTCTGTGGAGACATTAAGCCCGATGCTGCGCTGACGGCATTGCTGGAGAAAACCTTCGGACGTGTGCAGACTGGTCCTGCGCCAGAGCGCATAAAGAGCCCTATGCCTACGATTGCGGCAGGTGAGCGTGAAGAGGTGAAACTGCCTATCCCCCTGGTTGGTGCAGAAGCCTTGGTATTCAAGGCCCCTACAGAGTATGAGGCAGATGCCAATGCGCTCGATTTGGCCAACAAACTGCTTTATAACGGTAAGGCTGGCCTGCTGGATTCGTTGGTCAACGAACACAAGTTGATGATGGCTGCAGCCATGAGTGCCTCGCTGGATGATGCAGCAGGCTCTGGCATCGTGGTCATTCCCAACCTCTTTGGAAAGATGAAAAAGGCAGAGGCCCGCGTGATGGAACAGGTCAGGAAGGTGATGGACGGTGATTTTTCCAACGAGCAGATGGAAGCCCTGAAGCAAGAGATGCTGATGGAGGCCGAACAGAATATAGAAACGATCAGCAATCGCTCGGATGTGCTGATTAACGCCTTCTCGAAAGGGCGCAACTGGCAGGATGTGCTTCAAAAGATGGAAGGTATTCGCCGACTGACAAAGGCTGACGTGGTGGCAGCGGCAAGGAAGTATTATGGTGCCAATTATATCACCTTGGTCAAGAAATACGGTACGTCAAAGAAAGAGACACTGAAACAGCCCGGCTATAAGCCTATCAGTCCGAAAAACATGGATGCGAAGTCGGCCTTTGCCCAGCAGTTGGAGCAGGTGCCTGTCAAGGATATGGCAGTACGTACCGTTGACTTTAAAAAGGATGTGACTATACTTCCTCTCAAGTCTCAAACCCTGCTGTATTACAAAGAGAACCCCATCAACGATGTCTTTAGCTTTACCATCCGCTACAAGAATGGCGAACTGCATACGCCCGCACTGAAGATCATGGCCAACTATCTGTCACAGTTGGGCACCGACTCACTGAAAAAACAGCAGTTGGAACAGGCATGGCAGCGTATTGGCACCACGATGGAGATAGCGTCTGGCAACGTAGCTTTCAGCATCAACCTCACGGGTCCAGACAACCAACTGGTGCCCGCCCTGCAGCTGTTGGCGCATTTCCTGCGCTCGGCCAAGGGAGATCGTGATGCACTCAAAGATGTGAAGGACGAGGATGGAGTAGAGCGTAAGAGTTTCGGAAAACAGAAAGACGACGTGTTGCAACCAGTGATACATCGTATCGCTGTTGGAGAAAGGTCGTCGTACCTCACGCAGATGAGTAGGAAGGAAGTGAAGTCTCTGACAGACGAGGACTTGCTGGCGCTCTTCCAGGAGTTGCAGCAGTACGGCTGCGAACTCTTCTACTGTGGTCGCCAGCCTATGGCGTATGTGGCGAATGAAGCGCAACGCATCCTTCCCTTAGACCAGTGCACCAAACCCCAGGCTGATACCTTCCGTCCTTTCCTGCAGTATGACGAACCAGTGGTCTATTTCTACCACGTGCCAAAGTCACGCCAGAACTATGTGGTTAGCTATGATGCCGTCGGGGCATTGCCTACACAGAAAGACCGTGCACAGTTCAAGCTCTGGGATGAGTATTTCGGAGGCAGTATGTCGTCGGTGCTTTTCCAGAATGTCCGTGAGTTCCGCTCGCTGGCTTACTCCACGGGTGGAAGTGCTTTTACTTCAAGTCTTGCCCGTCATCCAGATGCAACACAATGTTACATCACAATAACGGGCACACAAGCCGATAAGACATTGGAGGCGCTCTCAACCATAGACTCTCTGCTACATCACATACCGATGAAGGAGAATAACCTGGAAGCCTCGCGCCAGAGCGTTGTCAATGATATCCAGAATGCTTATCCTTCTTTCCGCACAGTGGGCGAATATGTAGCAAACCAACTGAGAGACGGATACACATCTGATCCTCAGGCGGATATTGCCAAGAGCATACCTGCTGTTACATCTCAGGACATCCTGCAGTTTCACCAACAGCACATTGCCTCCAACAGTAATCGTGTCTGGGTGGTTATTGGCGATAAGCATCTGACAGACATAAAGGCCCTTGCCCGCTTCGGAAAAGTCGTGGAACTGAAAAAAGAGGATGTGTATAGGTGAGGATATACATAAGTTAAGAAATAGCCTGTAATACAAAGAAATATATTGTTTCTTTTTGCTATTCGACGACTTCTTTGTACCTTTGCATCATGAATATGAAGGATTTTGAAATCATGGCTCCCGTGGGGAGCCGCGATTCGTTGGCTGCTGCCCTAAAGGCGGGAGCCGATTCGGTGTATTTCGGTGTGGAACAGCTGAACATGCGTTCGCATTCTGCCAACCATTTCACGATTGACGACCTGCGCGAGATTGCCGCCACCTGTAACGAGGCAGGTGTGAAGACCTATCTCACGGTGAACACCATCATCTATGGTGAGGACATCGAGACGATGCATCAGATCGTGGATGCTGCCGTAGAGGCAAAGATATCGGCAGTGATTGCCTGCGATATCGCCGTGATGACCTACTGTCGTCAGAAGGGCATGGAGGTTCACCTCTCTACACAGTTGAACATCTCTAACGTGGAGGCTCTGAAGTTCTACGCACAGTTTGCCGACGTGGTGGTACTGGCCCGCGAACTGAACATGGAGCAGGTGGCCGAGATCTACCGCCAGATAGAGGAGCAAAACATCTGCGGCCCCAGTGGCCAGCAGGTACGCATTGAGATGTTCTGTCACGGCGCACTGTGCATGGCCGTCAGTGGCAAGTGCTACTTGAGCCTCGACAACACAGGTCGTTCGGCCAACCGTGGTTCGTGTATGCAGATCTGTCGCCGCTCATACCTGGTGACCGACCGCGAGACGGGCACCGAACTGGAGGTTGACAATAAGTATATCATGAGTCCTAAGGATCTGAAGACCGTGCGCTTCATCGACAAGATGATGAAGAGCGGTGTACGCGTCTTCAAGATTGAGGGTCGTGCTCGCGGTCCCGAATATGTACTCACCGTGGTGCAGTGCTATAAGGAGGCCATCCAGAGCGTGCTCGACGGCACGTTCACCGAGGAGAAGAAGGATGCCTGGGACGAGCGCCTAGCCACCGTCTTCAACCGTGGCTTCTGGGACGGCTACTACCAGGGACAGACACTGGGCGAGTGGAACACCAACTACGGTTCCAGCGCCACCGAGCGCAAGAAGTACATCGGCAAGGGCGTGAAGTATTTCTCGAAGTTGGGCGTGGCCGAGTTTGCCGTAGAGGCAGGCACCTTCAGCGTAGGCGACAAGATGCTGATCACGGGACCCACCACTGGTGCGCTGTATGTCACCGTAGATGAGATCCACGACGACACCCACGCCGTAGAGACCGCCCAGCAAGGCACACGCGTCAGCATCAAGGTGCCCGAGAAGGTGCGTCCCAGCGACAAGCTGTTCCTGATAGAGAAAATTGAAAAATGAGAATGGAGATTTAAGATATGACCATCAACGAAAGACAAGACGAGATCATCGAGGAGTTCAGCGATTTTGACGACTGGATGGACAAATACCAGTTGCTCATTGACTTAGGCAACGAGCAGGAGCCACTGGACGAGAAGTATAAGACTGAGAGCAACCTGATAGACGGTTGCCAAAGCCGTGTGTGGCTGCAGGCCGACTATGCCGACGGGAAGATTCACTTCCAGGCCGAGAGCGATGCCCTCATCGTGAAAGGCATCGTGGCACTGCTCATCCGTGTGCTCAACGACCAGACACCTCAGGACATCCTGAATGCCGACCTCTACTTTATCGAGGAGATAGGACTGAAAGAGCACCTCTCTCCCACCCGCAGCAATGGTCTGCTGGCCATGGTGAAGCAGGCCCGCATGTATGCGCTGGCCTTCAGTCAGAAAGCATAAGGGGAGCGACTACTCTGCCAGGTTCTCATCATACGCATTGATGCGTTGCAGGTAGTAGTCGCGAAAATCATCCCAATGATAATATGGGGCGATATCTGTATTCAAAGGCAGAGTCGCCTCATTTTCGTTTAGCAGGATCTTGAATAACACATCCTTGTCTGAGGCATTCTTGCGGTAGAAGGCAAACTGGATGTTGGCACCCATCGGCAATACGCGATAGTCCACCCAGCCACGCTTCTCCAACTGGTCCAGATCGCCCACCTGCTGGTCGTAGCCATCAAGGCCCAACAGACAAACCAGTGGCATGATCACCATCTCATGACCAAAGCGGAGAGTGCTGCCGGGATGCGACATCTTGATGCAACTGTCAGTTTGCTGAATGATGCGGCGCAACAGGTTGCGCTGCGAATAGGGCTGATCGCCACCGTCGTACTGCGAAAAGCCATTGGTGAGATACTGCAAGACGTTCTCCTTCTGCCAGTTCTCGTATATCTCGTTGTCGGTATAGAGGTCGTAGAAGGTCATCTCCTTGCGCAGTTCGGAGCTCTGCAGATTGGAAGCCAGACGGAACAGATGGCGGTTCAGCTTCTCGCCGTCCACGCGTTGTTCCAGGTAGTCTTTGTCATTAAACAGCGCTCCCACCATGCGCTGCCAGCGGCGGCGCTTCTTACAGAAGGCATCAAAGGCCTGGCGCTTCTGGGCCGACAGACGCTCCGCCTGCAAGCCACTGTCCTGCTGACTCATATAGTACATCTCGTGAAGACTGGCATCCTGATGGATGTCCAGTTTCTGGTTCAGCAGCAACAGCTGTTGCAACGCCACGCCCATGGCCAGCACCGTCTGTCCGTCGATGGTGCTATGCGCCTCGACATGTGCGCCATCGCCAAACACGGGGCGGAAGCGTTCAAACATACGCGAGATGATGACACGCTGCTGTGACAGTCCCACCTCCGTCAGTTCGCCCCATCGCAGGTAGGCCTCAGCCTTCATTCGGCGAATACGGTCCAGCACATCCTTGCCCAGGGTGGTCAGCATGCCCTGGTCGTCGGCCTCAGTCAGGCAGTTGAGTGCGTAGTCATAGTCCATCTCCTCTTCATGATGATGCGAACCGAAATGGCCATAGTGACTGACATAGAACAAGCGTTTTCCCTCGGGCGCAGGCGTCTGTTTGCGCTGTCGCGGAATGGGATAAGCCAGAAACTCGCCCCCCGACAGTCTGAGATTCTTCTTGAACTCCTCCTTGGGTGGCTGTATCTGTGGCGGTGGTTCTATCTGTAGCTGCGCCTTGACGACTGAAGAAAGCATCGCCAGTGCCATCAGAAAAAACAGTTTTCGCATTGTTCTTAGTTATTGTTTGGTGCAAAAGTACAAAATTAATTAGAATTCTTGTTGAAAGCATCTAAAAAAATTTGGTTATTCACGTTGTTTTCAGTAACTTTGCTCCAAAATTAAGGCACATGGCAAAGAATCAAGTTTGGCACGATGACTTCTGGCTGCTGCTACTGCAACTCTACCTGAAGAAACCTGTGGGCACCAAAGCGCTCTACAGCAAGGATATGGTGGACCTGAGCCTGGAACTGCACATTGCACCACAGGCACTGCAAGCTCGCATGCGTCAGATAGAAAGACTTGAGACGCCCCTCATCGAGCGGCTTTGGCAGACCTACAGCGAGAACCCGCGCCGCCTGCAGCGCGCCGTCTCCACGCTGCGCCAGATGAAAGACTTCGGTGCCAGCGATGCGTTCTACAGTGGCGTCGAGATTCAGGAGTCGTTTGAGAAAGACTTCCGTCCGCTGGCCGAGAACGAAAGGCTGAAGCCCGTCATGCTGATACTCGCGCTCAACCTCTATTTCCAGCTGACGCCCGCCACCATGGTCGAGGAGACACCCGAAGTCGTAGAGCTGGCCCGCCAAATGAAGCTTTCTCCTGCCGAGGTCGTAGAGGTGCTCACCACCTTTCAGTCGTGCGACCCCTACTTTACCAAGAATGATGTCGAACCATCACCCCTGCTGCCCGCCTGTCAGCACATCTGGCACCGCTATGGCAACGGAGACCCCAACCAGCTGAACGAGCTGGCACAAGAACTGATGGCATATTTCAAGTAAATAATGGCTCAGATTCAGACTCAGGAACAACGACAAGAACAGCACTTGCAGCAAACCATCTCGCAGCAACAGCTGTTGAATGCACAACTGGTGGAGCTACCCCTTCAGCAATTCATTGAACGGGTCAACACCGAGATGCACGACAATCCTGCGCTGGAACAACAGACCGACGAGCCTGAATTTCCCGATAACACCGATTTCAACGACGGTCCCAACACACAGGACAATGCCGACGAGGACTACGACAGTCAGCGCGAACGCGAAGAGCGTCAGGATGCGCTCGACGCCGCCTTGGAGAGCTTTGGCCGCGACGACGAGGACCTGCCCGTATATGCCGGCAACCACTATAGTGCTGAAGAACGTGAAGACACGCCCTTTGGCGCCAGCGAGACCTTTTATGACACACTGCTGCAGCAGGTCAGCGAACTGGAACTCAACGACCAGGAGCGCTATGTCATGGAGTATCTGATCCGCTCGCTGGCCGACGACGGTCTGCTGCGCACCCCCATCGACAGTATTGCCGAGGAACTGGCCATCTATCATAACATCGATCTCAGCACAGCGGAGATTGAAAAGAACCTGAAGCGCCTGCAGCAACTGGACCCGCCAGGCATTGGTGCCCGCGACCTGCAGGAATGCCTGCAACTGCAAGTGGAGCGCAAGCTTGCCGACGACACCAGCAACGGCGCGCCACAAAATAAGCTCGACATGGACCGACTCATGCTGCGCGTCCTGGAGCATCACTTCGACGACTTCAAGAACCGCCGTTGGGACAAGTTGCAGAAAGACCTCAAGGTGGGCTCTCAGCTTATGGAAGAGCTGACCGGTGAACTGCGCCATCTCAATCCGCGTCCTGGTGCATCCATGAGCGAAACTATCGGCCACTCCATCCAACAGATCACCCCCGACTTTATCGTCGATACACAAGACGACGGTACGGTCACCTTCTCGCTGAACAACAGCGAGATACCACAGTTGCAGGTGTCCTCCTCGTTTGCCGAACTGCTGAAGGAATACCAGAACAACAAGGACACCATGTCGCGCCAGATGAAGGAAGCCCTGCTCTACACGCGCCAGAAGGTGGGGGCAGCCCAGAGCTTCATCGATGCCATCAAGATGCGTCAGCGCTCCATGACCCTCACCATGAAGGCCATCATCCAGCTGCAGCACCCCTTCTTCGAAGAGGGCGACGAGACCCTGCTGCGCCCCATGATATTGAAAGACGTGGCCGAGAAGACCGGTTTGGACATCAGCACCATCTCTCGTGTGTCTAACTCCAAATATGCCCAGACGCGATGGGGCACGTTCCCCCTGCGCTACTTCTTCAGCGAGGGCTTCACCACACAGAACGGCGAGGAACTGTCCACCCGCGTCATCAAAGCCGTACTGCGCGAGATTATCGACGAGGAGGACAAGCGCAAGCCCCTTGCCGACGATGTAATCTGCAAGATACTGGCCCAGAAGGGCTACCCCATAGCCCGCCGCACCGTGGCCAAATACCGCGAGATGCTGGGCATACCCATTGCGCGTTTAAGAAAGTCTAATTAGTCATCAGGATGTCAAAAGAGAAAAACATCATTAAGATGTCAAGAGAGAAGAGCATCATCATTGCCGCACGCACCATCAGCATGATGTTCACCCCTTTCTACCTGCCGTTGGTAGGACTTATTGTGCTGTTCACCTTCAGCTATCTCAGTCTGCTGCCGGCAGGCTATCGGTTCATGGTGCTTAGCCTGGTGTACCTGTTCACCATCCTGATGCCCACCTTCCTTATTCGCCTTTATCGCAACTATCACGGTTGGACCCTGTTCGAGCTGAGCCACAAGCGCCGCCGTCTGGTGCCCTACCTCATCTCCATCTGCAGTTATCTGCTGTGCATACAGGTGCTCAACGCCCTCAACATTTTCCACTTCGTGTCGTCTATTGTCTTTGCGGCGCTGATGGTTCAGATTGTCTGTGCCATCATCAACGTGTGGTGGAAGATATCTACCCACACCGCCGCCATCGGAGGTGTGGCCGGTGCCCTGTTGGTGTTTGCTGAGATCTTCGCTTTCGACCCCACCTGTTGGTTGTGCCTCACGCTTGTCGTGGCAGGCATGTTGGGCAGTGCCCGCATGTTTCTGCGCCAGCACACGCTGTCACAGGTGTGCGTAGGCTTCCTCGTGGGCCTCATCATTGGCGGCGTAAGCATATTCTATTTCGCAATCGATTAAAAAAAACAAGCATATGAAACCAGTAGTAAGTATCATCATGGGCAGCACGAGCGACCTGCCCGTCATGGAAAAAGCATGTAAGTTGCTCGACGAGATGCAAGTTCCTTTCGAAGTCAACGCCCTGTCGGCTCACCGCACGCCCGACGCCGTTGAGACCTTTGCCCGCACCGCTCAGGAGCGCGGCCTGAAGGTTATCATTGCCGGAGCCGGCATGGCAGCCGCACTGCCTGGTGTCATCGCAGCCTCAACCACGCTGCCCGTCATCGGCGTTCCCATCAAGGGCATGCTCGACGGTCTCGACGCTATGCTCTCTATCATCCAGATGCCTCCAGGCATTCCCGTTGCCACCGTTGGTGTAAACGGTGCACAGAACGCAGCCATCCTTGCCGTAGAGATGTTGGCCCTTAGCGATGCCGCCCTTGCACAGCGTCTCAGCGACTATAAGGCTGGTCTGAAGAGCAAGATTGAGAAAGCAAACAAGGAATTGGCTGAGGTGAAATACAACTTCAAGACCAATTAAGCTGCACAAAGACCTTTTTACACATTAACCCATCAACTATGAGAAGAAAGACAATAGAAGTCCACGTGGGCAACATCGCCATTGGCGGCGACAACCCCATCCGCGTACAGTCGATGGCAACAACTGACACCAACGACACCGAGGGTAGCGTGGCACAAGCCAAGCGCATCATCGATGCTGGTGGTGAACTGGTACGCTTTACCACACAGGGCACTCGTGAGGCAGAGAACATGAAGAATATCTCTGCTTGTCTGAAGGCCGATGGCTATCATACACCACTTGTCGCTGACGTGCACTTCACGGCCCACACTGCCGATGTAGCTGCGCAGTACTGTGAGAAGGTGCGCATCAACCCAGGTAACTATGTTGATCCGGGTCGCACGTTCAAGCACTTGGAATACACCGATGAGGAGTATGCCGAAGAACTGAAGAAGATAGAAGCCAAGCTCGTACCTTTTATAAATATATGTAAGGAGCACCACACGGCGGTGCGTATTGGTGTGAACCACGGTTCACTCTCCGACCGCATCATGAGCCGTTATGGCGACACACCTGAAGGTATCGTAGAGAGCTGTATGGAATTCCTGCGCATCTTCCGTCGCGAGAACTTCAACGATGTGGTTATCTCTATCAAGGCCTCCAACACCGTTGTGATGGTCACCACCGTACGTCTGTTGGTGAAGACCATGGATCAGGAGGACATGCACTATCCCCTGCATCTGGGTGTTACAGAAGCAGGCGAAGGTGAGGACGGTCGTATCAAGAGTGCACTAGGCATCGGTGCCCTTCTGACAGAAGGCATTGGCGACACCATTCGTGTGAGTCTCAGCGAGGAACCAGAGTGCGAGATTCCCGTAGCCAAGAAACTGGTGGAACTCATCCCCGAGTGCACACAGCTTCGTGCAGAGGCAGAAGCCAGCATCAAGGACGACACCATCACCCTGAACCTCGATGCCGCTGACTGGGAGACATTCCAACTGAAAGCAGCAATGGCCGTAGGTGCCCTGCTCATAGACCGCAAAGCCACTAAGTTGGACATAACCAGTTCCGCTAGTTTTACTACTCCTGCTAGTTTGATTAGTCTTGCCGACGCCATTCTTCAGGCCGCCCGCATTAAGTTCACCAAGACCGAGTATATCTCATGTCCTGGTTGCGGACGCACGCTCTACAACCTGCAAGAGACCATTGCCAAGATCAAGGCAGCCACCAGTGACCTTGTGGGCTTGAAGATAGGTATCATGGGATGCATTGTGAATGGTCCGGGTGAAATGGCCGATGCCGACTACGGCTACGTAGGAGCAGGTCGTGGTAAGATCTCGCTCTACAGAGCCAAGGAGTGTGTCTTGAAGAACATTCCTGAAGAAGAAGCAGTTGAGCGACTGCTGGAACTCATTCACAGCGACCGCTCAACCAATTCAACTAACTAATAGCAACTATTCCGCTTCATCGGCATCCTCTTCCTCGTCCCATTCCACGCGACGTCTTCTGAAGTTATAATCCGATGCCGTAAGTAACTGTTCCCCTCTGATTGAATAAACTTCTATCAGAGGGCTTTTATATGTCTTTTTCATTTCACTATCACTTTTTTGCCATTCACGATATACAATCCCTTAGCATTCTTCTTCACCTTACGTCCCATCAGGTCGTAAACAACTCCCTCGCCTTTGGAGAGGGCCGGGGTGAGGTTCCCAATACCCGTAGTCTCATCTTCAAAAGAGAAAATAATGTCACGAGCTTCATCCGCACTGCTTGTTGGCAACTGCAAGTAGGCCTTTCCTGCTGCTATCTCTTTGTTGGCAGTGCTTACCTTCTTAAACACACCATCCTTTAAGATAAAGTTTGTCTTGTCGCCATCAGTAGCAGGAAGCACCTTTGGAGCCACCACACCCACAAGTTTGTTGCTGACTGCCTCGGGTGTTGTCTCAGCAATACGCAACGTACAAGCCGTGCCAGCCTCACCTTTAATGAGGAGTCCTGTTCCCGCCTTTGCACTGGTCACAGCAGTTAGCACAAGCTCAGAGTCACTATAATCAGAAGCATAGCGTACTTTCAGGTCGGCAGCCTCAGCAAAGTCAACATCGAAATCACGGGCAAAGGTAAACACATCCGTGGCAGGCGTGAAAAGGATATCAGCTGTTGCCTGGTCCTTAATCCAGTCAGCCTTCCCATTTAGTGCGGCTTTGATATCATCGAGAGCCGATGCCTTTGTATAGAACACAGGATTGTCTGTCGATTCGAAGATCTGCCAGGTATCCTCTGTGGGGATAAGTGTCAGGCTGCTACCAGCATAGTATATGTTCTTCAGCACTGAGCAGTTCTTCAACGCATGTTGGTCAAGACTAACCGAACCCAGGATAGTCAGAGACTTCAATGCATTACAATTCTCGAAAGCACTCTCACCCACTTTGTTGACTGAAGCAGGAATCGCACAATACTCCAAAGAAGAACAGCCATAGAAGGTCCATCCTTCAATCTGGTCCATACTGCCATTGTTATAGACAGCACGCAGTCCGGTGCAACCAAAGAAAGTGCTGACACCCTGCAGCGAATAGACCGTAGAAGGGATTGTTACAGAAGTAATTCCTGTCATCTCGCGAAAAGCACATCCTTCAGCTATCTCACCACCTTTGATAAAGGCCACCGAATAGGTCTTCTCATTGTTAGCTACACTAGCAGGAATGACAACATCTCCCGTGAGTTCCACATCCGGACGAATCACCATCACTTCATTTTTCTCACCATCCTCCGTCACAACTTTGTACTTCAGATTGTCAACTGTGAACACGTCATCAACAGCGGCCATGACTATCAGAGGCATAGCCATTAATAGTAAAAAAGTAATTTTACGCATAGTTTTTTTTATTAGGGTTATGTTAGTTTTTGAATAACTTTGATTATTTACGTTCTTTGATACTGATGGCATAACCACCACCGGGAGCAGCCTTCAGGCGAAGAACAGTCTTGTCTGTCACCACTTTCTTCTTAATGGTGTAAGCCTGCGGATTTGTTAGATAGTGAGCATTGGGCGCATCGGCATAGATGGTACAGTCATACTTCTTACCAGAATCCAGAAATGAAAGCGGTAATACAGACTGATGCCCCTGCTCTCCACTGGTACATCCCACAAACCAGTCGTTCGTTCCTTTAGCCTTTCGGGCCACAGTAATATATTGACCAGGCTCAGCCTCCAGATAGCGTGAGTCGTCCCAATCTACTGCCACATCCTTAATAAACTGGAAAGCATCCATGAAACGCTCGTATTGCTCAGGTACATCAGCAGCCATCTGCAGTGGAGAGTACATAGTCACATAGAGTGCCAGCTGACGAGCCAGCGTGCTGTTTACATGTGAGTGGCTATTAGGATCCACCTTACTCATATCCATCTCAAAGATACCTGGGGTATAGTCCATCGGTCCTCCTTGCAAGCGAGTAAAGGGCAAGACCGTTGTGTGCGACGGTTTATTGCCACCAAACGATTCATACTCCGTGCCACGTGCCGACTCATTGCCAATGAGATTAGGCCATGTACGACAAAGACCAGTAGGACGCACTGCCTCGTGAGCATTCACCATAATGTGGTGCTTGGCAGCTTCGGTGACACAATACAGATAATGGTTAACCATCCACTGACCATAGTGGTGCTCTCCACGTGGGATGATATTCCCCACATAGCCACTCTTCACAGCATTATATCCATATTGGTTCATCAGTTTGTAGGCCGCCTCCAAGTGCCGTTCATAGTTACGGACAGAAGCCGAAGTCTCATGGTGCATCATCAGACGCACCCCTTTGGAGTGGGCATAGTCGTTGAGTGCACGGATGTCAAAGTCTGGATAAGGCGTCTGGAAGTCGAACACATAGTCCTTGGAATGACCGAACCAGTCTTCCCAACCAGTGTTCCATCCCTCCACGAGCACCTGGTCGAAACCGTGTTGGGCAGCGAAATCAATGTAACGACGTACATTCTCATTGTTAGCAGGATGTTGTCCGTGAGGTTTTACATGACTATAGTCTGTCTCTCCAAGTTTAACGGAAGGCAGATCGAACGTGTACGACCACTGTTTTCCTCCACCAATCATTTCCCACCACACGCCAACATACTTCACAGGCTTGATCCACGATGTGTCGGTAATTTTGCAAGGTTCATTAAGATTAAGGATTAGGTTGGATGAAAGGATGCCACAGGCATTGTCTGCAACCATCACAGTTCGCCACGGCGTGTGACAAGGCGACTGCATGTGAGCCATATTACCCTGGGCATCGGGTGTTAGTTGTGTATTGAAGATAAAGCGATTGTCATCAAGATCAAGATGCATGCAAGAATAGTCTATGAGTGCAGCCTCATGAATATTCAAGTAGATACCATCTGCCGTCTTAAGCTGCAGAGCGGTCTGCACGCCCGTAGGTGAGAATAATGTTTGCGAGGCATTGTCACAGATGGCCGACTTCATAAGTCCTCTGATTTCCGATAGTTTCGATTCTGTATAGTCATACTCCTGTGTATCGTAGTCACCCGGAATCCACCAAGCCGTATGATCACCAGTCATAGCAAACTGAGTACGCTCGTCCTTTACCACAAAGTAAACCAGTTTTTCCTGCTGCGGAAACTCATAGCGGAAGCCCACACCATCGTTATAGACGCGAAAACGGATATTCATAAGACGTCCCGTTTCATCTTGCTGCAAACGAACAAGCAACTCATTATAATGATTGCGTATGTTCTTTGTCTCTCCCCATACAGGTTGCCAGGTCTCATCGAAGGTAGAGCACTCAGTAGCAGCCAGCGTGAAGCCGTCGAGCAGAGAGTGCTCTTCTGCAAGCTCCAAGCCCAACTTACTGGGAGCCACAACTTCTTTCGAGTTAAAACTCATGGCATACGTTGGCACACCATTACCAGTAAGCGTAAAAGCAACGCTGACCAGTCCATTGGGCGATGTCACCTCAATGTTTTGAGCATGGGAGTTAAACAGTGTGCAACGCGCCATGAGAAATGCAGTAATTAGGAATAATATCTTTGTTTTCATGTTTATTTATTCGTCAATCTTACAATTTTACATCCATGTGCAGGAATAGTAGCAGAGAGTGTTCCGCTGATGTTTCCCTCATCAGCATGTTTCCAGAGGTCACGCATCTTCAGCGTGCCACTGATACCCAACTGACTCAAGTTCACGCTGACCGTAGCCGACTGGTCACCGCGGTTGAATAGTCCGACAATATAATCACCGTTGCTCATCGTGCCGTACCATATCTCGTTCTGCTTGTCGTTCAGTTGGTCACTAAGCGGTTTACCTACAAAACCGTCCTTGTTGAGAGCCAACAGTTCCGAGTTGGTATAGAACGACGTGTTGTTACCTATGGTACTCTTCTGATCAGCAATAGACACAGGACCACCAGCCAGTAGCTGTAGTGAGACAGCCGTCTGTTTCTCAGCCTCGGTTGCATATTTGTTCAGTCGAAGGAAGTCACCGTCAAGTATCACCTTGTTACGACCAGCGATGTGCGACCAATAGACAAAACCATCAAACTGGTTCTTGCAGTTGGGCCAGTTTGTATAGGAACGACCCTTGTCGTGAGTGGAAGTATGATTCCATCCGCCATCTTCTGTATCAGCCACGATGCGAACCATATTACCATAGCGGGCTTCCACTTCCGCATCATTATACATGTGGGGCATCACCAGCGAAGTGAAGATGCCATACTTCTTAGCCGACTGGGCGATGTAAGCCATTGCTCTTCCGTAAGCCTCACGTCCATAGCCGCGTCCCACCAGTCCTTGTCCACGGTCCTTACCATCCTCATACCACGACAGGAAGTCCATGCGGATGAAGTCCACACCCAAGTCATGATAATGCTTGAAGAAACCATCTATGTACTCCTGAGCGCCTGGTTGCGTGCTGACAACCCACGTAAACCAGAGGTCTTGCGTCGTGGGATTCTGCACAGCAGAGCTACCATTGTATATCAGGTTACCGAAGATATAGTCCGTTCCCTCTATCTTTGTATTGCGCGGACCATGAATCCACAAAGGGTTATCATAGACACCCAGGCGCAAGCCCTTCGCCTTACACTTTGCGGCCAAGTCCTTCAAGGCCATAGAGCCATAGTGAGTCATATAGCCAGACTCATCCTTTGCCGTCATAGGGATAAAGCCGTCCGTACATATCATGTCGTAGCCATAAGGCTTCAAGTCGGTAGCCACCCATGAAATGATCTCATCCCACTGCTGTTCCGTGAGATCCATATCACTATTGGCCACGCCAGCAGCGCTCTGTTCGTAGCAGTATTCATACACGCTCCAGTAGAGCGGAGCCTTCACGCCATCATGTATTCCCTCCACCACGGGCAGTTCCGGCAGTTCATACTTAGGAGGATAACGCATCTCCACATCGTCCTTGCACGACGAACACAGCATCGTCATTGCCAAGGCCATTGTCCAAAATATCATTTGTTTCATCTCTATTATTTCTTTTCTACGTGAATGGTATAGTTTTCCAAGTCGAAAGTGATGCTATAGGTTCCGGCCTCCGTCACGTGCCATTTATCGTCAGGGTTCGTTGTGTAAACGAAGTCGGAAGCCGAAACACCTGCAGACGATATCTCCACATCGCCCGAAGAAGGACGCAGGAACGGGCACGAGAAAGTACCATCAGGCTCAAGACAGGCTTTCATATCGCCCGTATTCAGGTTACCCTCCCACGTAAAGAGGTACTTATTCGACGCATCACGTGTCAGAGGAGTCGGATTATCCATACTCCAACCGTTAGGTGTCGCATCACCGATCATGTAAAGAGTCTCAGATTCCAGCGGATCTTTCTTCACCACGATCTCGCCCAACCACTCTGTGGACATCTGCCAGTGGCGCAAGTCAAAGGTCAGTCGATACTCTCCAGCTTCCGTCACACGCCATTTATTATCGGGATCACCAGCATGCATCTCAAACTTCTGATTGACCGTAGCTGTCTTGTTAATCTCCGTTCCGTGAATCTCAGGACGGATGAAGGCTGCATCCCAACTGCCAACCGTGAGGCAGAGTTTCATCTCACCCTTGTAAAGAGGTCCTTCCCAGACAAACACCAGCGCATCATCAGCCGTAGGTGTCAGAGGCGTCGGACTATCAATGCTCCAGCCATTAGGCGTCGCATCGCCGACCATATAGAGCGCTGAGGTCTTGATAGGCAGCTCACCCTCTATAATCTTCAGGTCCATCTCGCTATCGCAGGCTGTCATCAGCAGGGCTGCGAATGCTATCAACATATATTTCATAGGTTTCATCGTTATTTCGTTTTATTTCACTATCACTTGTTATATCCAGGATTCTGCACAAGCGCAGGGTTAGCATTCAGAATAGGACGCATGATGGGGAATATCTTCGTATGGTCGTCGGCATCGGGCGTCTTGTCCCACCACGAGCCTGAAGTGAACTTGCCGAAGCGGATGAGGTCTATGCGACGACGGCTCTCGGCAAAGAACTCACGTCCCCATTCGTCGAGCATTTCCTTCATATCGAGCGTAGCAGCGCCATCAGGCTGATAGAGCACCGTAGGCAGATTGGCAGCAGGATAGTTGCGGCGACGCACCTTGTTGAGCAGTTTGCCAGCAGCAGTCTTATCGCCAGCACGCAGCTTGCACTCAGCCAGCGAGTAGATAATCTCGGGCAGTCGTATCTCCGTATAGTCGCTCTCCATCTGGTGAGCATCATTATCCGTATAGAAAGGGTACTTGGCAAAGTGCCAACCAGAGTTATGATCACCATCGCGCAGCGTGCTGCTGGTCGTCACGAGCCACTTGTTAGGAGCCAGGTCCTGAAACTTACCCACGGCATCGCGGATATAAAGGTCGTAGGGAGACTCCGGAGCCTGCACACGCTTGGTGGCGCCATTATCATCCTTGTACTCCAGATAGCCATAGAGGAACATACCCTCACGCTGACTATTACCCAGGTTGCGATAGAGTTTCATGCGCTCATCGCCCGCATATTTGCGGAAATGCTCCACAGGCATGCCCAGCTCATAGGACAACTTCGTACCGTTAGGCGCATAGCTTGGCGAAGCGGCATACTTCGTATTATGGTCGCCAGCCTTACACTTACTGTCGTTCAGATAGTAGCGGGCACGGGCAGGAACAGTCCACCAGTAGGTGTCACCCTGATACTGCCAGTAGCTATAGCCCGGGGCTGCAGGGAAGCCGAAGATCACCTCGTCGCACACATCGTTGTTCCAATCGAAGGCAGCATCCCAGCGATCAGCCACCTCATACTTACCATACTTGCCATCCAGAATGTCTTGTGCCACTTGTGCACAGTCCGCATATCGGTCCTCATCGATATAAACCTTCGCATTCAGGTAGAGGCGCACCAGCAGAGCAGCAGCACCAGCCTTGGTCCATTGTCCCTGCAGATTGGCTCCGCTTCCCAGCTCCGTCTTCTCCGTAAGCAGCGGGAGACACTCCTTCAGGTCGTTCTCTATGAGTTGGAAGATGACCTTAGGCTCCACCTGTGTCTCCGTGTTCTTCGACACATCATTGTAGCTCACAGCCAAGGGCACATTGCGGAAGCCATCCAACAGGCGCAGGTAGAACCAAGCACGCAGCACACGGCACTGTGCTTTCAGGTTGTTGAACTCCGCCTCCGAGAAGCCGAAGCGTGAAGGCGTCAGTGCGTTCAGGTCTTCAATCACATAGTTACACTGCATGATGCCCTGGAAGCAACCATTCCATTCCGTCTGTGCGTCGCCGCCATCCTCCACGTTCCAGTCGTGGTAGTGCAGTCGGCGCCACTTGCCACCATCATCCCACCAGCCGTCTCGTGTGGGAGTGATCAGCTGGTCGGCTGTCAGTTCGTTGAGCACATGTCTGCTCTGTATGCTCCAGAAGGCATGTTCAAAAGGACGGAACGTAGCACGAATCACGTCGTTCTTGGTGTTATAGTAGTTCTGCACGCCCACCTGGTCATAGAGTTTCTCGTCCAGGTCTGTGCAACTACTAAGTATTGCTGTACAGCATACAGCCACCACCATTTTATATATATAGCTCTTCATCTCTGCTTTCATGTTTTTGTTTCTCATTACTCATTGCGTTAGAAGTCCACTTGCAGTCCTACAATGAACTGGCGTGTTGATGGGAAATAGGTGCGTGAGCCCTGTCCGCCTGGCGTCAGACCGTTCACCTGATAGGTCGAAGGATCCACACCACTGAACTTAGTCAGCGTCAGGATATTCTTCATGGTGCCATAGACGCGCAGTCTGTCCATGAAGCGCCAGTTGCGAGGGCTGAACGTATAGCCCAGCGTCATCATGTCGAGTTTCAGATAGTCGCCACGTTCCAGGAAGTAGTCGCACACCACAGGGTTCGCCGATCCAGCTATGCTGTAGTTCTTGGCATAAGCCTTTTGCAGACGGTTACCCGTGAAGTTGCGCGTGCCATAGTAGAAGTCATGGATATTGAAGATATCATAACCGAAGGCACCACGGAAGAAGAGTGAGAGGTCGAAGTCGCGCCAGCGGAAGTTATGGCTCGACGACATCGTGAACTTAGGCATGCCGTTGCCCACCACCTGGCGGTCTTCATCGCTGGCCTGCGAAGCACGAATGATGTCACCGTCCTTGTCATATACCAGCCACTCGCCATCGGTAGTATGTCCGGCATAGCGCCACATGTAGAAGTTACCCAGCGACTTGCCTTTCTCAATGCGTTGGAGGTTGTAGAAGGGATAGGGATCCTCCGTGCCGCACACGTCGTAATAGTCCTGTCCCACGTACTGAGAGTTGCTGAAGTCCACAAACTCGTTCTTCATCGTTGTACCCACGATGTTCAGGTCATAGGAGAAGTCCTTTGTGTTCACCACCTTCAGGTTCAGGTCGAACTCAAAACCGGTGTTCTTCATCGTGCCCACATTGACGAAGGTCTCATCAAACAGATAGGGCGGAACGCTGACCTTATAGTTACCCAGCAGGTCCTGCTGACGACGACTGAAGTAGTTCAGCGAGCCATACAGACGACCATTGAACAGCGAGAAGTCCAGACCCACGTTCCAGTTCTTACCCTTCTCCCACTTCAGGTCGGGGTTCACATTCTTCGATGGTCCCCACACCTGGAAGTACTTACCATTATAATAATAGTAGCCGAAGCCCGTCATGGTGTTCAGCGAGAGATAGCTGCCGAAGTCCTGATTACCCGTCACACCATAGTCGGCACGCAGTTTCAGGTCACTTATCCAGCGAATATCCTTCATGAACTTCTCCGACGAGATGCGCCAACCTGCCGATACGGCGGGGAAGTTACCCCACTTATTGTCAGCACCAAACTTAGAAGAACCTTCATGACGCAGCGAAGCGGTGAAGAGATAGCGACCGTCGAAGTCGTAGCTCACACGACCGAAGAAGGCAATCAGCTTTGCGTCGTTCTTGTAACTGCCCATCATCACCTCGCCCTCTTCCTTGGCATATTCGCCAGAGCCCAGGTTGTCGGCACCAAGACCGTCGTTGGGGAAATCCTTGTTCTCGGCACTCAGACCCGAGTAGCGCGAGTACTGATAAGAGTAGCCCACCATTCCCTTGATGTTGTGCAGACCTATGCTGCCACTATAGTTCGTGAGCCATTCCACCACCCTCTGACTCTCCTTGCTATACGAGCGGCTAGCCTCGCCGTCGCGACCGTTGTTGATGGCGATGGTACTTGTCGAGGGACGGAACCACGTATTGTCGTTGCTGTACTGATGATCAGCAAACATAATCTGAGTAGTCAGCCTGTGGCGCATCGTCTCGTCGTTGGCGAGCAACGGCAGGAGGTTAAGTCGCACCGTGCCATCCAAGTCCAGCAGACGCGTGTCGGCATGGTCGGTCTCCAGTCGCTGACGCTCCACAGGGTTCGAGCCTACCACCTGTCCCATGAAGTTATAGTAACGTACAGGATTCTCGGGATCCATGAGCGGTGTGGTGGGGTTCGCCTCGATAGCATCTTTGAAGACACTCCAGTCGGCATTGTCGCGGTCTATGATGCGCGGTGCGACATTGGCGGTTAAGGTAAACAGTCCATTTTTAGTGGTATGCATGATTGATGCGCGTGCGCCATATTCCTCGCGCTTAGAGCGCAGGTCTATGCCGTGGGCATTGCGATAGTCAGCACTGATGCGGTAGTTGCTCTTGTCGTTGCCTCCGCTCAGGGTGAGTGTATGCTGTACGGTAGCGCCCGTGCGGCTCACGGCATCGAGCCAGTCCACATTGCCTCCCAGGTCCACACCGGTGTCGCCCCATCCCAGACGCACGGCGCGATAGTCCTGGGCGTCCATCATCTTCAGTTCCTTTTTGATCACGTCCCACGACATCATCGTTGAGTAGGAGGTGTGCATATTGCCGTCCTTACTGCCCTTCTTCGTAGTGACCACGATGACACCGTTGCTTCCGCGCGTACCATAGATAGCTGAGGCAGCACCGTCTTTCAGGATATCGAAAGAGGCTATATCGTTAGGATTAAGGTTGGTGAGATTGCCACCGGGCACACCATCGATGACAATCAGCGGGCCCAAGCCAGCCGAACGCGAGCTGACACCGCGTATCTGTATGCTGGCCTGGTTGTTTGGATCGCCGGCACCTGTGTTGGTGATGCTGACACCCGCTACCTTACCCTGAATCATCATCGAGGGATCCAGCGAACTGACTGTCAGAAAGTCTTTCTCGCCTACGTGCGACACGGCCGATGTCAGTTCTTTCTTGTCCATCGTTCCGTAGCCTACCACCACTACTTCGTTCAGCACCTTGTTGTCTTCTGTCATCGTAATGGTGAGCTGTGTCTGTCCGTTCACTGCCACCTCTCGGGTCTCGTAGCCCAGGTAGCTAACCACCAGCGTGGCCTTTGCAGGAACATTCATCACGAAGCGACCGTCCAGATCGGTGATGGCACCCGCTGTGCCCTTCTTTCCTTTCTGAACCACAGACGCACCTATGATGGCGTCGCCCGAGGCATCTTTCACCAAGCCTTGCACGCGTACCTCTTGTGCAAGTAGTCCTAAAGGCATCAGCAGCAAGATTAACATGCTGGCCACCCACCGGACTGATCGTTGTCTTTGTTGTCTAATTCTCATGATAATCATCAGATTGTTTTTGATGTTATTGTTTCGTTTTTAGGATTTCGATGGCAAAGGTAGTGCATTACCCATGAAGTTATATCACATAGTAATGCCTTGGTAAATATATCAGATCTACATAGACATAAATCAATTTGATAATCAGTAAGTTATAAAAGATATTAAAATCGCCATAGTAAATAGCTCCGTTTCCCATTGTTTTGTTATTTTTGCAACATAATTACTAAACTATATCACTTCGCATGGTCAGAATCATTCTATTACTAACCCTCGTCATGCTGTCTTCCGCGGTGAAGGCAGACAACCAGCAGCTCTATGAGGAACTGGATGCCACGATAGCGAAACGTGGACAATACATAGAGGCAAAGGAGAACCAGATTGCCTTTTTGAAGAAGAAACTGCGCACGGAGCGCGATAGCAGCGCCATGCTGAAAGTGGTGGAAGACCTCTACAGCGAGTATCATGTCTATCAGTTTGACTCGGCCATGGTCTATGCTAACCGCGGACTGACACTGAGCCAGCGACTGGGCAATCGTTACTATACCGACCTGTTCACGGTCTATGTGGCACAGATCATGGCTATTGGCGGACTCTATAGCGAGGCAATGGCCTATCTCGACAACTTCAAGCCTGCCGAGGCCGACGAGCGGTTGCTCTTCAAATACTATTTCACCTACTTTAATATATATGCCTATTGGAGCGACTATTGCGGCGATACGACCTTCACGCCCCACTACCGGCAGAAGGCCAACGAATACTTGCGCGAGGCTATGCTACACGCTAATCCGCAGGACCCCGACTACCAGTACTACAAGGGCGAACAGATGGTGTATGTGACGGCCAACAGCAAGCAGGCTCGCGAGCACTACCTGCGCATCCTCGACACCACCGAGGAAACATCGCGCATCTATGCGATGTCGGCCTTTGCTTTGGCTGGCAACTATAAGGTGGACAACCAGATGGAGAAGTACGAGGAGTATCTCATACGCTCGGCCTTGAGCGACCTGAAGTGCTGCACCAAGGAGAATATGTCCATGCAGGTGTTGGCAGAATATCTGTTCAGCCTCAGCGACCAGCATATCGAAAGGGCGGAGCGCTACATCAACGTGTCGATGGAGGATGCTAAGTTCTACAACAACCGTCTGCGCATCTTGGAGATTTCACGCACGCTGCCGCAGATCATGCTGCGCTATCAGGAGACGGTGAAGACGCAGAACCGCGCCTTGCGCTACTCGCTGCTCTTCATCTCGCTGCTGGTCATTGCCATGTTGTGGGCCATCTGGCTCATCTATCGCAAGAACCGCCTGCTGGCGTTAGGACGTAGGGAGTTGGCGGATAGTAACATGCAGCTGACTGAGGCCAACCGCCAGTTGGCTGTGTCCAACGAGCAGCAGGGCATTCTGAACCAGAAGCTGGTGGACACCAACAAGCGTCGCGAGGGACTGGCGTCCATCTATATAGACCTTTGTGCGCAGTATATTGACAAGCTCAACAAGTACCAGACGCTGGTGAAGCGCAAGATCAAGGCGAACCAGGCGCAGGAGCTCCTGCAGACTATCTCCTCTACGCGCATCTCCGAGGAGGATGCTGCCACCTTCCTCACCCGTTTCGACAAGGCCTTCCTGGAGCTCTACCCCACCTTCATCGACGAGTTCAACGAACTGCTACTGCCCGAGGGGCGCATCCTGCAGAAGACGCCAGGCACGCTGACCACCGAGTTGCGCACCTTTGCCCTTATCCGCCTGGGTGTAAAGAAGACCACCGACATCGCTGACCTGCTCTTCCTTTCCTCGCAGACCATCTACAACTGCCGTTCTTTGGTGAAGAACAAAGCCATCAACAAAGACACTTTCGACGACGATGTGCTACAACTGTGCACCGTGATTAAATAAAGGATAAGTTAAGAGGAACGATTATGAGTAAGATTACAAAAGAACAATATGAGTTTGCATTGGCACGAATTGAGGAGCTATTGCCAATTGTTGACGACAACACACCAGCCAACGACCGCAATGCCGTAGAGCTAACAATGATGTCAAACATAGTCATAGATTATGAAAAGGAGCATTTCCCCATCAACAAGCCAACAGTTGCACAACTGATTGAGTTATCGCTTGAAGAAAAGCAGATGAGTCAGAAACAGTTAGCAATTGAAATTGGTGTCAGTCCTTCTCGCATCAACGACTATGTTTCTGGCCGAGCAGAACCTACATTAAAGATTGCTCGCCTTCTTTGCTCCACACTTGGCATTACGCCTGCAGCTATGTTGGGCTGCTAATAACATAAAACAATGCCGCTACCCGTTCTGTAGGTAGCGGCATTGTTTTTATATAACGATAGCGCAGGATCAGTAATCCTCGTCGTCGAAGTCGAAGAAGCGGGATCCGAAATCGTCTGACGTTTTAATCTCGTCTTCCTCTTCAATACTAAGTGTTGCATTCGATGCTTCCATCAGGTGAGAGGTCATCTTAACCTTTACGACCTCCAACTCAGGTTTCATATATATCTTTTTCATATCTTCTTTCGTTTAATTGTTCTTAATGTTACCGCCTTCGGCGGGAAGGTTTAGCTCGACGGCCGAAGGGAAAGTCAAATTTTTCAAAATCTGATTCAAAATTCTACAGAATAATTATTTTTCCTTTTGAACAATTTTGTTTCTAATTCTGAGAAATCTCCTTGCGAAGCAGGCTCCCTTATTTCACAAATACCTTTCTACCATTCACAATATAAAGTCCCTTCGCAGGCGTAACCACGCGACGACCCATCATATCAAACACAACTCCCTCGCCTTTGGAGAGGGCTGGGGTGAGGTCCTCTATTCCCGTAGCCTCATCGTCGAACAACACAGTAAGCTCGCGTGCGCCAGCACTCTTTGACACCTTCAGATAAGCCTTGTTGGCAGGAATAGCCACACTCGCGGGATCGAAGAGACCAAACGTCAACGTGTTCTTTTTCAGACCGAAGTAGTAATAGTTATCATCGCCAGTAAATGTTGTACCTGCAGTATTAACTAGGAACGCATTACCCGTCACATCAGTTCCAGAGGCAGCAACAGGAATATTGTAAGTCTCGCTAGCCTCACCCTTCAGCAGCAAACCAGTATTAGCAGGAACAGCCTGGTCTTTAATCTCCGTAAATGTCACCGTCGTTCCCGTTACGCCAGCCTTATAAGCCGTCAGTCCGCTTGGCAGGTGCTCCAGGTCTAGAGCATGTTTATCAGCAAAAGTAGTATAACCATTCGTTCCCATAGTAGCAGACACATGTCCCGTTAAGTTGATGGCACCCAAACCAACATTACCGCTAGACTTACTAGTATATATCCACTTAATAAAACGAGTAGTAGCAGGAAGGTCATCGGAATCAAACGTTTCTGTTTGTGTGTCTCCTAAAGTCGTATAGGTTGCTAAATCAGTATAGTCAGAACCATTGGCAGAATACTGAACCTTGAATGTTCCGCCAGAGAAAGAGTTACCTTTTATTTTGAATGACAGCTCAGTTGGAGCGGCATTAAATTTCAGAATTAAGTTATCACCAGTACCATCAAATTGCATCTTTGGTGAAGTTTTATAAGTGCCAAGTCCCGTTGGCGTTAAACCATTTGGCAAACTTCCCGTACCATTACCATCATAAGAAAAAGGCAAAGTTGCAGGAAGAGCCACACGATACTCTGCAGAAGCAACCTCACTATTAGCCCATCCATCCTTAATAGCAATAGCCTTTATGGTTTGAACTGTAGAAACAGAGATAGCACTCGAGTACGTTGGACTACTTGTTGTTGGAGCAGCTCCATTGGTTGTATAATGAATCGTGGCTCCATCAGTAGCACAAGAAAGCTCTATAGTCTGTGTTTCATCAAAATCGCCACCAGCTAAAGAGAAGGTCGGAGTTAAGACCTTAAGGGTGTAAGTAGCAGAGGACACCTCACTATCTGTAAGACCATCTTTTACGGCAATTGCCTTAATAGTCTTACTCGCATCAATTGTTATAGCACCAGTATAGGCCGTACTGCCCGATGTTGGAGTTGTTCCGTCTAAAGAATAATAAACGGCTGCGCCATCTGTTGTGCAGCTAAGAGTTATGCTCTGTGCTTCATTGTATGTCCCCTCTGCAACAGAGAACGTAGGCTGCGTAGCTTTTACACTATATGTAGCTGAAACCACATCACTCTCATCACTTCCATTGATAGCTATTGCCTTAATAGTTGTTCCAGCAGTCAGTACAATAGGAGTTGTATATTCCGTACTTGCACTTGTTGGGTCTGCAGGCGTAGCTCCTTGTGTATAGTAGATTTTTGCTCCATCAGTAGCACAACTCAGCGAAACAGACTCTCCATAAAGCAATGTTGAACCATCTGCAGAGCTAAACAAAGGATTTGCAATATCTTTGTAAGTGTATGTAGCACTTGCTACCGTACTTGCGATGCCACCCTTTATAGCAATGGCCTTTACCTTAACAGTATTTCCCGCACTAACACTAATACCTGTAGCAGGAACATATGCCGTGCTTGTGCTTGTCGGGTCATCTGGCGTACTTCCGTCGGTAGTCATTGTGTAATACATATCTGCACCATCTGTTGCACAAGCCAAATGCAGAGTAAAGTCACTACTAAAATCACCAGAAATAGGATCGAAAGTTGGAGCTGCAGGAGCTGCGGGAATACCAGTTAACAATATATCATCAACTCGCGATATCCATGTTTTTGTTGGTTTATGTTTAAAGATAAGTTTCAAACTCGAACCCGTTCCTGATATTGTTGTACTCACATAATGCCATCCCGTTGTATTACCATACCCCGTAAGTGATAGTTTAACCTCTTCACCACTATCTATTTGGGAATAAACATCAATATATCGGGCTGATCCACCATTATATATTGCAAAATATAAAGTCAATCCACTCTTACCAGTAATCTTAATATTTTGAATCGTCAAAAAAGTTGTTTCTGTATTGGCAGTTCCTTGCTGCCACGCATTTCCGCCGCCTGAAGCCACAGAATAGTTAGAAGTAGTACTCGCATTACCAGAACCTACCTTACCTCCGCTGTAACATGACGCAACTGTTTGAGCACCGGTTAGATTAAACATTGCAGTCGTTGCTGACCACCCTGTATAAGAAGAAATTTCAGTGTTAGATGATGGAGTTCCAAAATTCTCCGAATAAAGTATTTCTGTTGCATCCGCCCACGCAGAAGTTGTCCCCTCCACTACTAGGGCGCATAGTAGTAGAAGAGTGTTAAGTAAAAATGTCTTTTTCATAATTGAAAATTTTAATAGTTATGGTATATTTGTTGTATCTAGTTAGTAGGCTGTTGCCTCACGGCAAAGTCTGATAAAAATACTAGGACAAAAGTAGTAATTATTTATGAATCAGCAAAATAATTGATAGTAAAATGTAATATTTTTCACATTCATTTAACTATGCCCGTCCCATCCCCGGAGTTTGGCGCTGCTTTTCACCCCGTTTGGCGCCCCCATTCAATGCGTTTGGCGGCGCCAAACCAAACGAATGGCATAGCAATACCGAAACCATCAAAACAGATTATAGCCATAATTAAAACAATTATAGCTATAATTCGCAAAATTATAGCTATAATTTTATTTCAGGCAATTATTCTTATCCCGCAATCATGCAACGCTTGCAGCAGAAAAGTCGCCGACTAACGATATGGTTTCGCAAGGAACGTTTATCTAGAAAAAAACAATAAAAACTCTCACGTCAGTATGTGTCGGACTTACAGTCCTTACAAGCTGAAAGATATCTATTTTTCCTTGGGTGCGAGCACCCAGATAAAAATACCTACCTTCCAACTTGGTCTCTTGCTGAGACAGCACATACTGAGTGAGCAAAAACATCGCCCTTCGGGCTAAAAAACAGAAGCCCTTCACCGGGCCTCCCGAGGAAGGGAGTTAAGAATGAAGTCTCCCCTCGGGGAGATTTAGAGGGGGTTGGTTTTTTAAGCTTCGATAGAAGCTGATGTTTTTTCTTTTTGATGTTTGCAATAACGAAGTTATGCGATAAGGGCTATGGCTTGGACGTAAGAGCTTGCTCTTAAAGGCAAAGACATGGCACTTAGCACAGGAGCTCTGCAAGAGCTGCAAACATCAAAAAGTGTATTTTCTGTTTTTTTCATTGATAGGAAAAGGACAATTTTAAATTCTGGCCATTATTTTTAAAATTTTGGCCAAAATTCAATTAATTCTGGCCAAAATTTATTTCAGTCCTTTTCATCCTCAGAGCCAAAAGAACGATGAAGCCATCCCCATTGCGCACCTCTTACTCCAGCACGGAACAGCAACAAAAAAGCCGCTACCCCCTCAATGAAAGGATAGCGGCTCATAGCTATTCGTCTTCGGACTGCAGACTTAGATATCTTCCTCCTCTTCGTCGGCCCACACGTCGTGGCGACGAGAGAGGTTTCCACTTGTATCTTCTGTAGAACCCGAGAAGTCGTCCTGCTGAGGATTCTCGCCAGAGGTGTTCAGTGGTGAGCCTGCCAGGATCTGGGTGTTTCGGATGGTTATCACCTTCATTGAAGGCATCATATATATCTTTTTCATATCTTCTTTCGTTTTATTGTTCTTATATGGCCGCCTTTGGCGGGAAATTCTTCAAAATCTAATTCAAAATTCTACAGAATAATTATTTTTCCTTTTGAACAATTTTGTTTCTAATTCTGAGAAATCTCCCTGCGAAGCAGGCTCCTTTACTTTACAAATACCTTTTTACCATTCACGATATAGAGTCCCTTCGTAGGTGTAACCACGCGACGACCACTAAGGTCATACACAACTCCCTCGCCTTTGGAGAGTGCTGAGGTGAGGTTACTAATTCCCGTAGCCTCATCATCCAGTGCGATGAACGCACGAGCATCAGCCACAGCCGTTGCAGGCAGGTAAGCAGAGTTGGCACGAACAGTAAAGTCGTTAGTATTCTTATAGAAGCCCAGACCATTAGCGCCCTGCTTCAGCACGAACACTGTTTCAGCAGTCTTCACGGTCTCAGCAGTAACACCCTCCAGGATATTTGTCACAGCGTCTGCGCTTGCAGCCACAGGAACATTAGCAGTAGTACCGCTCACCAGCAATCCAGTA
Organism: Xylanibacter brevis P6B11; assembly: GCF_000621825.1. Taxonomy (NCBI): domain Bacteria; kingdom Pseudomonadati; phylum Bacteroidota; class Bacteroidia; order Bacteroidales; family Prevotellaceae; genus Xylanibacter; species Xylanibacter brevis. Next base: position 58,497 of record NZ_JHXG01000006.1, read on the forward strand.
TTTGCAGGCACCTTACCCGTCACCTTATTGAACTTCACAACGTCACCCACCTTCGTAGCCGTATAAGCAGTCAGCTCTGTTACACCAGTGAAATCAAGAGCGTATTCAGAGCAATAGGTTGCCCAGCCTGCAGCAGATATTGAAACAGGAACAGAAACCGCAGTAATTTCTGCAGGACTCTTTACGCCTGTCTTGCCTGTAAAGTAACCGGTAATATTACCTTTTACAAGAATCTCCATTCCAATAACATTATTATCATCAATATTCCAAGTATCTCTTAATGAGCCCGAGGGCAATTGAAGCGCAATAGTTTTAGTTCCACTTATTTCTTCAGGCGAATCTGATAACGCAAGATTGGAATTACCTGATAAAGACGCATTACTATCCTTGCCACTAAAGAAGCCAACAATATAACCCTTTACATAATTTACACCAGAATAATCCCCTGTGTTTACTTCTGCAACAGTATAAGGATTGTACTTACACCCTTTAACCGTGGGATCAATTACAGTAACGGTGTAATAGGCACTACCACTTTTGAAATTATCGTTACCTACAAACGAAGCCGTGATTTTTACAGTTCCCTCGGAACCTGTCTCGAGAACAATCTCGCCAGTTGTATCGCCAACTAGAGCAACAGCCTCGTTGTTTGAAGAATACGTTACCGTCAATCCGTTGGGATTAATCAAAGCAGGAGCCTCAAAAGTATTATCATTCAACATAACATCAAATGCAGTCTGAGCGTATGAAAGACCAGCTACAGCCTTATTGATAGTCAATGTATAAGAAGCAACAGCTGCCTTATAGGTTGCATTACCCGTGAAAGTTGCTTTGATGGTTGTTGAACCAGTTTTCTTTACGGTAACAACACCTGTAGAAGTAACAGTAGCTACATCCTCATCAGTACTTGAATACGTTACATCTACAGAATTAGCGTTTGTTAGAGCCTGACCAGCAAAAGCATCGCCCCATGTTAGCTCAACTTCGTTTTCAGCAAAACTGATTCCTGCATCAGCACGTGCATCAGCAACCGTTACAGAAACCGTAGCAATGGCAGGCTTATAAGTAGCAGAAGTTGCAGACATAATAGTAATTGTTGCAGAACCTTCTGTTTGAGCTGTGATAGTATAAACACCAGCACTCTTCAGAGCCACAGTAGCTACATCTGGATTGCTACTCTCACAAGTAATATCACCATCAGTATTTGTAGTCAATGCCACATCAACTGTTTCATGAGTATAAGCATCAAGCGTGGCCTCACTCTTATCAAGTGAGAACGTAGGAGCTGTCTTCGTAGTACGACTTACCACCTGACTACCAGAATCGAACTCTGGCGTGGTTCCTTTATAATTCTTCAATGTTCCGAATACAATAACCTCATCTCCCAGTTCCAAGTTAGTTTCATTGGTAAAGTCAGCCCCGTCTGTATTCTTACCTAGGTAAACTTGGAGTTGGTTCGTTGTTGCTCCGTCATCAGAGATAAAATATGTTACAGCGCCACTACTTATACTTCCAGCTGTAGAAACGACACCTCTTACATACTGATTTGCAATTGTACCATTACTTGCAAGAGCATTGATTGCTGTAATCGCTTCAGAAACCGTCATAGGAACAACCTTCGTAAAGGTCTTGCTTGCTTCATCACTGTCAGTCAAACCACTCTTTGTTGCCTTAGCCTTTACGGTTGTTGTTTCTGTAAGAGCAAAGGGAGCAGAATAATTGTTCCAGTTTGCGCCATCATCAGTACTATACTGAATAGCTGCACCATCCGTTCCGCATGCGATTGTTACATCTGTAGAAGTTAGGAAGTTCTCATCTCCACTGATTGTTGGAGTAGCAACTTTTGTTGGAGCCGCTGTTGAATATGTAACAACAATAGCATCACTTGAAGCCAAATTATTTGTTCCAGTTGCAACTTTTCCATTTTGGTAGAATGCAAAATACGTAAAATTGTCAGATTCGTTAGGTTCCCAAGTTATAGTTTTATTCGTAGAATTCCAAGTTCCAGCTGTTCCACCTGTAGTAGAGGAAACTTCAGAAGTTCCTCCAACAAACATAAAGCCTGTATTTGAGGTACTCGACAATGTTAGTGCAGAGAATTTTATAACCACCTTAGTTATTTTTCCAGGAAATGCACTAGTATTATAGAATCTAAATTCAGAAGAAGGCGAAGCCTGATTTGTCTTCACTTGAAGACTCTTTGGATTCCATTGATTCATTTTCCATTTGATTCCATTGTGTGTAAACTCAGTCAAAGTCGTAATATAAGAAGTTGCGCTACTACCTGTACTTGATTGGTTTGGAGTCAGACTATAGTCTTCCGCCCACACATTCCCCCACGTGACGAGCGCGCACAGTAAGAGCATTGTTTTGAGTAAAAATGTCTTTTTCATAATGTTTTATTTTTAAATTTTGGTATATACGATTGTTGTTTATAGGCTTTTTAGTCAATATCATCATAGACTTTGCAAAGATAGAAATTATTATCGACACTTCCAAGGAAAATGAGACAAAAGAATAAATAACGAAAAAATATCCGAAAAAGGCCACAAAAAAAAAGCCAGGACTCACTTGAATCCTGGCCATTATTTCACAAATATTCTCCTCCCCTTTGGGGAGGTCGGGAGAGGTTTTTACCCAAAGAACTCTCCGTCGCCTTGCTGATCGTAGCTGCTACCATCGAAACAGTGGGTGCAGACTTGATTCTTGGGCAGACCGATAGAGGCTACAAGGTCTTCGAGGGTAGCAAACTTCACCGAGGTGAGACCCAGGCGACGGGCTATCTCGCTGACCATACGCTTATACTCTGGTGAGTCGGTACGGGCATAACGCTCCAAGTGTGGTTCATCCTCGCCCTCAAAGTCGCGAATAATCTGACGCGTGATGAGCTCCATGTCGCTCTTCGAAGAGGTGAAACCTATGAAAGGACAGCCATAGACCAGTGGCGGACATGAAATACGTACGTGTACCTCCTTGGCGCCGTTCTCGAAGAACTCACGCACATTGTCGCGCAGCTGCGTGCCACGCACAATAGAGTCGTCGCAGAACACGATGCGCTGATCCTTCAGGATGTTGCCGTTGGGAATCAGCTTCATCTTGGCCACCAAGTTACGGCGTGCCTGGTTGTTAGGAGTAAACGAGCGAGGCCACGTGGGTGTGTACTTCAGCACGGCACGCTTGTATGGAATCTTGGCACCGTCGGCATAGCCCAGGGCCATACCTACACCCGAGTCGGGGATGCCACATACCAAGTCGGCTTCCACATTGTCTTTCTCGCCCATGCACTTACCATTGCGCTCGCGCACCTCCTCGACGTTGATACCCTCGTAGCAAGAAGCGGGGAAACCATAGTAAACCCACAGGAACGAGCAAATCTGACAGCGCTTGAAGGCTGGCTGCATCACCTCTACCGAGTCGCTCTTCACCTTGACAATCTCGCCAGGACCGATGTCGCGCACGGTCTTATAGCCCAGATTGGGGAAGCTGGTGGTTTCGCTAGACAGGGCATAGCCATCCTCGCGGTGACCCAGCACGATAGGTGTGCGGCCCAGGAAGTCGCGTGCAGCAATGATGCCGTCCTCGGTGAGGATGAGCATAGAGCACGAGCCCTTAATCTTACGATAAACCAGGTTGATGCCATCCACAAACGTGTTGCCCATGTTGATGAGCAGCGCCACGAGCTCCGTTTGGTTCAGGTTGTTGGCGCTCTGCTCGCTCAGGTGCATGCGCTGCGCCAACAGCTCGTCGGCAATCTCGCGCAGATTGTTGATCTTAGCCACCGTGACCACGGCATAGCGTCCCAGATGTGAGTTAATGATGATAGGCTGTGGGTCGGTGTCGCTGATGACGCCTATGCCCAGATTGCCAGAGAAATCGTCGAGTTCATCTTCGAACTTCGAACGGAAATAGTCACGCTCCAGTGAGTGGATGCTACGTGAGAATCCCTTCTCTTCATCGTAGGTTACCAAACCTGCACGTCGTGTACCAAGGTGTGAATTGTAATCAGTTCCGTAAAACAAATCGTTTACGCAACTCTTCGTAGAGATTGTGCCAAAAAAGCCGCCCATAATTGTTATCGCTGTGTTGATTAAAATCGGGTGCAAAATTACAAAAATCTCGCTGAATGCGCAACATTTCAACGAGATTTTTTGTATATATATCTTAAAAGGAAATAATAAAGCGTACCAACAAATACACCGGCCACGGCATCGATGGCATAGTGGGCCATGATATAGAAGGTGCCGAAGAACATCAGCACGGCGCAGGGCAACAGGCAGAAGAACAGCCAACGGCTGCGGGCCTGCCACGCCAGCCACAACAGGATGGTGGTGACGCCCACATGACTGCTGGGGAAAGCGGCGGTGGGGCGCTCGCCGGCGTCGTGCGAGATGATGGTGAGCTGATGGAACAGTCCGTCCTGCCATCCGGGAATGGGCAGACAGTCGGTGTTGTTTTCAAAATAGTAGCCCACGTTGGGGAACACACCATGCGCTATCTGGTCCACCCCTACGGCGCAGTAGTAGAACTGAGGGCCGGCCACGGGCAGGAAGATAAACACCAGGTAGAACAGGAAGAAGCCGCCCAGCATGATGAAGGCCATGCGGTCGAAGTCTTCGAAACGCTTGAAGAGGTAGTAGAGCATCACGACCACCATGACCACATAGTAGCTCTCATAGCCCATCTTCACCAGTTCGCTGACCAGCGGTTGCGGGTATTGCTGGGCAAAAAGCAGTGCGGGCTGACAGCCGAAGAGGGTCTGTTCCCACTGTGCAAACACGTGGTCCAGATTGGGCAGCACGCGGTTCAGCTCATACGTATCGGGATACCACAGGCCCAGCAGCAACATTTGTGCCAGGGCACGCAGAAACATGGTGAAGCGGCAAGGCTTCAACGCATAAATCTCTTTCAGTAGGAATATGGCTGCCAGCGTCTGCAGACGCACGCTCAGCATGGGCATCAGGTGCATTTCATGACCGAACGAATAGTAAGTCATGAGTATTGAAGTAAGCACCAGGTAGGCCATGATGAGCCATTCGAAGGCCAGGAATCCCTGGCGGGGCTGCTCGTCGCGAGCAAAGAGTTGCTTTAAATCCATCCGTTATCTTGATACCATTTCACGGTGAGGGGCACTCCCCTCTCCAGTGTGTATTGTGGGTTATAGCCCAACTCGCGTCGGGCGGGCTCTATGTCGCAGCGCCAGTTGCGCTGCTTCAGTATGTGATATTTATCATTGTTCAGGGCGCTGATCTTACCACGCAGATGACCTATCTTGTCGCCAAACCAGGTGACCACGCGCAGCACCCATACAGGGGCGGTGATACGAATCCACCAGGGGTTGCCCAGTTCGCGGCGAATCAGGTCAGAGAAGGTGGTTGACTGATAGACCTCGCCATCGCTGAGGAAGTACTTATGGCCCACCTCGCCACGCTCCAGGGCCAGGAAGACGGCCTGCACCACGTCGAGCACATAGACGAAGGTGATATCCTGACGGGTGAAGCCCACGGCGAAGTCGCTGTGCTGCTTGATGCTCTGCACCATCAGGAAGTAGTCGCGCTCACGGGGACCATAGACACCAGTGGGGCGCAGCACGATATAGGGGAAGGGCTCACCTGTGGACGAGGCGCTGTTCAGCGTGTCCAACCAGCGCTCGGCTTCCAGTTTGCTCTTGCCATAGGCCGTGTTGGGCTGGGGTGTGTCGGTGTCCTTGATCTCGGTGTAGGGCTGCTGTTCGCGGATGGCGCCAAAGATGCTGAGCGAACTCAGATACACGAAGCGCTTCAGCGGCATCTGCAGTGCCATCAGCACACGCACCAGGTTCTTGGTGCCCTCGGTGTTCACACGGAAGAAGTCGTCGGTGTTCAGGCATTTCGTCACACCGGCAGCATGCACCACATAGTCAAACTGATGCGGGCGCAGCTGCTCCTCCAGTCTGCTCTGGCTCGACAGGTCGAGCTCTAGGAAGTGCAGTCCGTCGATGTTCAGGAAGTCACGTTTGCTACTGCCACGCACAGCTGCCCAGGTGTCAAAGCCCTGGCGCACGGCCTCTTCGCAAATGAACGAGCCAATGAATCCGCTGGCTCCCGTGATAAGAATCTTCATAGATATTGAAATTTGGGTGCAAAGGTAGTAATTATTAAACGAAAATATGTATATTTGCAGCAAAAATTAATGTTATGAAATGGCTCTTATATATTAATATGGTGATGCTGATGCTCTGCGCGCAGGGCTGCAAGGCACAGTGTGAAGACTTCAGTATCAGCGAGATCAGCGACTCCGTGTGGCATGTGATGCAGGGTAAGACCTACCACGAGAACCCGCACATCCAGCGCTCGGACCTGCGCTACATCCGCGTGCTGCACTGGGACTACGATGGTAAGACGCGCCGGGGCGAGATGGTGTGCAACAAGCTCATCGCCGAGGACATCATCGACATTTTCCGCCAGCTCTACAAGGCGCACTACCCCATCGAACGGATGGTGCTGCCCGACAACTACGATGCTGACGACGAGCGACAGATGCGCGACAACAACACGTCGTGTTTCTGCTATCGCGTCGTGGCCAACTCGAAGACGCTGTCGAAGCACGCCATGGGCATGGCCGTGGACCTGAACACGCTTTACAATCCCTACTACCGCCGCTACCCCAGCGGAAAGGTGGTCATTCAGCCCACCACCGGCAAGCCTTACTGCGACCGCTCGAAGAAGTTCCGCTATAAGATCACCAGCGACGACCTGGCTTGTCGCCTCTTCAAGAAGCACGGTTTCACGTGGGGAGGCGACTGGAAGTCGCACAAGGACTACCAGCATTTCGAGAAGTAAACACAGTGTAAACATAACATAAAAAAAGCAAACTTCTGAGCTTTTTGACGACTATACAGAGAGAATCAAAGAGAAAATAACTATTTTTGCAGTCGAAACTTATTAATAAAACAACACAACAGAAAATGAAAAGACTTTTTTCACTGGCTGCACTACTGGCAGCAGCACTGCCTTTCATGGCACAGACACAGTTCACCGTGAAAGGTACGGCTCATAAAGACGCCAAGACACTGGCCTTGATGGAGATAGGCACGAACCAACAAAACGAGACCATCAACGTGACCAACGGCACTTTCACCATCAATACCGACAAGCCCGAAGGCACGGTGATGGTTATCATGGATCCTCAGAACAACTTGTTCAACATGTTCGTGGTGGATGGCAAGGAGATGACGCTGGATATGAACACCGACGAGGTGAAGGGCTCGGCACAGAACATGGCACTTACCAAGTTGGCGCTCGCCATGAGCAAGGCAAAAACGGAAACAGAACAGGAAGAGGTACTGCGCCAAGGACTGGCTGCTAACCCCAACAATGCTGTGGGCGCCTTCGCCATGTCGCAACTCATGTATGTCATGAGCTACGACGAACTGAAAGCAGAGATTGAGAAGGATGCGCCCTACCTGAAACACCCCCTGTGTGCCAAGGTAAAACCATACTTGGAGTCGCTGGCCCTGCGTGCACCCGGCACCATGTTCAAAGATATTGAAGAGGCTGACACACTGGGCAACAGCCACAAGCTGAGCGAATATGTGGGCAAGGGCAACTATGTGCTGATAGACTTCTGGGCTTCGTGGTGCGGACCCTGCATGATGGAGATGCCCAACGTGAAGGCTAACTTCGAGAAATACAAGGCTAAGGGTTTCAACGTGGTGGGCCTGTCGTTCGACCGCAATGCAGATGCTTGGAAAAAGGCTATCGTCGAGAAAGAGCTGAACTGGACGCACCTCTCAGACCTGAAGTTCTGGCAGACCATTGCTGCCCAGACCTACGGCATCCGCAGCATTCCTTCGAGCATCCTGTGCGACCCCACGGGCAAGATCATTGCCATAGACCTGCGCGGCGAGAAGCTCGGCAACACGCTGAAGGAGATATACGGTTTCTAATCACGCACCATAGCATCATTATAATACGCTAAAAAGGGCCGTTTTGAACGCGAAAAGAGGCACTCTTGCCATCTGATAGAAGGCCTTTTAAAGTGCAATACCAAAGCCCTTGTTTCTGACCTAGCCCCTGGAGAGCTTGCTTCTAGCCCCTAGAAGTGCCGCATCCAGGGGCTAGATTTGTTCTGTCTAGGGGCTGGATGCGCGCGCTCCAGGGGCTAGATGGACACCAAAAGTGGCACTATTGCAGCGCAAAAGTGCCACTTTTACAAGATAAAAGCATAACTATTACATGATAAAAGCGCCACTTTGGCAAAACAAAAGCAAAGAGATGGCAAAACGAAACACACCCCGATGGTTGCCGGCAGCAAACCACCAGGGTGTGTTTTTTTGTTTTCTATGCGCTCTGTTAGAGCTAGTTAAGACAAGTCACGGAGTTACTTAGGCTGCTTGCCGATGTAGGCCAGAATACCGCCATCGACGTAGAGCACATGACCATTCACGGCGTCTGAAGCGTGAGAAGCCAGGAACACAGCAGGACCACCCAGCTCTGAGGGGTCGAGCCAACGACCGGCAGGAGTCTTGGCACAAATGAACGAGTCGAACGGATGACGGCTTCCATCTGGCTGACGCTCGCGCAGAGGTGCAGTCTGAGGTGTGGCGATATAGCCCGGGCCAATGCCGTTGCACTGGATGTTATACTCGCCATATTCCGAACAGATGTTGCGGGTCAGCATCTTCAAGCCACCCTTGGCGGCAGCATAGGCACTGACTGTCTCACGACCCAGCTCGCTCATCATAGAGCAGATATTGATAATCTTACCCTCGCGGCGCTCCATCATCTCGGGAATCACGGCTGAAGAGCAGATAAACGGACCAACCAGGTCGATGTCGATGACCTGCTGGAACTCGGCACGCTTCATCTCGTGCATGGGAATGCGCTTGATAATGCCGGCATTGTTGACCAGGATATCGATCTGGCCTACCTCCTCGTGGATTTTCTCTACAAGAGCCTTAACGGCATTCTCGTCGGTAACGTCGCAGACATAGCCCTTCACGTTCTCGATGCCAGCCTCCTTGTAGTTGTCCAGTCCACGCTGCAGAGCAGCCTCGTTGATGTCGTTGAAGATGATGGTCTTAGCACCGGCAGCCACGAAAGCCTTGGCGATGTTGAAACCAATACCGTAGGAAGCACCTGTGATCCAGGCGTTCTTACCCTCTAAAGAAAAAATATTAGCCATAATTAGTTTTATTTATATAGTAATTGTTTTCGATGGGCAAAGTTACAAATTAATTTCCAACCGCCACCATATTTGTCCCGTTTCTTTAGAAAAACTTACTTAAAAAAACTAATTTTTGACCGGTGAGACAAAATTATTCATAATTCATCGTGCTATATTCATATTTATTTCCTAACTTTGCACGGCTTTTTAAGAGTAAAATACACATTATAATATAAAGAGAAAGAAAAGAAATGGATAAAGTGAGCTACGCCCTGGGACTGGGCATTGGACAGCAGTTGGCACAGATGGGCGCCAACGACCTGAACGTAGATGACTTCGCACAGTCTATCAAAGACGTGCTGGCAGGTAACGAACTGAAGGTTTCGCACCGCGAGGCACAGGAGATCGTGCAGGAATACTTTGCAAAGAAAGAAGAGAAGCTGAACGCCGAGCGTGCCGAGAAGGGCAAGGCTGCCAAGGCTGAAGGCGAGAAATATCTGGCTGAGAACGGCAAGAAAGAGGGCGTCATCACCACCGAGAGCGGACTGCAGTACCAGGTGCTGAAGGAAGGCAACGGCAAGAAGCCATCGGCCAAGGACTCAGTGAAGTGCCACTACGAGGGCTTCCTCATCGACGGCACCGTGTTCGACAGCAGCGTACAGCGCGGCGAGCCCGCCACCTTCGGACTGCAGCAGGTCATCGCTGGATGGACCGAGGGTCTGCAGCTGATGCAGGAGGGTGCCAAGTATCGCTTCTTCATCCCCTACCGTCTGGCCTATGGCGAGGGTGGTGCAGGCGCTATGATTCCTCCTTTCGCCACACTGATCTTCGACGTAGAACTGCTCGAGGTTGTGAAGTAAGCCTCGGCTGGACAGCAGAACGAAACAACATAACAACAATAACAAATAAACAACAATGAAAAAGTTAACATTTGTGGCCGGTATGGCCATTGCTGCTGTAGCACTGGTATCGTGCGATGGCGGCGCACCTAAAGCAAGCCTGAAAAGTGACATCGACACACTGACCTATGCCATCGGTGTAGCAAACTCTCCCTACATGAAGCAGATGATCCAGGACACTGCCTACACTGCTGAGTTCATCAAGGGTATCAAGGATGGTGCTAACGCTGGTGACGACAAGAAGAAGGCTGCCTACTTCGCAGGCTTCCAGCTGGGTCAGGAGATTGGCAGCCGTTGGAAGAAGGGTCTGAACGAGCAGATCTACGGTGCCGATACCACCAAGACTATCTCTATGCGCAACCTGTTGGCCGGTCTGATTGGCGGTATCAAGGGCGACGCTACCATGACTGCCGAGGAGGCTGGCGAAACCGCTCAGCGCCTGATGGACCAGATCCAGAAGGTACAGCAGGAGAAGGCTAAGAAAGAGGGCGAGGCTTTCCTGGCTGAGAACGCTAAGAAAGAGGGTGTGAAGGTGACCGAGAGTGGTCTGCAGTACAAGGTGCTGAAGGCTGGTAATGGTGCTATCCCCAACGACTCTTCTATCGTTCGCGTAAAATATCGCGGCACACTGGTTGACGGTACTGAGTTCGACTCTTCAAGCAAGTATGGCGACGAGCCCGCTACCTTCCGTGCAAACCAGGTGATCAAGGGTTGGACCGAGGCACTGACCATGATGCCTGTAGGCTCTAAGTGGGAGCTTTACATCCCCTACCAGTTGGCTTACGGCGAACAGGGTTCTCGCGGCATCCGCCCCTACTCTGCACTGATTTTCGAAGTAGAGTTGGTTGAGATTAAAGACGCTGAATAAGTATGAAGAAATCACTCATCATTGCACTCGCCATCATGGCGGGTGCTTTCTGTTCTACCGCACAGGCCGGTAAGAAGAAGGATAAGAAAAAGAAGCAGGAGAAGACCGAATGCTGCGTGGCTCCCGTGGTGCTGACCAACAATCACGACACGCTGAGCTATGCTGCCGGCCAGATGATCACCAACGGACTGACCAGCTACCTGAAGAACCAGTTTGATGTGGACGAAACCCAGATGAAGGACTTCGTGCGTGGCTTCAACGAGGTGGTGAACGCTGCCGACACACCCGAGCAGAAGGCTCGCCTGGCTGGTATGCAGATTGCTGCCCAACTGCTGCAGCAGATGCTGCCCGGCATCACAAAGGAGTTCACCGACACCCCCGACACCATCGTCAAGCAGGTGCTGTTCCGCGGTTTCACCGACGCACTGCTGAACGACAGCACGGTCAAACTGGCTAAGCCCGCCGACGAGCTGTTCCGCGACCTGCAGCAGAAGAACAAGGATGCTAAGGCCGAGAAACTGACTGCCGAGGGACGCAAGTTCCTGGAGGAAAACAAGCTGAAAGAGGGCGTCATCACCACCGAGAGCGGACTGCAGTACAAGATACTGGTGCGCGGCGAGGGCGAGGTGCCACAGAAGACCGACAAGGTGAAGGTGCACTACGAGGGCCGACTGATTGACGGCACCGTGTTCGACGCTTCGTCAAAACACGGCACCGAGCCTGCCACCTTCCGTGCCGACCAGGTCATCAAGGGATGGACCGAGGCGCTGACCATGATGCCCGTGGGCTCAAAATGGCAGTTGTATATTCCTCAGAACTTGGCCTACGGCGAGCGTCAGGCCGGACAGATTCCTCCCTACTCTACGCTGATCTTCGACGTGGAACTGGTAGGCATTGAGAAGTAACAACACTCGACAAGCCTCTCGCAAACCTAGTTTTTTGTCAATCGAATGTAGTTTTTGTCCTTTTTAAAACTTTTATTCTTCATTATTTCGCGATATAAGGTATTTGCATTACCTTTGCAGAAGAAAAAAGAAAAGCCAAAACAAACTACGTAAAAATATATTAGGTTTTAGAAACGAGAGGAAAAAGAAGTCGACAGGAAACAGAAATAACGATGACCCGAAGCCTAGAATAGGCAGAAAGGTCATCGTTTCTTTATGTAAGTGAGTTGAATACTTTTTCGAAAAATATTTAGCTAAAAACTTGCATTTTTCATTTCTTTTACTTACTTTTGCTTTCAGAATGCTAATCAAATAGTAAAAGAATGGAAAAAATAGACAACCTAGACAAGCGAATATTGAGCATCTTGTCAAAAAACGCACGTATCCCATTCAAAGATGTTGCCGCAGAATGTGGCGTATCAAGAGCAGCTATCCACCAGCGCGTACAACGCCTGATAGACAATGACGTCATCACGGGTAGCGGATTCGACGTTAACCCTAAGTCGCTGGGCTACAAGACATGTACTTACGTGGGCATCACCCTGGAGAGGGGCTCGATGTATAAGGACGTGGTGAAACGTCTGGAACTGATTCCTGAGGTGGTGGAGAGCCACTTCACCACAGGTCCATATACCATGATGGTGAAACTCTATGCACGCGACAACGAGCAGCTGATGAACCTGCTGAACGGACAACTGCAGGAGATTCCCGGCGTGGTAGCCACAGAGACGCTGATCTCGCTGGAGCAGAGCATCAAGCGTGAGATACCGGTACACTTTGACGACGTAGCTGAATGAACACATTTGACCTTAAGTCACAGACGGCCGATGCCTACAAGCAACTGCATGCTGCGAAGCAACGGCCCGTCGTTGGTATTACGGGAAACTACAACGAACAGACCTGCAAACTGGCCGAGGGCTACTACAAACAGATCATAGCAGCCGGCGGCACTCCTGTCATCATACCACCCACCAGCGACAAGGCGGCCATCATGAGCGCCTTGGAGGGCATCGATGCGCTACTGCTGAGCGGTGGTGCCGACTATAACCCGCTCTACGCTGGCGAAGAGCCCTGCGCAAAGTTGGGGGGCATCAACACGGAGCGCGACCTGCCCGAACTGCTGATCACACAACTGGCCTTCAATCGCCAGATGCCTATCCTGGGTATCTGCCGCGGCATTCAGACACTGGCCATGGCACTGGGCGGGCACGTGAAGCAGGATATCTCAGACATCCAGACGGTGAAGCACTCGCAGGATGCCGATCGCGCCACCGCCACCCACACGGTCACCGTGGAAGAGGACAGCACGCTATGCGCTATCTTCAAGCCGTCTGTCGGACAAGATAATACGCGCAAGCTGGCCGTGAACTCGTTTCACCACCAGGCGGTGGACAACCCCGGACCGCACTTCCGCGCGGTGGCACACGCTGCCGACGGCATCATCGAGGCTATCGAGAGCACGGAGTACAAGTCGGTGCTAGGCGTGCAATGGCACCCCGAATGCATGGGCGAGGACGGACTGCCACTGTTCTGCTGGTTGGTGAGCAACGCCAAGGAATACCACGAGGTGCAGAAGGTGCACGACCGCATCCTGACATTGGACACGCACTGCGACACGCCCATGTTCTTTGACCTGAAGGTGGACAGCGGCGAAGCCGAGCACTTCGGACAGAGCATCCACTTCGAACAGCGCGATGAGCGCATCCTGGTGGACCTGCCCAAGATGACCGAAGGCCGACTGGACGCCACCATCATGGTGGCCTATATCCCACAGAAAGGACTGGAGGTGAGCCCGAAGGCGTATGCCGACGGCATCTTCGACCAGATAGAACGCATTGCAAGAGAGAATAAAGACTATCTGAGCATTGCGCGTACACCGGCAGAACTGCTTGTCAACAAACAGGCGGGGCGCAAGTCGATCATGTTGGGCATAGAGAACGGACATGCCATTGAGGGCAAAATAGAGCACCTGGAGCACTTTGCACAACGTGGCATCGTCTATATGACGCTGTGCCACAATGGCGACAACGACATCTGCGACTCGGCCAAAGGGAGCAAGACGCATGGAGGCGTCAGTTCTTTTGGCGAACAGGTGATCAGGCGGATGAACGAGCTGGGCGTGATGGTGGACTTGAGCCATGCGGCTGAGTCGAGCTTCTACAACGCCCTGGAGATCAGCAGCACGCCCATCGTGTGCAGTCACAGTTCGGCAAGAGCGCTCTGCGACCACCCACGCAACCTCACCGACGAACAGATGCGTGCGCTGGCTAAGGCTGGCGGCGTGTGCCAGATTACGCTCTATCCAGGCTTCCTGCGCACCGACGAGAAGGCCACCATCATGGACGCTATGCAGCACCTGGAGCATGCCATCGAGGTGATGGGCATCGACCACGTAGGACTTGGCACCGACTTCGACGGCGATGGTGGTGTGCCAGGACTGGCAGATGCCAGCGAGCTATCTAACTTCACTCGACAGCTGTTGCAGCGCCGCTATAGCGAAGCTGACATACAGAAGATATGGGGTGGAAACTTCCTAAGGGTGATGCAGCAAGTGCAGCAACATCGTTAGGAGAAAGAACAACGACACTTTGCTTCCGAAAAGAAAAAAAGGAAGCAAAAAACTAAGCTTTCGGATTGCGCTGGCGTACGGCCTCGAAGAGCAGGATGGCAGCGCTCACAGATACATTCAACGAGTCAAGACGGCCCAACATCGGAATACGGATGTGGGCCGTCGCTGCTTGGCGCCACTGGTCCGTCAGTCCGGTTGACTCTGTTCCCATGACAATAGCCGTAGAACGACGCATGTCGGTGTCGTAGTACAGATGTGAGTCTTGCAACTGTGCCGTCAGGATGCTGATGCCACGCTGCTGCAAAAAGCGAATGCACTCCTCACTGCTGCATGCCACCGTGGGCACCGTGAAGATGGCGCCAATACTGCTACGAATAAGATTGGGATTATAAAGGTCTGTCAGGGGATCGCAGACAATGACGGCGTCGGCCTGTGCAGCATCGGCAGAACGAAGAACAGCGCCCAGGTTGCCGGGCTTCTCAACGCGCTCGAGCACCACAATCAGGGCATCCTCGCGCAACTGCAGGTCTTCCAACTGAAGCTGGCGGGTGCGCACCTCGGCAATGACGCCTTCGGTGGTGCCACGATAGGCCACCTTCTCATAGACTTGCGGGGTCAGCTCGAAGACATGGACATCCGAGGGGAGCGAACGCAGCAGCTCGTCGGTCTGAGCCTCATCGACATAGAGCGAAGGACAAATGAAGAGGGTGTCGAGCTGATAGCCCACCTCCACACAATGTTGCACCTCGCGAAGGCCTTCTACTACGAAAAGACCTGCCTGGCGGCGTTCTGATGATTTCTGTTGGAGTGCCAGCAACCGCTTCACCTTGGGGTTCTGAGCACTTGATAAAACGGATGCTGCTGTCATGTCGTGATCAGTTTTAAGGTGTACCCCGACCGAGAATCGAACTCGGAACTAAGCTTTAGGAGAGCCTTGTTATATCCATTTAACTATCAGGGCAACATTCATAAGTGGTTGCAAAGGTACGAATAAGTGAGAGAAAAACCAAATATATTTGAGTTTTTCCGAACGAGAGTACCTAAGAACGAAGTTCAAAGGTAAGAATAAAAAGTGAAATGCAAAAGAAAAGGTCGCTTTTCTTTTGCATTTCACTTATATAGGAATGACATTAGAATGCCACGTTCATACCCAAGTTGATATTCATGTTAGACTTGAGGGGCACACCCTGCTTAGCCTGTTTACCCATGATGTGGTCCATACCAATGAAGATGTTTGCACCTACGGGATGGATGTTCAGAATCCAACCAGCACTGGTTCCGAAGTCGCTGACAGCCACGTTGACACCACCATCGAGCCATTTCAGAGGCTTCCAGTTGGCACTCAGACGACCCTCAGTCCATGAGAAGTCACCATTGAAGCGACGGGTGCCCAGAAAACCGAACGACATTTTGCGATACATAGGCAACTCATATTCCACGCCCAGACGTGCTGTGGCACCAACACCGGTGGTCTTGCTACCCTTCTCGCCCGTGTCGCGCAGATTGGCAAACTCGGCCAACTGATCGCCATACTCATCAAGACGGTCATCGAAGGTGTCGCCATTGCCATCGTCGTTCACCGACATATCCTGGAAACCATTGAAGATAAACTCCTTGTTGGGATTCACGGCTGTGACATGCTCTGACCAGTTGATGAAACCAAGGTCGGTCAAGGCTGCGCTGACGGTGAGCTCGTCGAGCACCTTGTAGGTGGCACCGAGGTCAACAGCAAAACCGAAGCCACCAACGCCTCCACCGTCAACATCGACATCGTCGATATGCTCGTAAGAGCCGGGCTTGGTCTTGAAGTCAGAGTTCTTTGACTTGAACTTGAAGCCCTTCATCATAACATCAGCCTTGGCATCGGCTGTGATGCGCCACTGCTGGGCATTTGGCAACAGCTCAGCATGCACATTGTTCATGGTGAAGTCTGCACGACCAGCACCTATCAGGGCTTTCACCTTGGCACCAACGCGCAACTTGTCGTTGATACTGCGAGAATGGCCGAAAGCTACCTCAGCAAAAGAGTGAGCATGCATATCCAGATCACTGAAGTCATAAACACTGTTGCTCAGATCCTTAGCAAAGCGGAAGAAATCGTAGGGCAGTGACAAGCCCATCATAGTACGCTCGTTGATTTCAATGGTGTTGTAACCACCAAAGCCCTTGAAGCCTACGCTGATGAGGGTGAGACGGAGATCGAGGTTGAACTTATTGGCACCGCTGTGGAAGCCCTTCAGAGCCTCATCGACAGACACGTCGGGGTGCATAAAGGTGCGATCGTACTTACCGGTGGTTGGGTTCTTAAACAACAGGTCGCCCAAACCGAAGTTTCCCTGGGTGCGCACGTTGAGGTTGCCCAAGACGGGGATGGCCACATAGCCCTGGTCGTTGCCAAAGGCTGGGTTCATGTCATGACGATACTTATAATCCTGCGTGAAGTAAGCAGAATTCAGTTCCTGCGCCATAGCCTGTGTTGACACGGCCATGACAGAAGCGGCTAAGATATACTTATATAGTTTCATAGTCTTTTCGATGTTTGAAGGGTTAATTTAAATCGAGAACGACACCACCAACCAGTTTGATAGAGATATCTTTCAACTGGATCTTGTGGTTTTCCTTATTCAGCGTGATACCTGGTGTGGGTTTAGCCACCAGCTTATAACGCAGACCGTCTATCTCTTTCAACTTTGCATTCGTGTAAAGACCCTTAGCATCGGGCAACGGGTTGATTTCAATCTTCAGATCGGTGACACCCTCTACGAGATTGCCTGCGGCATCCTTAGAAGCACCAGCCAGTACGCCTGCCTTGGGATTGGCAACATCCTGCGGTGTGATGACTACCTGAACATCTTCGACCACAGAACCGTCCTTACGGATAGCCTCGGCCTCGACAATCATAGAGGCAGGGATGCCATTGATGGCCTTAGCGCCAAACTCCAGTTTGAACTTGCTCAGGTCCATATCGTCAGGCATATCCTCTTCCCAACCATCGAAGGAGTCGTCATATACGATCTGAGCCTTATCACCGAATGCCAGAGGAACGGTGACATCGTAGTTGATGTTCTTCATGTCGTAGGTACCAAGGGTGATCGTATGAACATTGTCTTCATCGGCTTTAGCATCGATCTTCACGTCAATGCGGTATGGCATCTTGGGCAAGAAGATCTTGTTGAGGTCGGCCGTCTTTACATCGGTGCAACCCTCGGGGATATTCTCGTTCAACTTGGCAATACAGATCTTGTTCACTTGGTTGTTGCCTGCCAGAATCTTGATACCGTCAACCACAATCTTGCGCGACTGTCCGCTCTCGTCCTTAGACTCGGTGCCATCCTTCTCTACAGGAATAATCGTGGCCTTGATGGTGCCAGGCAGAGGCAGCGAGGTTGTTGCGTTAAAGATAATCTGTGGGTTGTAAAGGTCTAGTTTTACTTCGTCTTTGGTCATGAAGTCGGGCAGATCGTCCAAGTCTATCTTACTGTCTTCAACATCGATCGTTGGCGTGAACTTACCTTTAACCTCCGAAACAATCAGATCCTCGGTGGTAACAATGGTATTAATCTCATAGCCCTTGCCATCGGTAACATTTACATCCTGCACCTCCAGCTGGCCAACGGTAACATCAATATAGACATCACCCTTCATGGAAACACGCGACTCGCCAGCCTTGCTCGTAGGAACCAAGGTGACAGCACCGTATTGCGCGGTCTGACGATCAGCACTGAAATCGACACCAGCAATATCCAACTTCAGATAGATATCGTTCATTGGCGACAGGTTGGTGAAGGTGATCTTGCCAGGATGAGCGGAATCCAGCACACCACCATTGGGATTGTCTGTAGCAGGATTCTTGAAAGCTACATCAAGATAGGTAGGGAGCTGCACTTCAATCTTAGAGAAGTTCTTGATATAGCGCTTTACCTTCTGTGAGAAGTTCAGCTTCACTTCGATGCCTCCATCCACACTAGCGTATTTCAACTCAGAAACATAGTCCTGAGCATCAGAAATATTGCTGAACGTACCGGCATGTTCATTGATAGACGGACCAGTATAGACAGCCGCCTGTCCTACACTCAAGGCCTCAATAGAAGCAGGCATGTTGGGGATGGTGATATGGTAAGAAGTAGGGTCACTCTTCGCTACCTTAATTTTGTCGATATCTACCGATACATCCTCTATATCCGAACCTGTCTCATGATAGATATAGTCGCCATTAGCATCAGTACTTACACTGCTTGACTCATCAAGATCCATAAAGTCATCAAGTGTAATATCCTTCACAGAGTTATTGGTCGGAAGCTGAAGGCCACTTCCACCAATACCAATTTTCTTGTCCAGATTGTCCAGGTCGTAGTCATTGTTCATACAACCTGACAATGCCAAACTGCCACCCATAGCCAATAGCCCTGAGAGTAGAAGTACGAAATTACCGTTGTTTCTCATCTTATTTATAATTATTGGTTTATATTATCATTAGTTAAAAGTTCTGCAAATATAGTCATTATTTCTTAGTTTCAAAACATTTTTTAAGAAAAATCGCGCTCAATACGTATATTTTGTTAATTTGAACGGTTTTGAATATCAAATACATACAAAAAGGGTGAGGCTTTGACAGAGCCTCACCCTTTGTTAATATGAAGAAATAAGAAAATTAGTCTTTAACTGTGATCAGATAATAATTCTTCTTACCCTTCTGGGCCAGGAGATATTTTCCATCGATCAAGTCTTCGGCCGTGATAGCACGGTTTTGGTCGGTGAGCTTCTCCTTGTTCAGTGAAACGCCACCGCCCTGCACCATCTTGCGCATCTCACCCTTTGAGGGGAACACAGGTGCTACTGTGGTCAGGATTTCAATAGCGGGCTGACCCAACTGGTCCTTAGCAATCTCGAACTTCTCCACACCATCAAACACGTCGAGGAAGGTCTGCTCATCGAGCTTCTCGAGTGCTTCCTTGGTTGACTTACCGAAGAGGATGTTTGAAGCCTCGATGGCCATATCCAGTGCCTCCTGCGAGTGAACCAGCACGGTGACCTCCTCGGCCAAGCGCTTCTGCAGCACACGACGACCAGGATCCTGTTTGTGCTCCTCTACGAGAGCATCAATCACGTCCTTCTCCAGCGAAGTGAAGATCTTGATATAACGCTCAGCATCCTCGTCGCTGACGTTCAGCCAGAACTGATAGAAGCGATATGGAGTGGTGCGCTTGGGATCGAGCCAGATGTTGCCGCTCTCGGTCTTACCAAACTTCTTACCGTCGCTCTTGGTGATCAGCGGACAGGTCAGCGCGAAGGTCTCTACCTCGTTGCCCAGTGTACGGCGGATCAGCTCGGTACCCGTGGTCATGTTACCCCACTGGTCGTTGCCACCTAACTGCAGTTTCACACCCTTGTGCTGATACAGATACAGGAAGTCGTAGCCCTGCAACAGCTGGTAGGTGAACTCGGTGAAGCTAAGACCGTCGCGAGCCGTACCGTTCAGGCGCTGCTGCACGCTCTCCTTAGCCATCATATAGTTCACGGTGATATGCTTACCCACCTCACGTGCAAAATCGAGGAAGGTGAAGTTCTTCATCCAGTCGTAGTTGTTCACCATCTCGGCAGCATTAGCTTCCTTACTATCGAAATCCAGGAACTTAGCCACCTGAGCCTTGATGCACTCCTGGTTGTGACGCAGGGTCTCATCGTTCAGCAGGTTGCGCTCCTGACTCTTACCTGAAGGGTCGCCAATCATACCCGTAGCACCACCCACCAGGATGATGGGCTTATGGCCACAGCGCTGCAAGTGGCGCAGCATCATGATACCACACAAGTGACCAATATGCAGTGAATCGGCAGTAGGGTCGGTGCCCAGGTAGGCAGTCACCATCTCCTTCTGCAAGAGTTCCTCTGTGCCTGGCATAATCTGTGCCAGCATACCGCGCCAGCGCAGTTCTTCAACGAAGTTCTTTTTCATCGTATATGCTTAATTTTTCGTTATTTATCTCTGAGAGTGCAAAGGTACGAATAAGCGAGCGAAAAACCAAATTAATTTGAGTTTTTCCGAGCGGGAGTACTTTAGAACGAAGTTCAAAGGTACGAATAAGCGAGCGAAAAACCAAATTAATTTGAGTTTTTCCGAGCGGGAGTACCTAAGAACGAAGTTCAAAGGTACGAATAAGTGAGAGAAAAACCAAATTAATTTGAGTTTTTCCGAACGGGAGTACCTAAGAACGAAGTTCAAAGGTACGAATAAGCGAGCGACTTAGGAGGGAAAAGGATGTATCAAGGCACCGGATCATACCCAGAACCGCCCCACGGGTTGCAACGCAGGATGCGCCAAACAGCCAGGGCCAGTCCTTTAAAGGGGCCGTGCTTAATGATAGCCTCTTTGGCATACTGCGAACAAGTGGGGGTAAAACGACAGGAAGGAGGCGTAAACGGACTGATACAGCGCTGATAGAAGATAATAGGCATCAGCAACAGCCACTTCAGCACGGTCAGTATCAACTTACGCACACTATTCATTCCCAATCTTCTTTGCGATGCGCGTCAGGATATGCTTCACACGACTGTCCACCTCGGCAGAAGATATATGTTGGTTGGACATCCAAATGAATGCCACGGCAACCATCATGTCTTCTCCCACCCTTTCGGTCAACAGCTGCTTCTGCTTGCGGTAGGCCTCGCGCACCTGGCGCTTCACGCGGTTGCGATCCACCGCATGCTTGAAGTGCTTCTTAGAAACACTAATGAGCACCTCGACCGGTACTTGCCCATCAAGGTGCTCTTTAGCTAAATAGACGGCCTTTAGCGGATAGGCAACCACTGCATGACTGTGATCACCACAAAAGAGTTCGTCCATCAGTTTCCGGCTGACGATTCGCTCTCGTTTCTGGAATATAGCCGAAGCCGTCACAATATATAATATTATATGCTTTTAATCTTCTTGCATGATCAGGAAATGCTGCAAGGCACTTGTCATAGAAGGATACTTCTCTGAAGGAGCAGACAAGTCCAAGCGCAGACCAGCATCCTGCACCGCCTTGGCTGTGGCAGGACCAAATGTGGCGATAGCAATCTCGCCCTGGTCGAAGTTGGGGAAGTTTTTGGTCAGCGACTCAATACCTGCAGGGCTGAAGAACACCAGCATGTCGTAGTCGAAAGCCTCAACCTCCTCGGGGGTGAAGTCGTTGCTCACCGTCTTATACATCACGCACTCAGTATGGTTCAGCTTCTTAGAGTCAAGCAGACGAGCCACAGAGTCGTTGTGTACATCACTCATAGGAACAAGATACTTCTCGGTCTTGTGCTTTACCATGGTTGGTATCAGGTCATCAATCTTACCCGTTGTACCAAAGAACACCTTGCGCTTGCGATACTGCACGTACTTTTGAATGTAGAGTGCTATGGTCTCTGTCACACAGAAGTACTTCATATCTTCGGGGATTGCAACACGCATTTCTTTTGCCAATGCAAAGAAGTGATCGATGGCATGGCGAGAGGTGAACACAATAGCAGTATAGTCGAGAATGCTGACCTTCTGTGTTCTGAATTCACGGGCGCTGATACCCTCTACTTTGATAAATGGGCGGAACACCAACTCCACACCAAATCGTGATGCTATATCAAAGTAGGGTGATTTCTCACTCGTAGGCTTCGGTTGTGAAACCAAAATCTTCTTGATCATCTCTTGTCCTAATATTTTATTTTATAAAGTATCAACAATCTTCTCCATAAAACCTATCAAGGCCACGAATGGAGCGATTTCGAGGGCACAAAAATACAAAAAAGATTGCAAAAATAAGCCTTTTTGAACGAAAAAGATGCTTTTTACCTTATAAAATGCTATTATTTTAAGTAAAATAAGAACTAAAATGAAGAAAAAAGCCACTTTTTCTATGGATAAATCAAAATACACCAACAGCAGTATAACGGGGTGAGTTATAACGCCTTCCAGCACCCAAAGGAAGCGTTGTATTCTCATCCAATGTAAGTTCTCTTTACTCCTATAGAAGACAAAATTCACACCAGAATAGAGCAACCATTTAAACACAAAGTACAGGGCAAAACCACTAAAGGCTGCCAACAAGAACAGCGTGCGGTTGTCGCTAAGAAAGGCAAGTCCCAACTTCCGTGTGGCCCAACAGAAGGAGAAGAAAGCCAGCATCAGACAGTTCACCGTGATAAGTGACACCTGAAAAAACTTCTCTTCACTGGTATCACCCATTGAATCAACCTCGCGAGAGGTGTAGAACAGCTCCCTCAGGCGATGACCTGTATAACTGAAGCTACGTGCTATCGAGACCACATAGACCATGAAGCACACCAACAGCAACAGCGTGAAAAAAGTGCTATTAGTAATGGTGTCAGGGATAGGGTCGCCTGCAACACCTATTCCTGACACCACATTGATAGAGTCTCTCGAAACGAAGTTCGCGATATTCAACTGGTCGATGCCAGTTTGTGCCGCTACCTCCAGGGTATCATTCATAACGAGAACTCACGCTTGATATCATCTACACGGTCCAGTTTCTCCCATGTAAACAGTTCGATGTCCATCGTCTTTGTTTCGTGATAATGACTGGTGAAGGTCTTTGTCACCACCTCAGACTGACGTCCCATGTGACCATAAGCCGCCGTCTCCAGATACATGGGCTGACGCAGTTTCAGACTGCGCTCAATAGCCTTTGGACGCAGGTCAAACAACTTCTCGATGCGCTTTGCAATCTCAGCATCACTCATGTTCACATGCGAGCGACCATAGGTGTTCACATAGATATTCATGGGCTGAGCCATACCGATGGCGTAGCTCACCTGCACCAGCATCTCGTCGGCCACACCAGCAGCCACCATATTCTTGGCTATATGACGAGCGGCATAGGCAGCAGAACGGTCCACCTTCGAAGGGTCTTTACCACTGAAGGCACCACCACCATGTGCACCCTTACCACCGTAGGTATCTACAATGATCTTACGACCCGTGAGACCGGTGTCTCCGTGAGGACCACCAATCACAAACTTACCAGTGGGGTTCACGTAATACTTAATATCATCGCCAAAGAGGGCCAATACCTTCTCTGAGTGAATCTTCGCCATGACACGAGGCATCAGGATATTGATCACATCCTCTTTAATCTTAGCGAGCATAGGCTCGTCCTCATCAAACTCGTCGTGCTGTGTAGAAACCACGATAGTGTCTATGCGCTCAGGAATACCGG
The DNA here is from genome assembly GCF_000621825.1 of Xylanibacter brevis P6B11. Lineage (NCBI taxonomy): Bacteria > Pseudomonadati > Bacteroidota > Bacteroidia > Bacteroidales > Prevotellaceae > Xylanibacter > Xylanibacter brevis. The sequence continues at coordinate 82,118 of NZ_JHXG01000006.1, forward strand.
CATCGCTATACTGCACCGTGACCTGACTCTTTGAGTCGGGACGCAGATAAGTCATCACCTTGCCCTCCTTACGAATCTCGGCTAGCGTGATCATAATCAGGTGGGCCAAGTCGAGCGACACAGGCATATAGCTCTCTGTCTCGTTGGTAGCATATCCGAACATCATACCCTGGTCGCCAGCGCCCTGATTCTCATCATCCTCGCGCTCCACACCACGGTTGATATCGGCACTCTGCTCATGGATAGCCGTCAGGATACCGCACGAATTACCATCGAACTGATATTCTGCTTTCGTATAACCAATCTTCTTGATAGTTTTTCTTGCAATAGTTGGCAGGTCGATATACACATCACTGCGTACCTCGCCCATGATCACCACCTGACCTGTCGTCACGAAGGTCTCGATGGCACAATGCGCCTTTTCATCGTAGGCCAAAAACTGATCCAGCAGTGCGTCACTAATCTGGTCGGCCACTTTGTCAGGATGTCCTTCCGACACCGATTCTGAAGAAAAGAAATATGACATATTTAGTCCTTACTTATTTAATAATTAACGATTTCTGGGTGCAAAGTTACTACATTCTTTCCACACCACAAAGGAATGACACCTTATTTTTATTGTTCGTAACCGCCAAAGCTCTCGGTATCATCCTCACCGCCTTGCATCTCATCGCGTCCCTGACGTTTCTTTTGGTTCATATTGCCAAAGTTCCATGTCAGCTGCAGATTGATGCGCGGGTCGCGCCAGTTTTTCTGATGGCGCCAGAACGTGGGACCCTCGGTATAGTTCTCAAACTGACGGGTGTTGAACACGTCGCGCCAGTTCAGCGCCACAGCAAACATCTTATCGAGGAAAGTCTTTCTCACGCCCAGGTCCAGACTGCCGTTGGCCTTGCGATAACCCTGTGTGATCACCGAACGCGAACGGTAGTTGCCCGTAGCCTGCAGCGAGATGCTGTAAGGCAGGATGACAGAAGCCAGCACGCGGGCATCCCAAGCAAAGTTCTCATCGCTGGCACCAGTCACGGTCTGTCCCTCTACCAATGTAGAGAAGCCATCCAGCTTATAATAGTAAGCATTCAGCGTGGTGGTCAGGTCGAGAATGCGGAAGAACTTATCTTTCAGGATCAGTTCGGCACCAGCGCTCTGACTCTTCGCCACGTTCAGGTTGGTCATAAACATCACTGGCTGACCATTGTAAGTGCCCTGATAGCGCACGCGCTGCATCACGTCGGTCGTTGGACGATAGTAGGTGCCCAGCGACAACGTATGAGCAGCCCACGTCTTCAGGTAGTTCACTGAGAACGAGTTGGTGTACTCAGGTGTCAGCTCAGGGTTACCAAACTCTATCATCGAAGCATCACGTGTGTTCTTGAACGAGTTCAGCTGTCCACCCCAAGGACGACGCAGACGACGTGTATAGTTTAACTGCAACTGTGACGTCTTCGTCAGTTCGTAGTTCAAGAACAGCGAGGGAAACAGCTGGAAATAGTCCTTCTTGAAAGGCTCTTCTGCACCATAGTAGTCACGGCTCTTGGTATCCACGCGCCAATACTCACCACGCAGTCCGGCCATGATGCCCATACGGCCCACCTTCAGGTTGCCTGTGGCATAAAGTGCATGCACATCCATGTCGTAGATGAAGCGGTTGTAGAAATAAGGCTCGTCCTCATACTGCTGAGTCGTATGGTTCCACATCTGCGACTCCTGCGGTGTGTTCTCGTGCGAGAAACGACCATTGTAGCCAGCCTCCAGCTTCAAGGCCTCGGTCAACTGGTTCTCGTAGTCCACCTTGGCCTCCCAAGCCTGGTTGTTGATATTCATCGGACGGTATTGCAGGCTGTAGGTAGGCGCACTACCATCGAAGTAGGTCGTATCGTTGCGATAAGTATTAGAGCCATCACTGGTCCACTTGTTGAACGACAGCGAAGCATCCAGCTTATGCGTACCTTGTTCGTTGAACTTATGCGTAAACGACAGTTCGCCGTTGTACATATGATGATCGCCATCGCCCGTTGTGGTGCGCAGCATCTGTCGGTCGTCGCCCGTCACCACATTACCATAGCGATAAGTCGTCTTATTATCGTTAGAGTGGTTACCACGCATCATCATGCCCGTCAGCGACAAGTCATCGTTGTCGGTCATGTGGAAGGTCAGGCCGCCACGCATAAAGAGACCACCACCACGGTTATTATCTTCACCGTCAATCATCTGATAGTCGCTACGGTTGCCGTTGGCATCCTTATAGTATTGTTCACTCTTACTGCCACCATCGCCCTTACGACGACGATAGCCCACGTTGGCAAACGCATCAAACCACTTCGACGAGTAGTTGATATTACCACCCAGGTTCCAACCGCCCTGCTGGTTCACACCCGTCTGCACCGAACCATAATAGCCAGCACGACGATCACGCTTCAAGATGATATTGATAATACCGGCTGTTCCCTCGGGCGAGAACTTCGCACTGGGGTTGTCGATAACCTCGATACGCTCGATGCTCTCGGCAGGAATCTGCTGCAGAATCTCAGCACGGTTGTCGCTGGTCAGGCCACTGGCCTTACCATTAATCCATACCTCAACACTTGAGTTGCCGCGTAGCGATATCTCACCGTCGGTCGTCACCTCCACACTGGGGATATTCTCGAGCAGGTCTGTCACGCTACCACCGGCAGCCGCCAGCACCTCATCGACCGTGAAGGTCTTACGATCCACCTCCAGTTTCATCTGCGAACGCTGGCCCGTGATTTGCACCTCCTTCAGCGTCTGGGCATCTACCGCCATAAACACGCGGTTGAAATGCGCCGTGCGCTTCTGGGGCGTTATCTGAAACGTCCTGTTGACAGGCTTATAGCCCACAAACGACAGTTGCAGGCTATACTCGCCATCCTTTAGTCCACTTACTCCGAAATGACCCTTTTCATCGGTCATTCCGCCACCCACCAACTTACCGTTGGCATCGGTCACTCGTACGTTGACAAACTGCAGCACCTCGTCGGTCTGCTTATCAGCCACTAATCCGCGCACCATACCCTGAGCACTCATGCCCATCGCGGATATCAAAAAGAAAAAAGAAAATAATAACCTAGTCATTAATGTATATAAAGTACATAATCGCTGCATACAATATCAATAAATAGCTACAGCCTTTCCAAATTTTTCCAAATACATAACATGCTATCACCAAAACAACCAACCAGAATATAAGTTCCACGGTGACGTTTGACGCCATAGAGTCCCAAAGACTGATCGGCGTATCGTCCAAGTCTTCCAGGCCTTCCAGACCTTCCGGATAATCTTTCATCGACCTTGACACATCTCTCACCGACCTTGACACATCTCTCGCCGAACGAGAACGCATCTCCATCTCTTGGTCGTCATTGCCCTTTCGAGCCCATATACCCATCCAACTCAACAAAGAGCAGAACAAGAAAAGCAATCGGGAAGGTATCCTATGTAACATTCCAGGACTCATCATCTAGTTTTGGTGCAAAGGTAACTATTATTCATTACACCAAGAAATCTTTTATAGAATTTTTGTATTTTTATCATCTTCATATCATCTTAGCCATATCACCTTGGCTTTTTATCCTTTATCCGTCCCCATAAAAGAACAATAATTCTCCACATATTTACGATTTGTTACATTTTACCAATATTATCCTTTCGGATTGTAAGAAGCGCGATAATCGTTTATTACACTTTGTTACTTGTTGCCATTTTTAAGATAAAAGAACACGTCGTTCATCCCATTCTTGTATAAAAAATGAGTAATTTTGCAGCCAAGAACCTCGGTTCTGCCCCACAAATCCCGTCGCAACACAACACAAATTAAATAAGATTGGTGCAAAGAAACGAGATATTATTCGTACCTTTGCACCATCATTGTTTATTATAGAGTCAGACCGCTTATGGCATTAGTCAACGAACATTTCCTGAAGCTGCCCAACAACTACCTCTTTGCAGATGTAGCAAAGAAGGTAAAGATCTTCCGCACTATGAATCCACGCGTCAACGTAATCACCTTAGGCATCGGTGATGTCACGCAGCCCCTTTGTCCTGCCGTGCGCCAGGCCATGCACCTCGCCGTCGATGAAATGGGCACCGAGGAAGGTTTTCGCGGCTATGGCCCCGAGCAAGGCTACGACTTTCTGCGCGATGCCATTCTGAAGCACGACTTCTTGGCACGTGGTATTCACTTGGATGCCGACGAGATTTTCGTCAACGATGGTGCCAAGAGCGACACGGGCAACATCCAGGAACTGGTGCGCTGGGACAACAGCATCAGTGTCACCGACCCCATCTATCCCGTCTATATCGATTCTAATGTGATGATTGGCCGCGCCGGCACCATTGAGGACGGCCGCTGGTCCAACGTTTTCTATATTCCCTGCACCGCAGAGAACAACTTCATCCCGCAGATACCCAAGCAGCGCGTGGACATTATCTACCTCTGCTATCCCAACAATCCCACGGGTATCGCCCTCACCAAGCAGCAGTTGCGCCAGTGGGTGAACTACGCCCTGCACAACGATGCCCTTATCTTCTTTGACGCTGCCTACGAAGCCTACATTCAGGACGACGACGTGCCCCACTCTATCTACGAGATCAAAGGAGCCCGCAAGTGCGCCATCGAGTTTCATAGCTATTCCAAGACAGCAGGTTTCACCGGCCTCCGCTGTGGCTACACCGTGGTGCCCCACGAGGTGACAGCCTCAACCCTCAACGGTGAGCGCATCCATCTGAACCAGTTGTGGTATCGCCGCCAGTGCACCAAGTTCAACGGCACCAGCTACATCACGCAGCGAGGTGCCGAGGCCACCTACTCGCCCGAAGGCAAACAGCAGGTTCGCGAGACCATCAATTACTATATGGAGAATGCCCGCCACATGAAAGACGTGCTCACCAAACTGGGCATCGAGGTCTATGGCGGTCAGAATGCGCCCTACCTATGGATGAAGACACCCAACGGAGCCTCATCGTGGCGCTTCTTCGAAGAAATGCTTTATGGCGCCCATGTCGTGTGTACCCCGGGCGTAGGGTTTGGTCCTAGTGGCGAAGGCTATGTCCGTCTGACGGCGTTCAACAGTCACGAGCAGACCGAGATAGCCCTCGACAGACTCAGCAAGTGGTTGGGTTAGCAGCCCGTTTCTGCATCATCCGGCGCCATTTCTGATAGCCCAACACAGCTATCACCACGCTGATAGCATAGTAGCTGCCCTTCACCGGGATGCCTTTATAGGCATAGAGTGCCACCTTGATGGCATCCACCACCACCCAAATAAACCATTGTTCGATGTATTTTCTCGACAATGCCCACAGGCCAATGATGCTCAGGGCATTGACAAAGCTGTCGCTGATGGGCACGTTAGACGGTGTGCCGTACGTCAGCCACAGCCACACCATGGCCCAGACGGCCAGGAAAGCCGCCGTCACAGGTAGCAGCTTAGCGATAGGAAAATGGCCTATCTCCAAGTGTTCCTCCTTTCCTTTAGAGGCGTTCGTCCCTTCCTTTTTTCCCCACTGCCACATGCAAAAGCCCCAGATGGCAGCTACAGCATAGTAGCCATCCATCACCGAGTCGGCATAGAGTCCGTTTTGCCAGTAGAGCACAATGTCCACCAGTGGCATCACGATGCCCACGAACCACAGCAGGATGCTGGCGCGATACTCGCACCAAAGATACACCAGCCCCAGTGCCATAGAGAAGCACTCGAGCTGGTGTGTCTGTATATAGTCAACAATCATCATCTTGTGTTAGAATCTCAGCGTCAGGTTGGCCATGGCCGTACCGGTGGTCATGGGGAAGAAGTAGAGCTGATAGTAGCGGTTGTCGTTGGGATGACTGCCGCTGGCTATGCAAGAATAGACATAAGCCGCAGTAGCATAGTGAGCGTTAAACACGTTGTTGAACGTCAGTCCCAGTTCCACCTCCTTCAGCGGAGCCACCTTCTTCACCTTCGAGGTGTAGCTCAGGTAGAGGTTGCTGAAGGTGTAGGCAGGCAGCGAGCGGTCGCGACACTCGGTATTGTCCAGATACTGGCGCGACACGTAGTTGGTGTGCCAAGTAGCCTTGAAGCCCTTATAATGGAAGTCCACAAAACCATTCAGCACGGCCGATGGCGAACAAGCCAGTGTTGAGTTGTCGTAGTGGAAGGTCTCCACGCCATGCCAGTCCACTTCTACCACCTCGTCGAAGTTCTTAATCTTGTTCTGACTCAGGGCTGCATTACCCTCAATGGTCAGCAGCGGACAGATGTCCCAGGCAGCGGTCAGCTCCACACCCATGCGATAAGAGTCCTTGATATTGGTGGTCAGCGCCTCGCCGATGTCACTCATGGCACCCGTCTTCACAAACTGGTCTTTATAGTCCATATAGTAGAAGTTAGCTCCAGCACGGAAGTTGCGCGATGAGAAGTTATAGCCCGCCTCATAGTCTATCACCTGCTCAGCCTTGGGGAAGGGATAGTTGTAGTTGTCGGTGAAGTTGTTGCGCTCTGGCTCGCGATGACTCATGGCCACCGAAACGTAGGCATGGTGTGGCCCATGGTTGTAGCTCACGCCAGCTTTGGGGTTGAAGAAATGATAAGTCTCGTCAACATCCAGTTGCTGAGCCACCAGTTTGCCGGCACCGTTGGTATAGAAAGCGTCGTTTGTGCCGTCCGTCTTATAGCCCACATAGCGATACTGTGCATCGACAAAGGCGCTCCAGTTGCTGGTCAGCTCATAAGCAGCCTTCAGATAGACGTTGGCATCGTTCTTCGTAGCTTCCGAGTAGTTCATGTCGTATCCCTCGCGACCAATGCGGGCGTCGTGCAGCTCTTTGTTCTCAGCATAGGTCAGGCGACTGTAGTGATCGCCTTTGAACTGCTGCAGCGAGAAACCGCCAATGATATTCCAGCGCAGATCCTTATAGCTCACGCTGCCCAGCACGCCATAGGCATCCTGGCTCATGCCCTTCTTGCGGATAAAGGTGCTCTTCTTCACCTGGTTGCCCTGTGCGTCGAAGAAAGGCTCCAGTCCGTACTTAGCCAGCTTCTTATTATACTTCAGGTCCTGATAATAACCATGACCGTGGGTATAGTGAGCCGTCAGTGTGGCAGCCCAGCGGTCGGTCAACTGGAGCACACCGCTCAGGATGTTGTGTCCCTGCCAGAAGTTATCGGTAGCACCGCTCCACAGCGTGCCGTCGTTCAACTGATAGCGCTCGGTGATGTAGCGGCCCTCGGCATCGCGGGCGAACTCACTGCCCAAGTTCACCATGTGTTCATACAGGTCGTTATAGCGTCCCAGCCCTGCCTTGTAGAGATCGGCATAGTCCTTGATACCGGTATTGGCACCCCAGGTGCCGTCCATCAACGACAGGTCACCGTCACCAGGCGTAACACCATTCCAGGCCTGTCCCGTCTTCTCAAAGTTACCAAAATGCTTATAGCTCACCTGCAGTCGGTCGTTCAGCCAGGTCAGTCCGCCATAGTAAGAACCCGAGCGTCCAGCGGTGCCATGCACATAGCCGCCCGTTCCTGTGGTGTGATAGGCTCCGTCCACCACCAGGTGGTTGAACATCAGGCCTGTCGTAAAGGTTCCACCTATATTATATGTGTTATAACTTCCGAACGAACTGTTCAGCTCTGCCCCAGCCTTCATCGATGGCGCCTTCGACTGCAGCGCCACCGTTCCGCCAAAGGCGCCGTCGCCATTGGTCGAGGTGCCCACGCCACGCTGTATCTGTGCTGACTGCAGCATCGACGCATACGAGTTCATGTTCACCCAGAACACACACTGGTCCTCGGGCGAGTTGAGGGGCACACCGTCCAGCGTCACGTTGATACGCGAATCGCCCGCACCACGGATGGCCAACTTCGTCGTACCCGTGCCCATGCCGTTCTCACTCCAGGCCGTCACACCCGGCGTACGAGCAAACAAGAAAGGCAACTCACGTCCCGAAGAAGAGAAAGCGCTCAGCTCCTTCTGCTTCACATTAGCCACCGCATAGGGGGCGTTCTTCTGCGTGCGCACACCACTCACAACCACCTCGTGCAGTTGCTCCATTTTCAACGAATCAATAGGTTCGGCTACCATTACATTCACGACTGTGAATGCTGTTAATCCCAAAAGAATCCTTTTCATCCCTTTTCTTTATGTTATTATTATCGAGTTACGGGGTGTGCGTGCTTGCGCTGGCTGACAATTCCATCCCTACGTCGGTATGACCCGCATCAGGTTTAGAGGGTATCATCTCAGCCGGCCAACAGACTCCGGCACCCCTTGAATTTTGGCGCAAAGTTACAACTAATAATTGTAAACGCAAAACTATTGACGACAAACTTTTTGTGCATTCGATTGCCTTCACAAGGATGTTTCCAGTTTTTTGTTCAAAAACGGCTTGAAATATATCAAATAATTACCTGTCACTCACCGTTATTTCAGAAATCTTTTGTACCTTTGCAGTCGAATTCAGGTACAATGGTAAAAAGATTATATGAAGCAGACTAAAATTGTAGCATCCATCAGCGACAGACGTTGCGACACAGAGTTCATTCGTTCGCTTTTTAATGCAGGTATGAACGTGGTTCGCATGAACACTGCGCACGCTCCAGAAGAGGGCATCCGTCAGATTGTAAAGAACGTGCGCGAGGTGAGTCATCACATCGGTATCATGATTGACACCAAGGGTCCCGAGGTACGCACCACCGCTTGTGCAGAGCCCATCCAGTATAAGACGGGCGACGTGGTGAAGATCTTTGGCCGCCCAGAGATGGAGACCACCCACGACATCGTGAACGTCACCTATAAGAACTTCGCTGCCGATGTGCATGAAGGCTGCCATATACTCTTCGACGACGGTGCACTCGATATGCAGGTCATTGGCATCAGTGGTCCGCAAATCGTGGCTCAGGTAAAGAACGACGGTGTGCTGGGCTCACGCAAGAGCGTCAACGTGCCTGGCATTCACATCGACCTGCCTGCCCTCACCGAGAAAGACCGCAAGAACATCATGCTGGCCATTGAGCTCGACATCGACTTCATTGCCCACTCATTTGTTCGCTCAGCTGCCGACGTACGTGCTGTACAGGCCATCCTCGATGCCTACAATTCCGACATCAAGATTATCTCAAAGATTGAGAACCAGGAGGGTGTGGACAACATCGACGAGATTATCGAGGCTTCCTATGGCATCATGATTGCCCGTGGCGACCTGGGTATCGAAGTACCCATCGAGCGCATCCCCGGCATTCAGCGCCGCATCATCCGCAAGTGTGTGCAGGCCAAGAAGCCCGTTATCGTGGCCACCCAGATGCTTCACTCCATGATTCAGAATCCTCGACCCACCCGTGCCGAGGTGACCGATATTGCCAACGCCATCTACTACCGCACCGATGCGCTGATGCTCTCGGGCGAGACCGCCAGCGGTAAGTACCCCATCGAGGCCGTTACCACGATGGCACAGATTGCCGAGCAGGCCGAGCGCGACAAGTTGCGCGAGAACGACATCGAGATTCCGCTGTCTGCCGATTGCGACATCCGCGAGTTCATGTCGCACAGCGCTATCGAGGCCACCGAGAAACTCGGCGTAAAGGGCATTATCACCGACTGTACCACGGGTCTCACCGCCCGTTCGCTGGCAGCCTTCCGTGGTCCCAACCCCGTGCTGGCCATCTGCTATCATGAGAAGGTGCAGCGTCTGCTCAACCTCAGCTACGGTGTGATCCCCGTCTATCAGAAGGAACACATTGACAGCGAAGAGCTCTTCCTGGCTGCCGTACGCATGCTGCGCCAGAAGGGCTATCTGGAAGACGACGACAAGATTGCCTATCTGAGTGGTAATGTTGGTGAATGTGGTGGCACCAAGTTCCTGGAGATTAACACCGTGAGGGAGTTGTTCACCAACAAATACAGATTCCACCTGCCTAAGAAAGACAAATAGTTATTGGTAAATCTCATTATAAAATCCCGGAAGCACATAGCATGGCTTTCGGGATTTTTTTAAATACACAAAAACAATGAAAAAGAAAACTCACAACACCACAGGCTGCCTTCCTCACTCCTTATTTTTAAGTAATAGCGGGGGTTGACGCGCTGGGCAGCGGGGTTCCTATGCCAAAGTGCCACTATTCCAAGCGATTAGTGGCACTTTGACTTGCTGATAGTAGCACTTTAGTGCGTTAAAAGTGGCACTCTGGCAACTTTCGACTTAAGTCGTGAGATCTTTCGACTTAAGTCGTGAGATCTGTTGACTGGAGTCGTGAGATCTGTTGACTGGAGTCGTGAGATCTGTTGACTTAAGTCGTGAACTAGCAAACTGGCGCTTTTAGATGACCGAAACGCCACTATTTAGTGGGAAAACAGCCTAGGTCAGTCTCCAATACATGCTATTTGAAATAGTCGTTATACATTTTGATGGCAAACACGATGAGACTACAAGTGCTCGTCACCAGATTGGTGAGAAACAGCGACCAGATGATGTCGGGCTCGTGAAGCAGTCCCTGCAACATGAAAGCAATGCCGCCAATACCCATCATCAGAAAGGTGGGCAGTGCAATGCCATCGGTATTGCGGGTACGAATCGTGGTGATGGCCTGAGGCAGATAGCCCAGAACCATACAAATAGTGGCTATATATCCACATATCTCTACAAAAGATCCTTGTTCCATAGTCGTCAATATAAAGTTAATAGTTCTGGTTGCAAAAATAAATAAAAATTCCGATAAACCTCACAATTCATCGCTTTTTTTATCTCGGAGCACCGCTATGACAAGACGAAAGCATAACTATGATAATACAAAGAGAGGATGCGCAAGGGCGCATCCTCTCTGCAATGATATGACGAGGTTCACTTAGAACTTCTTCGTGGTCAGGAACGACGAGGTGCGGGTGGGGCTATACATCTCCCACAGCGATGCAACGGTCCAGCCGGGGGCAAAGATATCGTTATAAAAGCCCTTACCATTGCGACCGTAGTCCCAGTTGGTGTGCTGAACAACCTCGGGGTTGAAGCCCGGTACACCGATGCCGCAAAGGCGCTCGGGTGTGGGCAACAGCTGATTGAGCGAAGAGTAGATGAGGTTGTAGGCCTGTGTGAAGCGCTGCTCACGCAACTCCTCGCCCAGCCACTTCACGATGTGGGGCAGCTCGAAGACAAACACGTCGATGTGGTTGTTCTCTACAGATACGTTACTCCAACCGCGGCTCTTGAAGCCCAGGTCGCCCAGCATCTGTCCTTTAGCGAAGGGTACATCCCAGAGGTAGTACCATGACAGGGCGAAGTAGGTGGCCTTCTGACAGAGGTCGATGTAGTGCTGACGCTCCTGCTTCTTGGTGACCATCGCCATGTAGTAGGTAGCGGTGACGGCGCTGATGGCAGCCTCCTTGTCCTCGCAGTTGGCATCGAGGGTAGAAGAGAAATAGTCGCTCTTAGAGATGATGTTCTTCTCCAAGTAGTCGATGGTGCGCTTGGCAGCAGCCAGATAGCGCTTGTCGCCAAAGAACTTATAGCCCATGACCAGTGTTGAGGTGGCGCTGGGGGTAGAACCGCCAGAAGCATCTACGTCGCTGTGGTCATCACGATACTTGCGGGGGAAGCTACCATCGGCCTTCTGCAACTGCAACATCTGGTTGAGCAGCGTGCGCATCTTCACCTCCCAGTCCTTATGCTGGCGACCCTGTTTCTTCTCGTAAGCCAGATAGTGAAGCACGGCATAGACGGCCTCTGACTGCTGGCGGATGCTATGGATGCAGTCCTTGTCGGCAGGAATGCCACGAGCAATGTGGAAGTCCTCCTTGAAATAGCCACGAGCGGTGAAGCCATGCTCCAGCCAGCTATTGAAGATCTCCTGTCCCATGCGTACGAACTCGGAATTACCCTGCTGTTCGCCATACTCCAAGGCATTGAAGCCATTGAGCAGCACACGACCGCAGAAGCCCAGCTGCACATGATCCACAGGGATACAGTCGTCGCAGCGCAGACCGTGACCTGAGTGATACTTCAGGGCATACTTGTCAACATAGCCCTTGGCAAAATAGTTAGACAGCTGTGCTTTCATCTCGTCAGCGGTGTAGAGCGGCTGTATGGGCTGAGGGTTGATCTCGTCCATGCAGAAGTTCCAGGTATCAGCCACAAACTGTCCGTAGTCCTTAGCCTGGCCACGGGTGATGACCCAGGTAACGCTCTGCTTCGCGCCTTTCTCCAAACTGGCAAAAGCCTGAATGGGAGCTGTCAGCGTCAGCTTGCGGATGTAGCGCTTAGGCGTCTCCATATAAGGATAGCCGAAGGTCAGGCTGGCTTTGCCTGTGGCATTGTCGAAGCCCAGATAACCCAGTGAAGTCTTGCCGCTGACGATGACCTCACCCTCCTGATGGGTGGTGAGTGCCTCGGCAGGAGCATCAATCTGACGCAGTACGGTGAGCGAACGGCCACTCTTAGCATCGAACACACCGGTGAGGGGCGACGACAGACGGTCTTCGCGCACGTTCCAGCTCTTTGAGGTGTGGAACGATGGTGCCTCCTTAGGCGAACGAAGGTTCTTGTGATACCAGAAACCGGGCAGGTAGAAGTCGCAATCGTCGGTAGCAAACTCCGTGGGGAGCATCGCACCGAAGTTGAAGTACACCTGATCCTTGGCCTGGAAAGTGATGGTAAGCAACTGGCTTTCGCCTTCCTGCTTCACATTTTTTGTAATGGTCAAGGGCAGATCTTTGGCTGCCTTCAGCTGTCCCTGTTGCTCAGAGAGATGATAGGTGACAGCATTGTTGCCTGGTTTCTTAATACTAATGTAGAAACGCTGTGCTGCGCCCTGCATGGCAAAAGCAGCAGCTAACGAGAGTAAAGCAAATCTGTAGTTCATAAATCAGTTAATTATATAATCATTATTGAGTTGCAACGATCTTGCCTTCGAGCAGCTCCACCGTGTTCTTGGTACAGGTAGAGCCATTGTAATAGCTGTGAGAGTAGAGCAACCAGATGGTGTCGCTATCCTTCTGGAACAGCGAGCCATAGTAGGCACCCTCGCCACGTGGCAGCGACGAGAAAGGAATGGTGGTGTACTTGAAGTTGTGACCGGTATTGTCGCCCACACAAACCTTCAGACGGTTGGTCTGCCACACATCGCCATTCTGATCCAGGTGTCCCATCACAACCACCTCGCCGGTTTCCAACTGCAAGGCATAGGGGGCACATCCGCCACGGATGGGTTCTGCCACCCAACGACGATCATCGATCTGCTCGTCCCAGTCGCTGCTGTCCCACTCACCGTTGAGCGGACGCCAAGAGATAGAGGGGTTGTTGCCACTGCCAATGCTCTCGTAGCTGAACAGGATACCCTTGTTGCCCTGCAGCATCACCTGCACAGGCATACCATCGCGCTTGCCGGGGTTATAGCTGGCACGCTTTTGTGCGGTCCATGTCTCGCCATTGTCGGTACTGCGCGACACCACGATTTCCTGATTGAGATTGCCGCCAGTGCCCCACCATTGTTTCTCGCTTGACACGAGCAGTTCCAGTTCGCCGCCGGGCAACTGCACAATCTGTGGTTCCCACACACGACCACGCAGCACCGTGATGGGATCGCCCCAGGTTTCGCCGCCGTCTTTTGAAATCATGACCAGCACCTGACAGTTGTCGTTGGTCTCGGGATTGGCATTCGATGACCACGTCATCAGGATCCAGCCGTTCTGCAGCTTCACCATGTCGGCATTCGTGAAGCGATACCAACCGTGAGACAGCCATGTCTTGGTCTTGTCGAGAATCTTCTCGGGGGCAGTCCATGTCTTACCGTTGTCGTAAGAGTGATGGATATAGATGTCGTGCCAATGGTCCACGCTGCCAGTACCATCGCCACCATGATAGGTCAGGATGAGCGTGTCTTTGCTGACACGCAGCACACGAGGATACTCAGCCTGAATACTTGAAGGATTGAGCTGAATGGCTGTAGTGCGGTTGTTCCACTGAATGCGGTGAGACGCTGGCTTCACGGTCTCATCTACCTCATAGGTACTATAGTCTGTCAGTGTACGAACCGTCTTCTCAATGACCTGCTCATCGCCGTCAATGTCGGCAGTGACACGCAGGTAGTAGGTAGTGCCAGACTTTAAGGATCTCAGGAGGTTTGACTTATACTTATGCGCAACAGCATCGACCGTTGAAATATCCACCGTGCTCATGTTGTTCTTATCCGTGCCATACTCGAACTTCATCGTTGGCTTGGCACCCATATAGCCAGAGATATTGAAATGTGGCTGAAGCATGTTCTTCGTGATGGTCCAATCCTCGCTGCTCCACTCCAGTCCTGGCAGAGTTTCCACCAGCTTGCCCGGACCATAGATAAAGGAACCGTCCAGGGTCTTTACATAGAAGCGGACGCTGTAAGACTTGTTTGGAAGCAGACCGGGACAGGTTGCCTCGAACGACTGACCAGGCAACTGCTGGCCTACGGCCACGTGCTGCATGCTGCGATAGTTGCGGTTCACACCACTATAGTTATAGCAGAAGCCATATTCGGCTACGGCCGATGGATCGATTGTCAGGTTGTTCACCTCGAAGGTTGCCTCATGACTCAATGTCTGTGTAAGGCTCACACTGAAGGTGAAGACCTTGATGATGTGGGTCTCGGTGAGCGGTTCGCAAGCCTCATCGCCACTGACCACCACACGCAGATAGGTGTCGGCCGAAGGTGTCACCACGTACTCACGACTGGTAGCGCCACTGATGTTGGTCCACGTCTTTCCCTGGTCGGCAGACTGCTGCCACTGGATGGTGCCATAGTTGTCGGTGTTCCATGCCAGACTAAGTGTAGTCTTCACGCCACTACGTGCATAGCTAGTGATGGTGCGCTGTGCCTGAATGCCCATGCTTACTAGCAGGGCGAGAAGAGATATGAGGAGGGATTTATTTGTCTTCATCATGAGTTACTTTTTAACAGTGATTTTCTGAACAGACTCGGTGCCATCGGCATAGATACGACAAAGCACATAAGTGCCATTCTGGAGTCCATCGGTATATGTTGTAATTGAACGAGTATTCTTAACCAGACGGCCCTTCAGGTCGAAGAGCTTGATTTGTTGTACATCCTGAATATCGGTGGCAGCTATGCCTGCTGGGTCGGTAGCAGTGAACATCACGCTGACCTGACAGCCGTGACCATCGGTCACCTTCAGATAATAGTTGCCCCAATGATTAATCTCGTAAGTCTTCTGGTTGCCCACCTGCTGTCCGGCAGCATTGGTCCAGAGATAAGTGTAGGAGCCGTCGCCACCTTCCACGCTGACGTCGCTACCCACGGTGATGGCACCTTGCGAGACATCTACAGTGACCGTCTCGGCAACGGCTTTCAGCGGTGGATATTGATCTACTTTTACGGGGATGACGGTCTGTGCCACTGCTGACGCTGCGCCCAGCACCATCATCATCATGACTGACAGCAATAGTTTCTTCATATTAGTTCGGTTTATATTGTTTTGTTGAAAAAGAGTTAAAGTGGGAGATGCTCTCCCACCCTAACTCCTATTTAATTAATGATTACTTCATAACTTTGCGAACCTCGCCATTAGACATCTTCACGATGTTGAGACCCTTCTGGGCAGCAGCCACACGCTTACCGTCGATGGTAAAGATGTTGGCAACAGCTGCCTTCTGGTTCATATTGCTGATACCATCCGCCTGCTTGGTAACAGTGAATGTGCCAGTAGCAAAGGTAGAACCCTGCAGGTCGGCAGCAACGGTCTGAACACCCCATGTATATTCGCCAGCAGGGATATTGTTCAGGGTCAGCTTGGTGTTCATGAAGGCATTACCCTCGCGGAGCACCTTGCGCACACCGTCCTTGTCGCCACCAATGAATGAGGTAGCACCATTGTAAATCTTACCGTTAGCGTCCTTGATGAAGTACTCATAGGTAACGTTCTTCTGAGCAGTAGCAGCAGGAGTCCATGACAGTGTTACAGCATTGTCGTTAACCTCTGCCTGGGGAGCTGTAGGAGCAGCAGGACGAGCAGCCTTGTCCCAAGGATTCTTGGTGAAGACAGCGTTACGTCCCATGGGGAATTCTGGATTTGGATTGGCCTCTGTTGCCTTAGTGAAGTAAGTAGCATCAGCATGATAACCCGTCATCATATAGTTCAAAGAGCCCTCATTGCCATAGTCAAGGAATAGAACTGCTTGCTCAGATGCGCCAGGAATACGCTGGTAAGAGGTGAAACCATTCTCGCCACCAGGAAGGAACCAGCCAGCTTGCGTGCATTCAGTATTGTCAGGCATCGGATCACACCAACCCATCCAAAACAGATCATAATAGCCATTACCGTTATAGTCGATTGCACGCATACCTACATTAGTAGAGCTCAAAATCTTTGTATTAGTTCGGCGCAATGGCATCTGCATGTATTCACTATAGGATAGCTCATTACCATCAGTGGTCTGCTTAATCTTTCCATACATCATCATAGGAATGTAATCCCATTCATGATGGAATCCAAGACCTGACGCACTGGTAGGATCTTCACCAGTAACAAAAACATCAGGTGTACCATCATTATTGAAGTCTGCAACAAGAATATTACCATTACCGTAGTTATGTGTAATGTCTGTTAGCCCCATATCATAGAAAGACACGACATCTGCAGGATCTGTATCCACACCAAGATTCAAATAAGCAATAAAGGTACGGTCAAAAGGTCGTCCTTGATTATCCACATTACCTTGAAGAAGGAAATCTGCATAACCATCATTATTCAAATCATAAGCTTTGATAGTGGAAAGAGCAAACTCATAAATCATATCACCATTACCTATCAAATCCGTAGCACGTGCAGTAAAGGTTCCATCTCCATTATTAATAAGAACGCCACAATTGGGCTGACGGACACCACCAACACCACTCCAACCGATAGTTACAATATCGGGCAGACCATCAAGATTAAAGTCAGCAACATCGACAGAACGAGGATACCATCCAATAACCTCACCATCGGTATTCTTTACGGCAAAATTAGGATCTGCAGCAAAATTACCTTTTCCATCATTCAGATAGACAGAAAAGAAATCATAGCCTTCTCCTCCAATCGTAACATCAATATTTCCGTCACCATTGAAATCTGCAGGAACTATCTGTCCACGCATACCAACAGGGCTGATAAATTCCTTTTTCTCATACGCACTTCCATTCCAAGAAATAATCCATGCTTGATTTTGCGTTTCTATCTCATTTTGGTCAGCATCAAGAACAATCATGCCTGGTGCTTCGCCACGTGTCCATCCGCCAACAATGACTTCTTTCAAACCGTCATTATTGAGGTCAATCTCACATCCACTGGCATAGTCAATACTGATGTCTTTGTCCACGCTGGCAACAGAAATCTGCTTTTGTGCATTCACGCTCAGTGCCAAACCGGCAGCAGCCATTAATGTAAATAATTTCTTCATAATGTTTTGTTGTTTAAGTTAGTATTTGAGATTGGGAGTGCAGACGCTCACGCCTGCGCTCCGTCTCTCGTGATTATTATTGTTATTCGTAACGTGGGGAAGTCCATCCCTTTTGTGCTTTTACACTGCTTTTGAACCAGCCGTCATCGCCTAATTCAATAGGAGTAATAAGCATTGGTTTGCGCGCAAATCCACTCTTCATCTGAGCAGTTCCCGCCTCTGTAGCATTATAAGCCACATAGACGTGAGTCTGATCTGAATTCATGAAAGCACGCATAGGATTCTCTGGATTAATCATAACATCACCACCTTCAATAAGCAATTCTCCATTGCTGGTTGTAGCGACATCATTGCCACTCTTATCAAGATATGGCCCAGTGAAGCTACCTGCACGAGCATAACGGATTTCCGTATTAGCACCATTCTTCACTGTGAACATCAAATAAAGTTCGCTTGAGCTCTTTCTGAAGATTGCCACATCGTCCATATTAGCATTACCAATGAGCGTACGGGTTCCAGAAAGCGCTGCACTGGCAGCATCAGCCTTAGCTCCTTTCAAGGTAATCTTCTGAATATAGGTACCATTCTCAGTTGTGTAGCACAGGTAATAGTTTGTAGCAGCTACAATAAAGAATGGATTCTTAATTGTGGTTGCCCCTGCATCAGCAGCTGTCAGCAGCACGCCTTTATCTGTATATGGTCCCTGTCCAGAAGTTGAGAAAGCATAACCAATACCATCACCACCTTCCAACGTGTAGAACATCCAGAAACAAATCTTTATCGTCTTTGCATAGTCGATAGACAGTGAGTTCACACGACTGTCGTTCCACGATGGAATGGCTGTTTTCTCGAAAGCATCGTTGGCCACGGTCCAGTTCATCAGGTTTGTCGACGACAGCGTAGGACAATAGTTTGTGAGGCCCTTGGCCCACTGAGTGGTGCTTGAGATGGCAACAAACGTGCTGGCACCTTTCACCACTGTTCCAGCCTCAAGTGAGGGCTCTATCACGGGATTATGGAAACTGGTGTTGTCGGGGTTCTGACTACCGTTCCAAATCACGGAGTCCACACCATCGCCTCCCATGTCGGTGCAACTGGTCATGCCGGCAGGAACAAGAGCGCCCATGCAGGCAACAGCAGCTATATATTTAATGATATTCTTCATAATTGTTCACTCTTAATAATTAATTCATAATTCTTAATAGCCAGGATTCTGTTTCAATCCCTCCCAGTTGTTGATCTCATGGTTGGGGATGCACCACAGGTGACTGATACCCAATCGGTAGGTCTGGAAGTCGGCATCGCGCTCGGCGAGCTTGTTAATTTTCTCCTGATCGTGGATGTCGCCCCAGCGGTCCAGGTCGAACCAGCGTGTGCACTCACCGCAGAGCTCTACCAAGCGCTCATGCTTGATTTGCTCGAGCAGTGTGTCGTAGGTGGTGTAGTCACTAGCTGAAAGGTCCTTCATATTGACACGACGGCGCACCTTATTAATATATTCTACGGCGAGGGCGCGGTCGCCATCCAGTTCGTTGAGCACCTCGGCATACATCAGATAGACGTCGGCCAAGCGCAGAATGCGGATGTTAACACCAGTCACATAACCCTCGCCAGTAGCAGAAGGATCGTTCTCAACGCTGGTGTACTTCTTCCAGTAGCATGACTTAGCGAAAGGCTCTACGCTGTTCCACTCGTCCCAGGTCTTACCATAGTAGAGGGCGGTCACGGTCTGAGGTTCATTGACATCCTTATAGAACAAGGTATGGAACTTACGCATATCGATGTTGCCATCCTTATCGCGCTCCTTGTCGAACTCGTCGAGCAGCCATGAGCGTGCGGAACCGTCGTCCCAAGAGAGGCCCGATGATGCACCGGCATAGAGGCCCAGGAACTTCGGACGCTGATTGCCCACTTCCTTACCATTGACGGTACCCTCCTTGAAGTTAATCTCGAAGAGTGACTCTTTGTTATTCTCGTTGGCCTCGGTGAAGTTATCCATCCAGTTGGGCACCAGGTCATAGATACCCAATTCAAAGATGTCCTCGATATTCTTCTTGGCAGCCTGCCAGTAGGCCTTGGCAGCAGCGGGATCCTGGTTGGCAGCATCCCAAGGACGGTGGCACTTCATGCCAGCCAACTGCATGTTCATACGTGCCATCATGCCCAGTGCGCCGCCCTTGGTGGCACGACCAGCCTCAGCAGCGGGCCAAGTGGTAGGCAGCAGCTCGGCAGCCTTGGTGAAGTCGTCAAGAGCTTGTTTGTAGAGCTCTTCCTGTGTGCCGATAGGACCATTGCCCACAGAGCTGGTCTGGATAGGACCGCTGCCATAGATACCAGCGATAGACCAGAAGGCAACGCCACGGATGAAGTAACCCTGACCCAGAATCTTGTCGGCCTCGGACTTCTCGAAGAGGTTGTAACCGTGGTCGTTCATATTGTCGATGACCTGGTTCACATAGTACAAACTGTTGTACATAGCCTGCCAGGGCAGGTTCAATCCCTCGTTGCTGTCGTAGTTGTATGAAGACATCACGAAGTTGGCATCGCCGATGAACTCAGGGTTAGGACTGTTGCTCCAGCCCTCGTCGCCGCGCAGCACGGTGAGCACCTGGAACCAACGGCTGAAGTAGCCGGGGCGACGCCATGTAGAATAGGCAGCGGTGAGTCCTTCGTTAAACTGTTCGCTGGTCTGCCAGAAGGTGTCGGCAGTCTCCAGGTTAGGATCGCTCAGTGAGAGCCAGTCGTCGCTGCAAGCAGTCATTCCAGTGAGCAGCGATGCCGCAATCATTGTATTTGCTATAATCTTTTTCATGTTATTGCTCCTTTCTTATTATTAGAATGTAACTTGCAAGCCGAAGTTCACCTGTCGGCTAGAAGGATACTGTCCGTTGTCAATGCCCTGAGAATAGACATTATTACAAATGATGTCAGGATCGTAACCCTTGTACTTGGTAATGGTCAGCAGGTTGGTGCCACTGATATAGGCACGCACCTTGCGGATATAAGCTTTCTGCGTGAGCGAAGCAGGCAGGGTGTAGCCCAGCTGCAGGTTCTTCAGGCGGAAATAAGAGCCATTCTCAAGGAAGCGGTCGCAATAACCGATATTGTTAGATGTTGTACCAGCCAGCATGCGGGGATACTCCGTAGATGGGTTGTCCCATGTCCAAGGTGCAGCATCGGCAGGAATATTATCGACGTTGAAGTTGAGCAGGTTCTTGCGCAGCTCGTTGTAGATCTTGTTGCCAAACTTACCTGCCCAGAACATGTTGAAGTCGAAGTTCTTGTAGGCCAGGCTGACATTCAGACCCAGCTCGAACTTAGGCAGTGGGCTGCCGCTCCATGTGCGGTCGTTGGTATCAATCACGCCGTCGCCGTTGACATCCACGTAGCGCACGTCACCAGGCTTAGCATCGGGCTGAATCACCTTGATGGTTCCGTCGGCCAGCGTGGTGGTGTGGTCGTAAACCTCGTCCATTGACTGGAAGATGCCTGCGAAAGGAATCAGATAGAAGTCGCTGATAGAGCGGCCCACCTCTGTACGGGTGTAAGCATCCATCACGTAAGACTCACCCATGCGGAGCACCTCGTTGCGTACGGTCGATACGTTGGCGCTGACGCTATAGTCCAGCTCACCGGCCTTGTCGCGCCAACCTAAGGTCAGCTCGATACCAGAGTTACGCATCTCGCCGAAGTTGGTCCAGATAGAACCTACGCCAGTGGCCCACGACTGTGGCTTGTTAAGCAGAAGGTCGGTAGATTTAGCGGTGAACCACTCGAACGTACCGAAGAGGCGGTTGTTGAACATATTGAAGTCAAGACCGATGTTGGTAGTGGTCTTCGTCTCCCAACCCAGGTTCACGTTGACCATGGCACTCTGGGTGGCACCGTTCAGCACGGTCTCGTTCTTTGAAGGACCGAAGATGGCGTAGAAGCCCTCGTAAGGACCGCTATGGTCGATGCTGGGAATATAGGCATAGTTGCCCAGCGACTGCATGTCGCCCACCTTACCCCAGCTGGCACGCACTTTCAGGTTGTTGATGGTCTGCTTCAGTGGTTCGAAGAATTTCTCTTCAGAAACACGCCATCCGAACGAGAATGAGGGGAAGTAACCACGACGGTTGTTTGGACCGAACTTAGAGCTACCGTCCGAACGGAAGTTGAACTGAGCCAGATATTTGCCATCGTAGTTATAGTCAATACGACCGAGGTATGACAACTGACGGCGCTGCTGCTCAGAGCCCGACATGCTGTGCTGTTCGCCAGCCAGGTCGATCTCAACGAGTCCGGGCACCTTCTGGTCGTAGCCGACGGCCTCGAGCCAGTGCCAGTTCACATCCTCTGCGGTGTGACCTGCCAAGACGGTGAGGTTGTGCTTGCCAAAGGTGTTCTGGTAGGTCAGCGTGTTCTCTAAGATAGTAGTGATACGCTGGTCGCGGTTGTCGTAGAGGGCATTGGTGAAATGCGTTTCAACCGAGTTCAGGCGCAGCGTATAGCCGTAGTCGAAGTTCTTATGGCGACCGAACCATGCATCGATACCAAAGTTAATCTTATAGGTAAAGTGCTTGAAGAGGCTCAGCTCTGCATAGACGTTACCCAGCGCACGGTTGTTGATGCTCAGGTCCTGATAGCGTTCCTGCTCGCCCACGGGGTTCGAGGTGTAGGTCAGGAAGTTGGTTCCACCATAACCGTAGCCGCCACGACCAGAACCCTCGTTCGGGTCGCGAACGGGAATCACTGAAGGCATCGACAGGGCATTCCAGAAGCCGCCGCCGGTGGTCTCGTGGTGAATGGTGTGCTGGAAGGTCAGGTTCTCGCCAATCTTCAGGATGCCATAGGTGGCATCGCTGTTGATACGAGCGGTGAAACGACGATAGTCAGGTCCGTCAATCACACCTGTCTGATCCATATAACCACCACCGATGGCCATGTTGACATTGTCAGAACCCTGACGGTACATCACGTTGTAGTCCTGTGTGAAACCTGTCTGGAACTTAGCCTTCTGCCAGTCGGTAGAGGGGATATACTTTCCAACCATGTCCTCGGCATAGTAATGGGCGGGCCACTGCTCACCGGCATTGATATACGCCTGTTCATTATATTTCATGAAGTCGGTGGCCGACATCATGTCTATCTTCTTCGGCATGTCTGAAACACTCCAGGTAGCGGTCACATCGAGTGAGGGCTCGCCCTTCTTACCGCGCTTGGTGGTAATGAGAATCACACCATTGGCACCGCGAGCACCATAGATGGCAGCCGCCGAAGCATCCTTCAGCACCTGCATGGTTTCAATTTCGTTGGGGTTCAGGTGGTTGGCATCGTTGGCAATCATACCGTCGATGACGTAAAGAGGACCAACGGTGTTGAACGAGCCGACGCCACGAATCTGCACCTTACTCATCACACCAGGCTGACTGGTGGTAGAGACAGAGATACCTGGCACCTGACCTTGCAGCATCTCGTAGATATTGGTGGCAGCAGTCTTGGCGGCCTCTTTCATATCGACCACGCCTACGGCACCGGTCAAATCGGCCTTTTTCTGCGTTCCGTAACCAATCACCACGACATCGTTCAGGGTTTGAACATCGGGCGACAAGGCCACATCGATGGTTGATTTATTGCCCACGGGCACCGTCTTCAGCAGATAGCCAATGTAGCTAAACTGCAGACGTTCGTTCTTGCCGGCCTGGATAGAGTAGTTACCATCAAAATCGGTCACTGCCATTCCCTTGCCGTCAATCGACTTGACGCTGACACCAATCAGTGGTTCGTTGGTCTCAGCATCGGTTACCGTGCCTTTCACGCTCTGAGCCTGCAACCCGAGAGGGATGAAGAAGAGCATCATCAGCACAGTTTTCCATGAAAATGTTCTTTGTTCCATATTATTATTGTTAGGTAGTAATATACTCCCATTAATTAGGTTTGACGCTGCAAATGTACAGCTAAAGGGTGGATTTGATATGTAATATTGTTTAGATTTCAGGTAAAAATGAATTTCACTCTAACTTTTCTTGCTACAGTAGTCTGTAGGACTCATGCCCACATGTTTCTTGAACGTCTTCGAGAAATAGCTGGGATCTGAGAAGCCAGTGCTGTAGGCTGTTTCGGAGACGTTATAGCCATTCTGCAACATCTGACAGGCTTTGTCGAGTCGCTTCTTGCGGATGTAGTCGCCCATGGACATGTTGAGGATGTTCTTCATCTTGATGTGCAGCAGACTACGACTGACGCCCAGCGCCTCGGTGATGTCGGTAATCGAGAAGTCGCTGTTGGCTAGGTTGGCCTCAACAATCTCGGCCATTTTCTGCACAAAGGCTTTATCGAGCTCGCCCAGCGTGTCGGTGGCATCGATGTCGGCACTGTCGGCATCTACAATCTCCTTCTGGCGCTTCTCCACCAACTGCATGATATTGCTGACCTGCAACTGCAGGATGTCGGGGTCGAAGGGCTTCGAGACGTAGGCCTCGGCACCGCTCTGATAGCCCTCGAGCACATCGCTGCTCTCGCTCTTGGCGGTCAGGAGGATGACGGGGATATGCGAGGTCTGCATGTCGGCCTTCAGCGTGCGACAGAGTTCGATGCCGTCCATCTCGGGCATCATCACATCCGAGATGACCAGCTGCACCTGCTGCTCGTGGGCCAGTTGCAGGGCCTCCTTACCATTGGTGGCGGTGAGCACGTTATATTCCTTAGAGAAATAGTCGCGCAGGAACTGCAACAGGTCGGCATTGTCATCGACTATCATGATAGCCATGCGGTCGTTGTCTTCATGCTGTTCCAGCGGCACGCTATCTGTGGGGGCGACGATGGCCGGCTGGGCAAACTTATACTGGTCGATGGGCTTAATCACCTTATCGTCGGTAATCAGGCTCTTTTCGGGGAAGGCATTGGCCGACACGTTCATCCAGACGGTAAAGGTGGTGCCCTGCCCTACGGTGCTGTCCACTTGTATCTCGCCTTTATGCAGATCGACCAGTCGTTTCACCAGCGACAGGCCGATGCCCCAACCGCTGTTGTTGGCGTTGAAACCGCGCTTGGTCTGATAGAAACGGGTGAAGATGTTCTCCAGTTCTTCCTTGACAATGCCGATGCCGGTGTCTTTCACTTGGAAACAGAGGTAAGTGTATGGACTGTCTTTCTTGACGGTGATGCAGGCGTTGACCGTGATGTTACCGCCCTGCGGGGTGAACTTGATGGCGTTAGAGACCAGGTTGTTCAGGATGCGCTCTACATAAGAGGGCGAGAACCACACCTCCTCACCATTGTTCTCTGTGCTGACGCTCAGGTTGATGCCTTTCTCACTGCAGGCTACGTAGAAGTTGGCCATGCCCAGCTCGATAAATTCCAGCGGGTTGCCCTTTTGAAGATAGAACGAGAAATGGTCTGTCTCTATCTTGTTGAAGGTCACCAGCTCGCCGATGAGCTCTTCCATCTTGTTGGCATTCTTGATAATCATGTTCACATGGTTGCGCGACTCCTCGCTCATGGTCTCTTTGGCCATACTCTTCAGCGGAGCAATGATGAGCGACAACGGGGTCTTCAGCTCATGCGAGACGGTGGTGAAGAAGTCGAACTTGGCCTTGTCGAGTTCCTCCAACTTCTCTTTCTCCATATTGGCAATGCGCACGGCGTTGCGCTCCTGCATGCGCACCTTGAACAGGCGCTGAGTCAGTGCTACGAGCACGAAAAACACAAGCAGATAGAACAGATAGGCCCAGGTGGAGCGGTAGAACGGTGGGGCCACCACGATGGTGATGACCTTCTCGGGACAGTTCTCCCAACCGCGGTTGCTGTTGTTGGCACGGACGTGCAGGGTGTAGGTGCCCGGCGGCAGGTTGTAGCCCGAGAAGCGACGCTCGGTGCCCACGTTGCGCCACGTGCGGTCTATGCCCTCGAGCCACACCTGATAGTTGATGGTCGAGGTGTTGCCTGGCATGATGACGCTATAGTCGATACTGAACGAGTGTGCCTCGGAGTAAGAAAGTTCAATTTTGTCGGTTTCATCGAGTTCTCGCGTCAGTGGCGAGTCCTCGCTCAGGCTGTTAATCTCTTCATTATTGATGGTGAGTCGCTTCAGGTGAACGATGAAGGGACCGGTCTTTTCCTTGATATCTTTCGGATAGAAAGCAATGAGACCATTGATGGTGCCGAAGAACATACGGCCGTCGGCGGCCTTCAACGAGGAGGCGAAGTTAAACTGGTTAGACGGCAGACCGTTCGACTCGGCCGAGAAGCGTACAATGGCTTCGGTCTTAGGACTATAGCTGAACAGGCCCCTACTGGTACTGATCCAGAGGTGTCCGCTCTTATCTTCCTCGATGCTGCAGATGGTGCACTGCGACAGGATATCGCTCTCGATGGAGTGTATCTTGCCGTCGGGGGTCATAAACTGCAGGCCGTTGTTGTTGTTGCCAATCCACAGCGTGCCATTCGTGTCTTGATACAGACAGATGATGTAGTTGTCTTTCAGTCCTTTGCCGTCAGAGGTCTTGATGCTGCTCACCGTGCCACGCTGACCATCCACGCGGAAGATGCCATGGTTGATGACGCTGACCCACAGGTTGTCGTGACGGTCTATGTGAAGCGAATAGATGAAGGTCTCGTCCAGATCCTTGGTACCGGTGACGAGGAATTCGTCTTTCTGGGCATCATAGTAGCGGAGTCCTTCCATCGTAGCCACCCAGATACGACCGTTTTTCTGCTTGACAATGCTGAAGCAGGCCTCAGAGGGCAGACCGTTAGAACGGAAATAGTGCTTGGTAGCTTTGGTTCTGAGGTTATAGCGGTAGAGCCCGTCAAAGCGGGTACCTATCCAGATGTCGGCAGTCTCGGCATCATAATAGAGGCCGTGCACGTTGTTGGCCTTGGCGGGCAGACCGGCAAAGACTGAGAACTGGTTGGCGGCTTGGTCGTAGATGTTGATGCCGCCATCCTCTGTAGCTATCCAGAAGATGCCTGGTGTGGTCTCAACGATGGTGCGGGGCACACGGGCCTTCAACTGATTGGGCTGCAGGCCGGGCTTGAACAGCAATATCTGGTCGTTGTCGTTCTGCAGATAGTCAACACCGCCGAAGTAGGATCCCAGCCAGATGTTCGACTCTTTATCACAGAAAATGGTATAGATTGCATTATCGCTCAGCGAGTTGGCATCAGACAACTGGTGACTGAGCGTCTCTATCTCGCCATTGGGATGGATAATGCTAACACCCTTCTCCGTGCCCAACCAGATGCGATGACGGTTGTCCTCGGTGATGCAACGCACGATGCCGCTGGACAGTACCTCGGCTGGATAGACCTTGGTAGCGCCACTCTTCAGGTCGATACGCATAGCGCCCTGACCATTGCGACCAATCCACAGCCGTCCTTGCGAGTCGAACTGCAGGGGTACGATGACGTGGGCGCCCTTCATGAAGTCCTGATAGTAGGTTTGCGGCAGCATCGAGAAGTTGGTCAGCGTGCGGTCGTAGCTGAAGATGGTGCTGTTGGTTGCCACGTAGAGATTATCGTTGTGGTCCACCGCCAGCGAGTTGACAAAATCGGTAACCATCGTGGGGATGGTGATCATGGAGTCTTGCTGCTCGTCGTAGCGGCACAACGTGTTGCCACCAAAGAAGATGTCGCCCTGGCTGGTCTCTGTGATAGACCAGAAGAGGCCCTTGCCAACGGCATAGTTGCAGAAGTCATCGGAATCGGGACGATAGCGGCTGATGCCGTTCTCGGTGGTAATCCACAGGCGGTTCTTCTGATCCACGTGCAAGCCATGCACGAAGTTATGACTCAGCGTATGGGGCTGAGAGGTGTGATAGTAGGTGCGAATGTCATAACCATCATAGCGTGCCAGGCCGTTGCGGGTGCCTATCCACATGTAGCCCTTGGCATCCTGCGCCAGGGCCTCCACCTGCTGATGGGGCAGTCCGCTCTTGCTGTCAACGTGCTGGAAGCGGTAGTTGCCCGCCCAGCCCATCGACGCTAGTAGCACGGTGATGATGGTGACGATGTATCGCATAGGTATTTCTTAGAATTGAGGTGCCTCGTGTTCGGTGGATGGCACACTGTTCTCGATGTATGGCCAACCGTCTTTCCACTTCACTTCGTCGAGCAGCAACACACGACCGGCATCGGGGTCCTCGCGATGGAAGGCATGATAGAGCATCCAGTCGCGTCCGTTCTTGTCGGTGACGAACTCGGCATTGTGTCCGGTGCCCACAAACTGATCATTCTTGTGCAGGATAATCTCGTGGTGGTTCTTCAGAAGGGGCTGTCCCTGCTTATCGACATAGGGGCCCAGCAGCTTCTTTGAGCGGCCCACGGTGACCTGATAGGTGCTCTTGGCGCCCTCGCAGCAGGTGCCACTCGAACCGAAGAGGTAGTAGTAGCCGTCGCGCTTCAGGATATAGGTAGCCTCCATAAAGGTGTCGGCCACCTTAAATAGCTTCTTGGGGTTCTTCAGCGCCAGGCCGTCGGCCGTGAGCTCGGCACCATAGATGCCGCGGAAACTACCCCAGAACAGGTATTTCTTTCCTTTTTCCTCGATATAGAAGGGGTCGATGCAGTTCTGCACGCCAATCTCCTTGCTGATAAACATCTTACCATGGTCGGTGAAGGGACCCTCGGGCTTGTCGGCAGTGGCCACACCAATGCCGCACTCCCACTCGCCACCCCATGTTGACATGGCATAATAGAGCACGTAGCGACCACCAAAATAGTTAATGTCGGGTGCCCAGATGGCGCCACGCTTCACAAAGCGAGGACGTGTCTCGTCGGTGAATGCGGTGCCCAGAAAGGTCCAGTTGACCAAATCGTCGGAGCGATAGATGGGCAGGTTACGAACATTCTCGGTGGCATAGAGATAGAAATGACCGTCATCGGCCTTGATGACTGTGGGATCGGGCAGACTGTTATCTACAACAGGATTCTTGTAGGTGGTCTGTCCAACAGCTGTTGTCGCCATGCCAAATACGGAAGCGGCAAAGGCACCAACCAGGATCAAAAGTCTAGAGTTCATGTTTTACAATTTGTTTGTTTGATTAATACCGTGCAAAAGTACGTATTATATACTAATCACTACGGCACTATCGTCCAACTCTTAGGTATTTTTGTCCATTCATTAAGCTAGAGAGGTATTCTTCGTAGCATTCTATCGCAAAGTTACAACTTATTCCGAAATGAACAAAGAAATTGACTAAAAAAAAAGACCTACCATTTGAAAAAGGCGCAAACACAGGCATTCCAGCACCCGTTCGGCCAGACCTCATCAATCATTTGCCTTGTTTCAGCAACTCATCGCGCCACTATCAAAAGCTGATACTAGCACTTTTCACAGGTAAGACTAAAGTCTTTAAACTGATTCTAAAGTCTGAAAAGACAAAATCTAAAGTCTAGAAAGACAAAATCTAAAGTCTAGAATCATCGTTTCTAGAGTTTAGAATCACCTTTTCTAGAGTCTAGAATGGAATCAATAGTGGCACTTTAACGAGGCAATAGTGGCACTATAGCAAGACGATAGCGGTACTATAGCAAGACGATAGTGGCACTATAGCAAGACGATAGCGGTACTATAGTAAGTAGATGGCAGCCCTTTCCCCTTTTTAGAGCTGGGAACTGGCGAGGTAGCGAGAGGATACCACATAAAAGAAAAGAGGATACCACATAAAAGAAATTTAGCCCCCCTTCACAGGGAGGCTAAGCTCATGAAAAAACAAATAATTCCTAAAAATAAAACTACTAACTATTTACTAACAATGTATGATCAAGAATCTGTATCTTGTGTTATATGTCTATAGTCTTGTGTTGACGATGCAAAAGTACTACTATTTATTTAATTACAATTGTATTTTTGTTTATTTCTTCAGTCATTTTGTGCATTTTGGTTCGGATACAACAATTTCTGACCTAATATTTTCATTTTACCGCGCGAAAATTTCATTGTTCCGATATACATGCCACGCGGGTAAACCTCTGATACTGAATAGTGTGCATGAAACACTATTCGCATTTTTCCGTCCTTATCCGTGAAGAAAGAATGGTGTCCAGTGCCATAAAGTCCGTCAACTCGCTGCACAATCGGGTTGTACTTGAACTTGGTCCACGGACCCATGGGCGACTGACTAGTGGCGTAGCCCACTCCATAGTCGTGACTGCGGAAATCGTTTCCGGAATAAGTAAGATAGTACGTACCCTTATGTTTTACCATGAAAGGTCCCTCGTTGACACGGCCCAACTTCTCTTCCCAGGGTGCCGACACACTGAAACAGTACGTTAGCGTGCCTTGCTTTGGCGTGATGCCATCGGACTCTAATTCGCACGCCCAGATGCAGTTGCCATCGGTGAAACGGACAAAAAAGCAATATAAACGACCATCTTCGTCCTGGAAAACACTAGAGTCGATACATTTCTCATCGCCTATCAGGGACTTCATCATACGCCCACCCACCTGTTTGAAGGGACCACGGGGCGAATCGGCCACCGCCACATAGAGGTGTTCATTGGCTGAATAGTACATATAGTACTGCCCGTTGCGATGATACACCTCGGGAGCCCAGAACCACTGCTGCTCGGTGGTGTTGTCTTTATGCAGCGCCAGTCCGCCGCGCTGCCACGTCTGCAGATCCTTGGAGGTGTAATACTCGATGCCTTCCTTGGCACCTGTGCCATAGGCATAGTAGGTATCGCCATCTAAAAGTATATAGGGGTCGGCCAGGGGCACCTCGCTGACACGTTGGGCGCGACATACCGTTGCGCTGACCACAAACAACGTCAGCGTCGTCAAGATTATCCAAAATTGTTTCATTGTTGGGAGCTATTTATTGAAGAATACTTTGTATCTTAGCCTCATCGACCAACAGCTTCACTTTGCCAAAGAAGCCAATCGTGATGGGCACGTTCATACCGTGATACTTCACTATGCCTACGTTCACCACCTTGTAGTCATGAACCTCAAAGTTCTGACGCATGAAGTTGTCAAACGTACTCACAGCCGCGTTTGTGCCCATATCGACCGCCATGTCAGAAAGGGAATCAAACATGTCGTCCGACAAGTTCTCTCTCAGTTCCTCGGGCAACTGGTCTGCCACAGCATCAGCCACAGGCACGGCAGCCAATTTCTGACTTGCCACCTTCATGGCGACAACGCGTACAGTGACATAGTGATCCGATTCATTGGGTTTTGTGAAAGTCATAATGACAAGTATGGCAATCACAAACATCAAAAACAAAACTACTACTCTTTTCATTGAATTTGGTTCTTAGTTTAGTTAATATCGGGTGCAAAGGTAAGAACAATTATTGAGAAAAACAAACTTTTGTGTCTTTAAAACGGCATCACCATATAACAAGAGCGGCACCATTCGCTGAGAATGATGCCGCTCTAATGCGTTAATATCGTCGGTTTTATCGCTTATTTAACAATCTTCTTGCCGTCAACAATATACAGGCCGCGTCCCAATGACTGGACATTACGACCTACATAACGGCCATCAAGGGTATAGACGGCGCCCGACTGACGGGCAACTTTCTGCTCGCTGATGCCTGTGGCATTCGGATTCTCCACCAGCACGTCGTCTAGGAAGAAACGGCTCTTGATCTCTGCACCTTTGAACGACAAGGTTACCGCGCCATTAGCAGTAATCACGGCCTCGTATTCATCGAAAGAGCCCTTGTTCAATTGGATTTCAGCCGGCTCTATCGTGCCACCAGTCACTGAGAGATGCAACGTGGTTTGTTCGTTGTTAGAATTCCATGCACCTGCAGAGAAAGTGAGTTTGGCACTGCCATTAACAACAAACGAGGGGGTGGTGGCTAAACCAGCCTTATCTTTGGTGCCAAACTTTGCACAGCCTAATGCACCGTAAGCATTCTCGAACACCCAGCCTTCATTGTCACACTTAATAGCAGATGAAGCTATCGAACCAGACCACGCACCGTCATTACCGCCAGTGCCTTCACATTCATCGAAAGACTCATAGAAGAGGGTCGCGTCAGAGAGTGAATCAGATGCAAGCTGAGCCATGAAGTCAAAAGACACGGTTTCATCGTTATTTTGCTTAATATTCTCTACTGAAGAGTTCATATAGTAGCTCATGTCGCTGTTCTTGTTGTAGAACATAGCAGCAGGCCTTGTCCTCTTGTTGAAAGCATTACGATTGCCATAAGGGAAGGGGTCGGTGTTCATACCTTCAAAAGAGTAGTATTTATTCCCTTCCTCCATAACGTACTGATACTTATTGTCAGCAGGCATCCAGGTGAAACGCTGACGTGCGGGATCATCATTAGGTTCATTATTAAACCACACTTCTTCATCGTAGTCACAATGCAGAATCAGCAGACCAGCACCGGGCAGTGAGGCATCCCAGCCATCCTGTTGGCGGTTCTCCAGCAAGAAAAACTCGTCGCGGTGACCCTGGTTATAGATGATGTAGCTCTCACCGCCATTCTGCAGCGACTTCATGTTCTTCACGCTGACATCCTGGTCTTCCAGCACAATGGGTTCCATCCAACCTGCCACCCATCGCTCGTAGCTGGTATAACCAGCAGGCTGATAGCCGTCATCATTATAAGAACCAGAATCCATCAAGTCCCAATAGCCCATGCCCTGGCCTCCAGTATAGTCAATGTCGTAGAAGTCAGGATAGCCCAGACAGTGGGAAAACTCGTGGCACATGGTACCAATACCAGAGATCTTACCATAAGAATTAAGCTCAGCACCGCAGGCATAGGTGTTTACCTTCTTGCCACCATTCACGCTGACAGGGCCAGGACCATCACCGTCATATTTAGCGGCTGCAGCTAATGAATAGGCATGAGGCCAGACAGTGTCATCATCGGGGTAATCAGCCTCACCGTGACCGGCATAGACCACATAGACCTGATCCACCTCGCCATCGTTGTCCCAGTCGTAGGCAGACCAGTCGGTCACATCATTATTGGCCTTTTTAACAGCCTCAGCAACCATGGTCGCAGGGTGCTTATCATTATCATTATGCTCCGGATCGTTTTCACCATAATAAGCATAATCTTGGTTCAACGTATAAGG
Source organism: Xylanibacter brevis P6B11 (assembly GCF_000621825.1). Classification (NCBI taxonomy): domain Bacteria; kingdom Pseudomonadati; phylum Bacteroidota; class Bacteroidia; order Bacteroidales; family Prevotellaceae; genus Xylanibacter; species Xylanibacter brevis. The sequence goes on from NZ_JHXG01000006.1 coordinate 114,562, forward strand.
ACCCACCACATCAAAGTCCAGCTCGAACTGTCCACGACTTTGATCTTTGAAATAGTCGCACATAGAACCTTTGAAATTGCCCTCGCTAAAGCCAGACTCGTTGGCAATACGCTTGAAGAGTGCCTGGTCGTGCTCTGCAACAAAGGTAGATTTCTGGAAGTTTACCAAGATGATGATACCTTTCTTCTTGCCAAAATAGCCAGTCTTCTCTGCCCTACGCGGCAGTCGCTGAGCGCGTTTTGCGTTCATCTTCTGACGGTTTGCCTTGGCTCTATGGATGGTGGCCTGAAGATCTATCGCCTGATAGGTCCCATCGGATGTCTTGCGGTAGGCTTTTCCATCGGCACCTCTCCAAAAATGGCCGAATTCATCGCCTTCAAGACATGCTTTCACTTCTGTACCATCGGCCAGTTTCAACGTCTGCACGACGCCGCGCTTGGCTGGTACGGCTGCCACTGTCAGGGTCATCACCAACAGTGACAGAATCAAAAACATTCTTTTCATTTTTAAATTGTTAGCTTTAACTTTTTTATTTATTAGGTCAATCAAAGGAAGTGCAAAGATAAATAATAAAATTCATTTACCAAAACATTTTCAACAAAAAAGCCGTTCGCGATGGGCGAACGGCTTTTTTATCATTTCATATTGAGTTTCTTATTTGTAGCCCAACTTGCCTTTCCATGTCATATACCAGTTCTTTGGATCGCTCAGATCGCGAGAAACGGGTGCAGAGTTTTTCTTGCCCTTGCGTGCCTCGATATGCTTCTTCATGAAAGCACCGGGGTTGGCCTGACGCTTGGCAAAGCGCATCAAGTCATAGTAGCGGGTACCCTCGAAGGCAAACTCCAGTGCCATCTCGTCCAGCAACAGACTATCTACATAGGCTTGCTGTTCGGCAGTCAGCTTGCGATACTTAGCCTCGTCGGTCTCAACGGTGTCGTTGATCAGCTTGTAGAACTCGTTCATAGGCGTATAACCTGAGCCACGGGTGTGAACACCGATGGTGTTAGGTGTCTGCTCAGCATTGTGCGTTACGAAGAAGTTGGCCGAAGCACGACGATAGTTGTTTGAGGGGAAGTCGAACGCAGCCAGCTTGATAGAGTCGGCCTCAGGAATCGTGCGACCGATAGAGTCGCGCAGGATAGCGTTGTCCAGTCCCTCGCTCAGCGTAGCAAAGGCTGCACGTGGGAAACCAGCTTGGTTCAGAGCCTCTGCCATACGCAGGTAAACCATGTGCTTGCGGTAGATGTGTACATTACGTGTGTTGTACTTTCTGATCAGCTGAGTGCTTACGGGATCGCCAGTCACAGGATCGCGATAGCCATTGGGATCAGTAACGCAAGAATAAGCCAAACGAAGGTCACCTGAACGTCTTTCTGAAAGACCGCTAGGCGAGTAGCTGACCGTAGTACCGTTGTTACCCAGCACACAGTTAACCATAGACTCAGAGAGCTCCGTCAAACGGTTAGAAGGTGTGATGCTGTACTTATAGAGGTTCTCTGTAGTAGAGTTGAACAGGTTACGCAACTCACTATAGTAACCCTCGGCACGAATAGAGTCGCCAGGAATCATAGTGATCAGCTCGCCATTGTTAGAATAGCGCTCATCGCCCCAGAAATCTTCCACCAAAAGGTTGATAGATACCCATGAGGTAGTACCCTTAGGCCACTGAACGACATTGATACCCACAGGGTAAAAACTGCTGGCCGCCAGTCCATTGCGGTTGTTGATGAAGTTATAGTAGCAAGTGGCAGCCTTGTAGTATTCTGCAGGTGTCTTAGCACTCCACAGATAGAGATCGCCCAGCACCACGTCGATGGGGAAGTAGAAGAAGCGTGAGTCCGTGTTACGGATGTTACCGATACCGGGATACTCCGTGCGATACTGCACGGGGATGCTCTCCAGGTCAGCAATCAGAGCCTGGCAGATGTAGTCCAGATCGCGCTTAGGTGCTCTCTCAGCAGCCTCAGCAGCCTCCTTGGTGAGCAGAGGCTCCTCGTAGTAAGCCACCTCGCCATAGTTCAGCACCAGCTGCAGGTAGGTCCATGCACGGATCGCCTTGATGGCTGCATACTCAGTCATGAACACATACTTGTCCTGACTGTTGCGCATGTCGGTCTTGGCATTGGCAATGTAGTAGTTGCAGTTGTTGATGATGGCATAGTAGTCGCGAGGCGAGTTATAGATATTATCATCTTTCTCCTGGAACAAGGCCAGATCGCGCAGGTCAGAGCCGGCAGCATCGGTCAGGTCCACCAAGTCGCCACGCACCTCGCCCAACAGCACGGTACGGTCGGCAATGACCTGCAGTTTGTTCAGAATGCCAGTCAGCGAATACACGGTATCCGTCCAGTTGGTCAGGTGGTCCTTGTCTGTGAAGATTACATCCTCTGCCTCGGGCTCGAAGAAGTCCGCGCAGGAAGTCATCATGGGCAGCGCCATGAAGGCAGCTGCAAAGCCGCAGCACACTGAACCAGCCCCTTTACGAAATATATTCTTGATTTTCATAATCTTATTTATTTCTTGATTCTTCATTCATTATGAGCATTACAGATTAATCTTCACACCAGCCACGATAGAACGGCTCTGTGCCAGACGACCCAGGTCGATGCCCTGACCAATCACCTTTGAAGAGGTAGAGAACTCAGGATCGGTGCCCAGATACTTTGAGAACGTGAGCAGGTTGTTGCCCTGGATCCAGAACTGAACGCCCTGGATGAACTCAGAGTTGACAGGCAGGTCGTAGCTCAGTGTAGCCGTCTTCAGACGCAGGTAAGAGCCATTTTCGATCCAGCGGTCGCTGAAGCGGCTGTTGCCCAGAGGATCCTGGAAGGTGATGCGAGGCATATCGGTCTGCTGACCTTCTGCCTGCCAGCGGTGGTTCATGGCCTTGCTCTGGTTCATGAAGCGGCTGCCGCCCTCCAGCTGTGAACGCATGTAGTTATATACATCGTTGCCCACGCAGTAGTTGAAGTTCACGTCCAGTTTGAAGCGCTTCCAGCTCAGCGAAGTAAAGATATTACCGTAGAAATCGGGGTTAGGATCGCCGATCACCACCATATCCTTCTCGTCGATGACGCCATCACCGCTCACGTCGCTGAAGTGCACGTCACCAGCCTCGAAGTAGTTGTGGTCCTTACCGTTGGCACCCAGCACGTACAAACCGTTAGGATCGCTGGTACCTGCGGCCTTAGCCTCGGCTGTGGTAGCAAAGACGCCCTCGGTGCGGTAACCGTAGAACACGTTGGCAGGACGACCTACCTCGGTCAGGACGGTAGCACCATAGAGCTCGGTCTTGATGGTCTTGTTGTTGTCGGGCAACTCGGTAATCTCGTTCTTGTAGTGACCCATGCTGGCGCCCACCTGCCACTGCCAGTCTTTCTGTGCCAGCACCTTGACGGTGGCGGTCACGTCGAAACCGTTGTTCTTCAGCTTACCAGAGTTAGACCAGTTGTCGTCCAGACCGCTCAGGAAGCCCAGCGACTGGGTAGTGAGCAGGTTGTCGGTGGTAGAGCGGAAGTAGTTCAGGCTCAGAGCCAGGCGGTTGTCAAACAGACTTGACTCAACGCCGAAGTTCATACGGCGTGTGGTCTCCCACTGAATCTTCGTGTTACCGATACCGGCAAAGGTCAGTCCAGACACATCGTGCAGGTACTGGTTGGCACGGAAGAAGCTGCGAGCAGCATAGTAGTCGATGTTGTCGTTACCGCTCACATCGAAACCAGCCGACAGACGCAGGTAGTCCACATTCTTAACGCCAGCCATCCAGGGCTCGTTAGAGAGCACCCATGATGCCTGCACGCCGGGGAACACGCCCCAAGCAGCATCGAAGAGGCGGAAGTCGCCGCCGTCCTGTCCGAAGAGTGTAGAACCGTCAACGGTCAGGTTGGCCTGCACGTAGTAGCGGCTCATGTAGTTATATTCAGCCTGTGCATACCATGAGATAGCGTTCCAGCTCTCTTCCACACCTGTTACATCCACGTTCTTCAAGCCACCACTCATGAATGGAGTCTTGTCACTACCCGTGTTGTAGCCCAGCTGTGTGTTGCTGGTGAAGTTCTCCCAGTTCACACGCACGCCACCAAAGGCATGGATGAAGTGAGCACCATAACGGTTGTTCCAGTCCAGACGGGTGTCGCTCATCACCGAGTTCTGCTTAGAAGCCAGCGAGCGCACCTCATTGGTACGATTACCACCAATACTCTTCACGTAGTATTCGGGAATACCATTGATAGGAATATAATACTGGTTGTGGGTGTTCACCAGGTTATAGCTGAAGTGCTCGCTCAGTGAGAGGTTTGCATTGAACATATACTTCGGTGTCACGCTGAGGTTCAGCAGTGAGTTCTCGAAGCGGTTCTTGTTCTCAGCATCCGAGTATTCCAGGATAGCGGCGGGGTTACCCAGCTGCCAGTTGTAGCCACTGTAGCCCGACAAAGCCTCACGCAAGTAAGTCTCGGGGGTGATGTCCCAGTGGTTGTCTGACAGCAGACCACGGCCGTAGCTGTAAGGGCTCATGAAGGGGCTCTTTACATAGGCCAGGAATGAAGGTGCAGAAGGCGTACCCTCGTCATAGGTGGTAGGAGCACCGTCGTTACGCAGGTTGCGTGTCTGGTTAGAGAACGAAGCATCGAAGCGCACGCTCAGCTCTTTCAGCAGCGAGATATCGGTATTGAAACGCACGTTCAGGCGGTTCATCTCGTTATTCTTCAAGGTGCTGTTAGCGCCGGTATAGCCTACCGAGAGGTTATAGTTGGCCACATCGTCACCACCCTCTACGTTGATACCGTAGTTCTGTGTGAAGGCTGTTCTATAGACATAGTCTTTCCAGTCGGTATTCTGGTGGTAAGGGGTGTAATAGTAGTAGTCGGGATCCTCGTTGAGGAAGCTGAACGTACGGATGTTCGTGTTCGTGGTGCGCAGCATTTCAGAAGCATAACCACGATACTGCGAAGCATTCATCATGTCATAGTACTTAGGCTCCATCACCACGCCCATCGAGGCTGTGGCAGTGATGCGCGTAGCCATCGACTTGTTGCGGCGGGTCTGGATCAGGATGACACCGTTGGCACCCTTCGAACCATAGAGGGCTGTACCGTTGCGCATCACCGTTACCTTTTCGATGTCGGCAGGGTTGATGCTGGTCAGCAGGTCGTTATAGTAGCCCTGGTGCAACATGTCGCGACCATACTGCTGGTCCACGATCACATCGTCGATGACAACCAGTGGCTGTGCATTCACATTGAGTGAGTTCAAGCCCTGCACAAACATCACGCTACCAATACCAGGTGTGCCGCTCAGTGTCTTGGTGTAGGCCTGTGCGCCTAGCTGCTTCTGAATCTCGTCCTTGATATTAATGGCGCTGGTGTATTTGAAGTCGGTGGCTGAATAGTCACCACGCACATTGGTCATCGCAGCATATTCGGCTGCAAAGGTGCTGGGATAGAGGGTCACCGTCTTCTGCTGCTCCACACGCTGCAAACCAATCTTCACGGGGTTGTAGTCGGGTGTGGACACATACAGAGCCGAAGTGAACACAGGTACCTTCAGTTCGTAAGCACCATTGTCCTCGGTGAGCACACTGTAGCCGTCGATCTCGGCTGCACGTACAATAGCACCGCTGATGGGCTTACGTGTGGTAGCATCGAGCACAATACCCTTGACCACACGTGTCTCATACTGCTTCTGTTTCTGAGTGAACGTGCGAGCCTTGACCTCGACTTCCTCTTCTTCGTCGTCGAACTCGTCTTGCGCCCATACATTCATTGGAAGTGCCATCAGTAGCGTGATTCCAAACAATATATATTTCTTCATAGTCTTCATAATTCGTTGTTTAAAAATCATACATTATTCCACATGTGGTTTCAAGATGACACAGTCAATACGCATCACAGCAGAGTGAGTACCTGTATCCTGACGAGTCTCCCTACTCTTCACGTCTGTACTTACTTCCAGCGTGATGCGTGGGTTATCCTCGGTCAAGCCATAGTTAGACGTGGGGAATACATATTTCTCTGCCAGCTTCAGGTAGCCAACCGACTCCGTTGGGGTCTCCAGCTTAGAAACCAAGCTCTTACCGTTACCACGGCCTATGACGTCACCATTCTCATCCTTATACTTGATATAGGCAGCCACCTTGGTGGGACGACGCTGGTAGGGAGACACGTTCTTGGTCTCGGCCTGTGCAGGTACGGTCACCAGATAGATGTCATAAGGCACGTTCGAGAGCACACCGGTGATATTGAACGTCACGGTATGGTTGATACCCTCCTGAGGTGCAAACTCAATATACTTATTGTTTGATACCTTATTATAGTATGGATTAGGTGTGTTGTCTGCGTAAGCACTCGGTACGGTCTTAGGAATAGGACTGATGGTAGGCATCGAGTCCTTAGTCTCCTCGTTCACCTGATACTTGCTGACCTCCTTAATGGCATTCTGGCCTTCAGCCTCAACGATGATGGTCTGGATGAAGGTCTCCTGAGGATCGAAGTTCCACTGCGAAGCCTTCAGCAGCTTACCGTTACTACAAGCCACCTCGGTAGTGCCGCTCAGCACACCCTTGGCACCACGAGGATCGAAGTACTGATAATAGTGCAGGCTATCGTTGCCCCAATAGTAGCGGCGCAGCTCGTAGCTAGGCATGGCGCTGGTTGACATCAGCGAGTCGGTGGCTGCCGACGCGCCGTCGAACACGGCCTTGTTGATGGTACGGCTGAACACCGTTCCCTCTACAATCGCCTTACGTGTGTTGACATAGTTCAGCGAGTCGATGTTACCTACGCTCAGGATGCGGTCCACGGTCTTGTCGTAAACAAAGTGTTTGCTGTATTTCTCTACCAGATTCTTCCAGACGGTATTTGTAGGAGCCACCATCCAGTAGGTACTGTCTTCCTTGTTCAGCAGACCGATAGAAGAGAACAATTTGCTGGTCTGTTCTGAGATAGAGTCCAGATAAACGGTGCGACCCAGCGAGTCGATGCCACCCTCTACGCTCTTCGAAGCAATGAAGTTCTTGTAGTAGAGCTTCCACTTAGAGTCGCTGTAAAGGGGATCACCGCTATAGAGGAAGTTACGGATGCTGTCCAGTCCCTCACCCTCGTTGCGCAGATACTCAAACACATTGGGCACGAACTTCACGCTCTGGTCCACCGTGAACAGCAGACCGTTGCTATAGAGCTTGTTGAGCTGGTCGCCATCCTGCAGGAAGTTAGCATTGGCAATGCCATTGCCCGTCAGCACGTTGTACTTACCGTTCATCATCGTGATGGTATCCTTGCTGGTGCTCGACACCGAGTGGTTGTACAGAGCGATGTGGTTTTGCAGGAACTCCACCACTACCGAGTTGTCCTTATCCTCGATGCCCTGCAGCTTCTCGGTCTGATAGCGGGCTATCAGCGACTCGGTCTGTGCATCGGTGAGCGAAGCGTTGGTGGGAGCAAACACGGTGAACACCTGACTACTCTTCAGTGCACGGTCGTAGCCACAGGCCACAGCCACACGCTTAAAGTTAGACAGGTCGTTATTGTTTTCGATGGCCTGCCAGATGGTGCCACTACTAACGCCCGTTGCCGTACCATCATAGTGGTCGTCCCATGCATCGGTACAAGAGACCCCCACCCAGCCTCCCCCTAAAATGGGGAGAAGCATATAGACACTGAAACGAAGTAGTTTCTTGGTCTTTTCTATTATCATTTGTTTCATAATTAGTTGGTATTTCTTATTTGAACAAACTACCCTTTTCCCCTCCCTCCAGGGGGAGGGGTTGGGGTGGGTTTTTTTTTACAGGTCGTCCTCCATATCGCCATCGCCATCTACGCTGTAAACGCTACGTGGCACCATCTCGAAGTAGTCGAGCATGAACTCGTTGTTATTACCCTGCTTACCATCGCTGGCCACACGGAAGCGGATGTAGTAGTCCTTCGTGCAGTCCACCTGGGCCGTACAGAGCACACGACGATAGGTACGTTCGTTACCTGCGAAGTAGAACTTCTCACCCGAGTTAGGATTGAAGTGGTAGGTAGAGGTACCGGCGCGATAGGCTTTCAGGTTCTTCAGAATCTTCTGTTCCTGTGCCTTCTCCAGATCAGTCTTGCTGTTATAGTCGTTCAGCTTCTCATCGCTCTTGAAGCGGCTACCCAGATACATCTCTGAGTTCAGGAACTTCGTCATGTCCAAGGGGATACCCTGAGGTGTCAGGTTCTTAGGATCGGTGCCGAAGTACACCTGCATCACACCACGGGTCTCCAGAGCACAGAAGCCCAGACGGAACTGCCACTCGCCAGAGAAGGGCACTGGTGGGATGCGGAAAGTCAGGTCGTAGTCACCAAAGAGGTTCCACTCGTCGCCCTGCCATGACCAGAAGTTGGTGTGTGGGCGGCGCAGCACGAGCAGACAGTTCTTGTTGAAGTCCACACCTTCCAGATAGCCCAAGGGGAAGTAGAAGTTACGTCCGTTCTTAGGTGTAGAAGAGTCATCAGGTGTGGTGTTGCTATCATCGACATAGGGGTTACCCTCCTGGCGCATACCGTTGGTCATCACCTCGGGGAACACCGAAGAGAAGTCCATGCGGATACGCATGTTCTGCACTTTCTCCAGTACGTCCTGACTGAAGGCAATCACGTCGTCGATGTAGAAATAGTGTCCGTTCAGACCATCGTGCACAGGCTTCTTCTCGACCGTTGCATCGATATGCGAACCCTCGAAGGTGAAGTCGGGAGCTGCATAGCGGCGGTTGATGTAGCGCTCGCCAATAGAGCCCTGACCCTTATTGTCACGACCAGCCTTGTCGGTGCGCACCGTCAGCTGCTCAATCTTCACCATGGTGTGAGGCAGCAGCGTGGGATACCAGTCCACGGGGTTGATGATCGTAGTGCTGATACCGAAGGCCTCGGCCGTCTTTGTCATCACGATAGGTGTCAAGTCGGCCGTACCAGCCACCTGACGGTTCAGGATGTGATACTGGATGAAGCGCTTCAAGGCGTTGTTGTCGGCCTTCAGGTCGCTATAGCTGTGCTTTCCTTTGTCGTCGGCATAGTTCTCGTTGTTGTCGTAGTACAGACAAGCCAGGTCGTAGAGTGCCTTCAGCGTGTCCTTGTTCACGATCTCAATGCCCTCTTCCTCAAACTTCTTCAGGTAAACCTCGTTAGGCTCCACAAACACCGTATAGCCGATGTTCTTCTTGTCGGGAGCGCTGGCCACCTCGTTCCAAGTGTGTGACTTGTAGTACTCACGGATATACTTGGTGGGATCATAGCTCTCGTCAGATACTTCCTGGATTTCATTGATCACGCCAGTGGCAACCAGGGCCTTGTAGAAGACAGACACTTTGGGGTTCATGCGCAGCAGGTCGCTGATCATGCTGTTAGACTTCTCAATCACCATGTCCACGGGGTGAACGATACCGTTCTCCACCGAGTCGTTCTGGTGAATATAGTCGCCATTCTCGGTCTTGCCAAAGATGGTCTTGGTCACACCTTCCAGCTGCACGATGGCATTATCGTCGTCGTCGGTCATCTGCTCAGTAGCAATGTAACGACCCAGGAAGTTGGCTGTCTGCAAACGGTCTTGCGACATTTCGTAAGTAGAATAGAGGTTATTAATCAGGTGCGTACGTGCAATCGTATCGCAGTCCTCATCGCTCAGGTCAGCCACGCTTGTCAGTCCGCGCTCAGCCAAGAAGGCATCCACAGCCTCGTTGGTAGGTGCGAAACACGTATAGTGGCCATAGCCTGCCAGCAGGTCCATCAGTCCGGCACGCTCTACGATGGTCTTGAATTCGCTGAACGACTCGCGATTGTTCAGATAGTCGCTCATCATCTCACCCGTGAAGGTGTAGAAATTCTCCTTGTCTGGTTCGTCAGAACAGCTGTTCATAGTGCCCAGCGTCACAACGGCGGCCAGAGCCATCAGTATGGTTTTGATATTATTCTTGATTTTCATATCTTTCAGTTTTCAGGTGTTCAACATCATTACTCATAGCTCTGATTCTCTCCAGAACCGAACGATGGATTCTGTCTCAGGTTCTTGTTCACCTTCAGCTCATCGTTGTTGATGGGCCAGAAGATAGCATCGATTTTCTTGAAGAAGTTCTGCACAAACTCACCATTCGTGATATCGCGGCGAGCCATGGCCTGCGACAGGCGCTGGGTGTTGCCGTCGCGCATCGAGCAGCGCACCAGGTCGTAGTAGCGCTTGCCCTCGAACATCAGTTCGCGCTGGCGCTCACGATAGATCAGGTCTTCCATCTGGGCCTTGGTCTTATAGTCCTCGCGTGCCAACTGCACGGTGGCGATGTTGTTCTGTGCAATCGAGCGGTTGTTCACAGCCTGCACCAGCTTGAAGGCAGCGTCCAGCAATGGCTTGTTGCTGGCTTCGGTTTCCAAGTCGCTACCTTCCTTCGCTTTCATACAGTAGGCCTCAGCTTCCAGCAGCATGATGTCAGACAAGCGGTAGATAATCCAGTTGCTGCTGTTGTAGTGGTGGTCCACATTGCTGATCTTGGCAAACTCGTACTTATTGATCCATGAACCAGGCGTAGAAGAACCGGCAGTCACCATGATGTTCTTATAGGTGTACTTTGCGATGACTTCTGCCGATGTGTTGCAGTTCACGAAGAAACGAGAGTCGGACTTCATGTTCTTATCCTCATAGATCACGCGGCCGCTGGTCAGCGCATAGTCGCCGATCACAACCGTAGAGGGCTGCAGTTCTCCGGCGTTGGTATTGTTGCCATAGAACACGCTGACAGCCGAGTTACCCAGCATCGTCTTTCCAGCTTCGTCATTGTCATAGACCAGCTCGAAGATGGTCTCCGTGCTGTTGCCATTCACGAAGATGCTACTATAAGCATTACCATAGGTGGTGCTGCCGAGGGCGTTGTTCACCAGGGGATAGCCGTTGGTGCGATCGAAGTTGCCGCTGTTCAGCGAGCTCATCGATGTGGTGTTAGCCTGCTGCTCCTTGGCCAGGCTCAACTTGTCGTTGATCACCCATTCAGCGCAGCGAATACAGTTGTCGTAGTCCTGTTTCCACAGATACATCTCGCACAGCATGGCATAGATGGCACACTTGGTGATACGGCCAGTCTGATACTGAGGCTTGGTGGTGGGATAACGCGTAATGGCATTCTCCTTCACACCCTCCAGGTCGGCAATCAGGTTGTCGAGAATGGTGTAGAAAGGCGTTGCTGGCAGATCCATCTTCTGGTCGTCGTCCAGGTACACCTCTTCCGTATAAGGCACGTCGCGGAATGTGCGGATCAGATAGAAATAGCACAGCGAGCGCAGCGCCTTCATCTCGGCGATGGTGGCATTCATTTCACTCTCGGTGTAACCGGGGTCGCGCTCAGCCACTGTGGGCGCATAGTGAATCACCGTGTTGCAACGGTTGATGATGTTATAGAACCCATCCCATGTGGTATAGGGGTTCATGGCGGTGATGTTCTCGTTGAGCACATAGGCCAGGTTCACGTCCTTGTCGATGCTACCACCGGCCATCACGTTCTCGCTGCGGCCCTCGCCCCACACAATCATGCGGCGGATGATGGGATCAGCCTCCAGTCCAGAGTAGCAGCCGGCCACGATAGCATCGATATCGGCTTTCTCATTCCAGAAGTCTTCCAGCACAATCTCGTTCTGCGGCTTGATTTCCAGGAAATCGCTGCACGAAGAGAAGAGGAGCCCCGAGAATGGAACCAGCAGTGCCAGTCCCTTCACCTTTTTATATATATTATAGCTTCTCATAATAGTCATGTTTTGTTTCGATTATCAATTCCTTTAGAAGTCAACAGTTAAACCCAGTGTATATGAACGTGAACGTGGGGTCTGCGCATTATCGATAGCGGGATCGTAGCCAGCGTTCGAGATATCAGGGTCAACACCCGAGTACTTCGTGATGACGAAGGGGTTGTTGATACTTGCATAGAGAGAAATACGGTTCAGACCAATCCAGGTGAGGTATTTCTTCTTGATGGCATACGACAGCTGAGCATAGCTCATACGCAGGTAAGAGCCGTCTTCCACGAAGCGGTCGCTGACCAGCGAGTTGTATGAATAAGGACCATCCTTGAAGTAGTGCATAGCGCGAGGAATAGAGGTGACGTCACCCTCCTTGCGCCAGCGGTAGTTCACAGCCTGGCTCTGGTTGTCGTTGCCAGTCATGGCCTCGGCACGCAGACGTGCCATATTGATAATCTTGTTGCCCACACGATAGTTGAACTGGGTGGTGAGTCGCCAGTCGCCATAGTTGAAGCTGAAGCCGAAACCACCAGTCAGCTTAGGCAGCGACGAACCCAGATAGGTAATATCGAGTGCGTTGATTTGTCCGTCGTGGTTGATATCCTCGTACATGGCATCACCACCGTTGAAGCGCACGTTCTTACCGGTGTTGTCGTTGGTATAGTTATAGACCATACGCACGGGTGTGCCTGTAGCATCGAGAATCAGCTTGCCATCGGCATTCATAGCCACAGGTGCGGTGTAGGGACGCTTCTCCCAACCACGCTCAGCATACCATTCGTCGGGCAGTGTTCCGTTGAGGAAGCCCTGCTGCTCGGCAGGTGTCAACTTGATGAACGTGTTGTAGTTGTGCGTATAAACGCCCTTATACTTGAAGCCGTAGATAGCGCCGAATGGGTTGTGCAGCTGCACGTAGCGCAGGAACTCGCCGTTCTCGTATGAGAAGGTAGAGTTCAGGTTCTTCAGCAGGTACTCGTCCATCTCCAGAATCTCGTTGCGGTTGTTACCGAAGTTGGCATTCAGGTCCATGATGAACTTACCGGCCTTGATCAGACGATTGGTGTTGATGTGGAACTCCCAACCCGTGTTGCGCATCTTACCACTGTTGCGATAGGGAACGTGGGCGAAACCAGCGTTCGAAGGAATGCGGTAGTTCTGCAGCAGCATGTCGGTGGTGGTAGAGCTATAGGCCTCGATGGTCATGTTCAGACGATCGTCGAGGAAGCCCAGGTCCATACCTAAGTTATAGCTTGATACGATCTGCCACTTCAAGTCGGTCAGACGCAGGTTCAAGGGCACCATACCAGCCATGTCGATATAGCGGTCGGTGGTACCATATTTAGAGGTGAACAGATAGTTCTGGTTGGGCTGGTTACCCACACGACCCCAACTGGGACGGATGGCCAGCATCGAGAGTGTTGGCTTCAGCTTCTGCATCCAGGGCTCGTCGCTGACGATCCACTTCAGAGAAACAGAGGGGAAGAAGCCCCAGCGGTTGTTAGGACCAAACTTCGTGGTACCGTCGGCACGCAGTGTGAAGTCGGCCACGTAGCGACCCTTGTAGGCATAGTGCGTAGAGAAGGTGTAGTACATGGAGCGCCACTGGTTGTACCATGAGCTGGGCGAGAAGTTCAGACCGCCGGCAGTAGGTGTCGATACGCCTGAAGCCAGACCGTTGGCACCCGTAGCCTGTCCGTTAGACGAACCAGAGGTCAGCTCAAAGCGTCCCATCATCATCATCGAGTGGTCCTTGTTGGTGAACGCAGGTGTCAGCGTCAGGGTCTGCTTGGTGTTGAACGATACGCTCTTCGAAGAACCCTTCGAGGCACTGTTCACACCACCCTTCACGCCTACGGGGTTCAGCTCCCAAGGATAGTACTTGTCGTCATACTGGTTGAAGATGTTCATATACACACTACCACGCCAGTTCAACTGCCAGTGGTCCTCGTCGGTGCCCAGCAGCTGGTAGTTGATCACCAACTCAGGCGACATGTCGTAGGTGCGGCGCTGGTTCTTAGCCAGGTTAGCACTGGCCACGGGGTTGACATAGGTGCGCTGGTCTTTCTCGAACACGTCCGAGCCGCGCATGGGGTCACCATCGTAGCGGGGACGGCGCATGGTGAAGTAGTCTGAGGTGTCGAGACCCGTCACGGGGTCTTTCACATAGATGCTCATGTTAGGCATGATTCTCTGTGCGATAGACAGCAGGTTGTCAGAGTTCATGTCGTTCTTCGTATAGGTCAGCGCAAAGTTGGTGCTGATGCGAATACGGCTGCTGACGTTGTAGTCCAGAGCCACACGAGTAGAGAAGCGGTTCAGCTTCTGCTTGATCATGGTACCGGTCTCGTGGTCGAAACCACCACCGATACGAAATGAGGCTTTCTCACCACCACCCGAGATGGTAACGTAGTGGTTCTGACGCAGACCCCACTGAGTCACAGCGTCGCGCCAGTCGGTGTTGGCACGGTATTCGCGCCAGTCGGTGAAGCCTTCGTTGTCGCCCATGTAGTTGATCTCAGGGATAGCATCCTTGTCGGCAATCGTACCGTCCTGCATGGGGTTGAAGTAAGCCTCCTTCAACATCATGGTGTAGTCGTCACCACTCAGCAGGTCGTAGCCCTTTGGCTGATAGGTGCCGGTGAGCTTCAGTGTGTAGGTGAGTTTTGGTTTACCGCGCACACCACGCTTGGTGGTCAGCTCGATCACACCATTACCACCCTGCGAACCATAGACGGCCGTAGCGGCAGCATCCTTCAGCACGGTGATAGAGGCGATATCCTCAGGGTTGATGTTCAGCAGCTCGGCAAACTTCTCGTTGTTGGCACCAGCCATATCGAAGTTGTCGAGGCTCACCTCGCGGATGTTGCCATCCACCACGATCAGCGGGTTGGCATCGGTCAGCGACGAGAGTGAAGAGGCACCACGCAGACGCATGGTAGAGCCCGAACCCAGGTCACCCGAGTTACCGATAATATCCAGACCGGCGATACGACCCTGCAGGGCCTCATCGACCGAGGTGATGCCCAGACCCTCGAACTCCTTCATGGAGATGGTCTGTGTGGCATACGAGATCTCTCGCTGTGGGATAGGCAGCGAGTTACCGGTGGCACGCTTTTTTGATTTGATGGTCACTTCCTTCAAGACGGTCTTAGACGTCATCTTGATGTTGTAAGTGGTCTTATTGATAGGCTGCGTGATCGTGTTCAAGCCCACATAGCTGAAGCGGATGTGGTCTTTCGGGTTACGGATCTTCATGGTGAAGTTACCATTCAGGTCGGTAACGGCCGACTCGATGATACGTCCCGTAGCATCGATCTCGCAGACGGTAGCACCCATCAGCGGACCCAGCTCGTCGCTCAGCGTACCGTGAACCGACGTAATGTTCTGTGCGCCTACTGCTGTGGACAACAACAGTGCCAGAACGAATATCATGGATTTAAGTATCTTCATAGTGTTCGTTCCTCCTTGATTATTTAATTACTTTAGCAGCAATGAGGGCCTCTTTGACAGCCACAGTCCATTTCTTCATGTCGGCATACATCAGTGCGCCCGAGTCGTCGAGCAGATGTACCATGGCATTGCTACCCATGAAGAGGCGAGCCGTCTGCTCTTTCTCTGTATAGTTGCCCTGGAACCAATATTCACGCACAATATTATTATAGAGTCCGGGAGTGGTTACCACGTGGTGGGTCTTGCCCTTGGCGTCTTTCACAGAGAGAGACGACTTGGTGTAGGTGGCATTGATGGGATAGAAACGTCCGTTGTCGGGGTTGCGTTTCATACTCTCGTAGTTAGGACCTACGCCATCCTCGGGTGCCATGTCAATACCAATGGCATGGTCGTGCACATGATAGCGGATGAAGTCGTCAACGATGGTGGTCAACGCGTTCTTCACAGCGGTACGCACCTTGGTAGAGTCGGCATCGCTTTGGGCATGGGCATCAGCAAACCAGTTGTTGGCCGTGCAGATACTGTCAATCACGCTGATCTCGATCTTCTCGCCAGGTGAAGAGACAGAGTCGATGCGGGTCTCGTCGAGCTCCTGCCACTTAGGCAGCTTGCCAGCAGCCTGCAGGTCCTCGATGGCCTTGCGACCGGGCACATATACTGTGTAGTTATAGTTATCAAAGAGCTTGAAGTTCTGGTTACCACGATCCTTACCACCACAGTTATAGGTGTTAGACAGGGTCTGTGTCAGGAAGTCGCAGTAGCTGCTGTTCAGCAGGTTCAGGAAGGGCTTGTACTCGCTGTGCTCGTTCAGCACCGTAACCAGCGACTTCTCGGCACCCAGGGGTACCTGAGCCTCCAGTTCGTAGGCCTTACCGTTCTGCTTCAGATATTTGTTCACCACGGGGATGCTGGTGTTGTGCTCCACCTGCCAACCGCCGGCCACCTTCAGGTTGCTGCCGCTGCCGTTGACCTTGATGATAGAGC
The DNA here is from genome assembly GCF_000621825.1 of Xylanibacter brevis P6B11. NCBI lineage: Bacteria > Pseudomonadati > Bacteroidota > Bacteroidia > Bacteroidales > Prevotellaceae > Xylanibacter > Xylanibacter brevis. The sequence goes on from NZ_JHXG01000006.1 coordinate 130,734, forward strand.
CGCTCTTGGTCTTGTAGTAGCTGTAGCCACTCTCGATGTCGCCAACCACGATGAGCTGATCGACCAGGTCTTCCATCATCTTCTTGATGACGTTGCGCTCTACCTCGATAGAGTCGGTGCTGCTGTTCTTGACGATGCGACCATCGGCATCGATGGTTGACTTCCATCGCCATGCCTTCAGCTGTGTGCTGCGTGCAGCCACCTTGGGGTCGATGAAGAACTCGATGATGTCGGGAGTCTCAGTGCCCGTTGCCTCTTCCTTCAGTCCGTAGGTGTAGGGATCTACATAGAACTTCATGGCATCGTTGGTGGGCAACAGCAGGCTGTAGTGCTGGTCCATGGCCAGGAGGTAAGGCAGGAAGTTCAGCTCCTCAATACCCCAGTAGATGGCGTTCATGGTCTTGCTGTGTGCCAGTGCAGGATAAACCACCGAAGCATACTCAGCAGGTGTGAAGATGGGCTTGGCGGCATCTTTAGGTTCAACCAGGTAAACCACGCCGTTGCAACCCATGTAGCACTTCACGATGTCTTCCTTCTTAATGCCGAGGCTCTCCTTGGCATCGTTGAGCACGTTCTGGAAGTTAGAAGGCACCGACTCGTAGAACGAGGTCAGCATGTTCACGTTGATCAGCTTGGCCAGCGTCTTCAGGGGCACGCGATCCAAGTCGCCACCATATTCATTATAGAGGTCGGAACCAGGACCTGTGGGGCTCCACCAGTTCTGCATAGCTGCATTGGTGGGCACGATCATGGCGCCGGCATCGAAGTGCATATCGAAGTCCTTATCGTCGCGATAGATATACTGGTTCCATCCTGGATCAAACTTCAGCAGACCGATCTCGTCAGAAGGGATCAGCTTATCCTCGTCGGTATTCACTGGCTTCAGACCTACAGACAGGTTGCTCAGGTAGCGGAAGTTATAAACCGTATCCTTATCGGCACCGGCTGCCTTTCCCTTGTTGGCCTGATAGTCGTTGGTGGCTGTCACATTGCGATAGGGCACCGAGAAGCGGTCCAGAATCTTTGACCAGATAGAGGCTTCGGGCAGGTTGCGGATGATCTCGGCCATGTTGGGCGAAGACTCAATCACACCGTCCACCTTGTGGATGTAACCGTTCTTACAGGTGATGTCGTGACCCTCCACGCGGTTGCCATTCTCATCATAGTTGGGCAGCACGCGCTTGCCGTTGACCCACGACTCCTGGATAGAGGTGGCATGACCATTGGTCAGCAGCGAGAGGTCCTCGGCTGTGATGTTGTGGTAGCTCATGAACGAAGGCAAGAAGTGGATCATGGGGGCAGCCGTCTCATCCTTCAGCACGGGCACGGCCTTGCCGCGTGCACGCAGTGCATTCCATGCGGGATTGTTAGGCATGTCGGCTGGCTGCAGCACCTGGATAGAGTCATAGATGTGGGTTGACGTCTTGCGACGCATGGCCTTACCCTCGCTGGGAGGCGTACCCTTGGTGTTGCCCAGCAACTCGAGCAGATAGGCATTGTCTATCATCGAGTTTTTCAGCAGCAACTTCTTCTGCGAAAGATTCAAGTCTTCATAGCGTGACACGTTCCAGTCGTTGTTCTGGAACCAGGCGTCGTAGGCCTTGTCGTCTGCTACGAAAAGTGTTTTTGAACCTGTCTGATTGAGGACTTCTGCCAAATCCAAGTCCTCAATGAGGCGCACCGTGTAGTTGTAGTTGCCGTCTTCTTGCAGGCGCTGGTAGATGGAGTTGCCCAAATAGGAGGGCTGTCCGGTCAGCACGTCGTCCTTACACGACTGCAGTGCTGAGGCTCCTATCAACGCGCAGCAGGCAGCCATCACCACCCGTCGTCCTTGCGATACGATAGTTGTACGATTCATAGTGTGTTAGTTGTTTATATTAGTTGTTTTTTGTTTCTTCTTTGGGGTTCAGCACGCAGAGGCGCCGAACAGGGTTTGTCTCTCCCCTATCGGGAGACTGTGTAGTATGTGTTGTCATGGTCAGATCATTTAGGTTTTCAAAGGCTTGTATGACATAAAACAAGGGGTCGGAGACAGCATTTTCAGCTGTCCCCGATCCCTTTTATAGGAATATCAGTTGATGATAATTCATTATCAGTCCACTAATTACTTTTGTACTTTACGTACTACCACCTTGCCATTGTCAAGAACAATCTTCTGGATGAAGATGCCCTTCTGAGCGGCATTGGTCTTGCGACCGTCCAGAGTGAAGAACTCAGACTTAGCACCGCGCACGTTGATGGTGTTGATGCCAGATACATCGTCGCTGGCTTCCTTCTGACTGTTCTCACCGAAGTAAGTCAGGGTGAAGTTATCCAACAGAACCCAGTCATCGCCGATCTGCTCTGACTTCTTCACGCCGATGCGCAGCTTGTTCTCAGTTACCTTCACGATGAGGCTGGTCTTGTACAGACCCATATCAAAGAATTGACCGCAAGATACCATGTCGTTAGGCATGTAGTAGGTAGTACCTGCAGCGGTGTATGAGCTCTCATTAGCGATTGCAGGATCATTTGTCAGAGCACCTGCTGTAGCGCAGACTGCAGGAGCAGAGCTGGTCTTGCCGCCGCTAACGGCGTAGAGGTAAGCCTGAGCTGCCTTAGGATTCTTGGTATATTCAGCAAAGTCGTTATCAAAACCACCGATACGGTTGAACAGCTGTACGCCTACTTCATAAGTACCGTTGGGCAGACCGATGATGTCCTGATACATATCAAACGTCTGCTGATAGAACTCCAGAGCGTAAGCACCCTTCTGTTTATCGCTGTTACCGAAGCTGTAGCCAGTAGTGTTCTCCCAGCCCTCGATAGAGTTGGTCTTCACGTCGTTCTCGATCTTCTCGAAGCCAGGAGTCTGGATCAGTGAAGTCATAGGAACAGGGTTTTCATCGCTAGCATCAAGATATGGAGGTGTGTTAACCTTCGTTATCATTTCAGCAATCTTCAGCAGATAAGCCTCTGCGTCAGCATCGGTCAAAATGCCTTGAGCAATCTTACCAGTGATCTCATCGCAAAGGATTGCGGCATCCTGAGCAGCAGCATCGTTGATGGGATTCTCGAGCATACCACCCAGACTTTTATTCGAATTAGCCAGTTTGTCGAACAGTGCGAGAGAAGTCTTTACTCTATCAGTCAGCTCGTAGATCTGAGTCAAGAGAGCGAACATAGCTTTACCGTCTCCCTTGTCTACATCGGCAACAGCCTTAGCAATCAGAGTCACACTATCCTTAACGTTCTTACCATAAGCCTTACCATCGATAGCAGTGTTCAAGTCGTTCAGCGCGCTCTGCATTGCAGACTGTACGACATCTGCTCTGTACTCATGATAGGTCAGTTTGAAGTTATCGAAGATAGCCCAGTTAGGACCAGTGCAGTCACCCTTCACACCAATACGCATAGGATCACCATCCTTAGCTACGAGACCGAATGCTGAAGTCTTATACATACCTGCTGCAAAGGCCTCTGCTGCAGTGGTCATATCGTTGGGGTACCAATTGCCCTCAAACTTATTAACACCACCTTCTGTGTACATAATAGGAGTTTGGCCATCTGCTTCATATCCAAGAATACCGTCAGCCTTAGGCTCTGAGAATACACACTTCAGAGGAGTCTCAGCCTGATTCATGTAAACTACACCAGGAGCAGTCTGTGTACCTGCCAGCCACCTATCATAAGCAGTCTGGTCACGATCTAAGCGGAAGAAGCTCTGTACTTCAATCTCATAAACACCTACAGGGGCATTCTTCAGTTCCTGATAAATATCGAACTTCTTATTGTAAGCCTCGGCACACTTATTGGGGTTACCACCAATGGTAGGGCTACCACTCCAGTCCTCAGCACCCTTCTGGAAATCTGCATTCTTCAGGTAGTAGGTGCAGTCTGTTCCAGGAGCCAGATGCTTCTTGGTCTCAGTGATAATGTCGTCAAACTCAGCAATGAGGTCACGGATTTCGGCGTTGTTCAATTCATGACGCCTCTGAGCATCATACACATCCGCCATTTCATCCTGCAAGTCTTCCTTCCAGTCGGCAGAGATATTCTTGTCAGTCTGAACGGCTTCTGCTTCAGTGTAGAGAGCAGCCAGTTCTTTCCACAAATTGATGTTGGCAATCAGCGAGTCCTCGACAGTCTTGATAGAAGCCAATACGCTGAGAACCTCGTCACGAGTGCTAGCGGTAGCACCAACAGCAGCATTCTCATAAGCCTCCAGATATGATTCAGTGCACTGTGTATTCTTGTCGTACTGATTGCCATTCTTAATAGCTTCTGTCAACCAGTACTGATAAGCCTCAGCCTTGTTGCCGAAGTAGGTCAGTGTGAAGTTGTCGAATACGGTCCAGTCACTGCCACTGTTGTCTTCGGTCTTCTTGACGCCCAGCTTCACGCTGCCACCGTCAACGCTGAAGAACAGATTGTTCATGTACCAGCCCTTTTCGAAGTAGAGGCGTGCAGCTGCGGGGTTGTTAGGTGCATAGTAGGTGACGTCATCAACTTTAACTTCAGCCTCCTCAGCCTCAGGGCCAAAAGCGGTTGCACCGGCCATTGGCTGTGTGTTCAAGCAAGACCAACGTGAGGTGAATGGCTGTGTCATCTCCTTTTCGTCGGCCACAGCATAGAGTTTGGCAAACTTATTGGTGCCATTCTTATACTCATCCCAGCCATTGGCAGCGTTACGGTAGAAGCCGTTGGCACTGAGCATATATACACCCTTAGGCATGTCGGCCAGCTCCTGATAGGTGTCGTAGTTCTTATTGTAGTGCTCGGCAACCTCTGATAAATTCTGATCACCATTACCCCATCCAGGTCCATCACCCTTCCAACCTGTAGCCACGTGGCCATCGAAGTTAGGATTGGTGATGCTTGAAGTCAGGTCGGCAGGTTTAGCTACAGAAGCAGCATCCTCGGCAGCCTTAGCAATAGCAGCCTTCACCTGCGTGATGGCTTCTTCCAGCTGTTCCATAGTAGCAGACTCGTTCAGATAGACAGCCTCCTGATCGGCTACATTCACATTCTTCTCCTTAGCAGCATCCAGCTGAACCTTCAGCTCCTGAGCCTTCAGGAAGACGGCGATAGATGCCTCGTAAGCCTGATAAACTTCGGGCTTCATGAACTGCCAGTCGATTTTCGCTGTATCGCCCAGCTCATCGGCAGCGAAGAAATACAAACGGGTATCGTTTGCATGGCCATTCCAACCAAGGAACATGTCCTTAAGCTCAGTCTTTGTAGCGTTCTCAATACGGTAAGCATCACCTACCTTTGTAACGTTCCAGAAACGATATGTCCAATCGGGCTGGTCAGCCCAAATGCCATTATCGCCAGCATCTTGTGCGACACTTACACCCTTCCAGGCGCCCTTGGCCTCCGCAGAGTCACGGAAAAGTACGCCATCTTCTATTTCTACAAATGCGATCTTGTGGCCCTTTTCACCCACACTGGCACGCGTATTATAATCGTTAGCGCCACAGAAGAACATGTCAGCACCAACATTATACAAATACACCGTGTCACCTTTAACAAACTCTGTAAACTCCTGTGGCACCCCGGGTTTCTGGCGCTCACCGTTCACAATAGTTGCTGTCGCGCCTGTGGCCGAGAGGCTAAGCGCGGTCAAAACAAAGAGTTTTGAGATTTTCATAAGCTAAAATTTGTGAAGTTAGTAAATATATAATATATAGTAGTAAATGTTTGTTTTTGAAAACACACTCTTTCGAATGATTTCGGATGCAAATATAAGCAAAATTTTAATATTGCATATCAATTTTCAAAGTTTTTTTTGCATCAGAACACAAAAAAGTGTAATTTTAACACAAATAAGCAAAAAAAAGATGTATTTGATACACCCTAATTGTCAAAACAGCGATTCATCAAAATCAGGGATTGTATTCACATATTATACAAAAACAATAACGGTACCAGTATCTAAGTGCCACTATTAGAACAGAAAAGCAATGCTTTCGGCATCTAAGAGCACAACTATAAGCACGCAATAGTGCCACTATAACCAATCAAAAGTGCCAGTTTTACCGACCAAAAGTGCCACTTTTGCACCCGATCTAGACTCTAGAATGATCCAATCTAGACTCTAGAACGACCCAATCTAGACTCTAGAATGACCTCATCTAGACTCTAGAACGCACTCATCTAGCCCCTAGACGAAAAACAAAAGCTCCGCTTTCGCATTGGAAAACGGAGCCTATTGCTACACCTTATTATATATATAAGGCGACGAAACGACTAGTATTGCGTTTTAGAAGTCCATGTGATCGAGGGCATCGCTGAAGTCCTTGGGCTCATGGTTCTGAGCTGGATCGCGATAAACCTCGCCCTGGGGCTGCTCAGCACGGGGCTGACGGTCCTGACGGGGCTGACGACGATCGCCACGATCGCCACGGTCCTGACGGGGCTGACGGCGGTCGCCACGCTCGGGACGCTCGCCACGCTCACGACGAGCAGGACGCTCGCGCTCTACGTAGCCCTCGGGCTTCTCAACGAGCACGCGGTGAGAGAGCTTGTACTTGCCGGTCTTAGGATCGATCTCGAGCAACTTCACCTGGATGTGGTCGCCCTCCTTGATACCTGCCTCCTCGACAGTCTCGAGGCGCTTCCAGTCAATCTCTGAGATGTGGAGCAGACCGTCCTTGCCAGGCATGATCTCTACGAAGCAGCCGTAAGGCATGATGCTGCGAACAACACCATCGTAAACCTCGCCTACCTCGGGGATTGCAACGATAGCCTTGATCTTAGCAAGGGCTGCGTCGATGCTCTCCTTATCGGGACCTGATACCTGTACCTTACCAACACCGTCGGCCTCATCGATAGTGATAGTGGTCTTGGTGTCTTCCTGCATCTGCTGAATGATCTTACCACCAGGGCCAATGACAGCACCGATGAACTCCTTAGGAATCTCGATCTGTACGATGCGGGGAACCTGGGGCTTGAACTCGGCACGTGGCTCTGCGATGGTGTCGGTCAGACATTTGAGGATGTGCTCACGACCAGCCTTAGCCTGCATGAGGGCCTTCTCGAGGATGTCGAACGACAGACCGTCGCACTTGATATCCATCTGGGTAGCGGTCAGACCGTCCTTTGTACCGGTGGTCTTGAAGTCCATGTCGCCCAGATGGTCCTCGTCGCCGAGGATATCGCTCAATACGGCATACTTATCTTCGCCGGGGTTCTTGATCAGACCCATGGCAATACCGCTGACGGGCTTCTTCATGGGAACACCTGCGTCCATCAGGGCGAGGGTACCGGCACAAACGGTGGCCATTGATGAAGAACCGTTAGACTCGAGAATCTGTGAAACCAGACGTACGGTGTAAGGGAAGTCCTCGGGAATCTGACCCTTCAGACCGCGCCATGCCAGGTGACCGTGACCAATCTCACGACGACCTACGCCACGCTGGGCCTTAGCCTCACCAGTACAGAATGGGGGGAAGTTGTAGTGCAGGAGGAAACGCATGTAGCTCTTGTCGAGCACATCGTCCACCATCTTCTCGTCGAGCTTGGTGCCCAGCGTACAGGTAGAGAGAGACTGTGTCTCACCACGGGTGAAGATGGCTGATCCGTGAGGCATGGGCAGGGGTGAAACCTCGCACCAGATGGGACGGATCTCGTCGGTCTTACGACCATCGAGACGGATACCTTCGTCGAGGATGCAACGACGCATGGCGTCGCGCTCTACGTCGTGGTAGTAGCGATCCATCATAGCCTCGTAGTCTTCCTTCGAGATCTCTGAATCCTCGGGCAGCTCCTCCAGGAACTTCTCCTTGAAGTCGGCCAGGATCTTCTCGAAAGCCTCGGCACGTGCGTGCTTCTCGAGGGCCTGCTTAGTAACGTCGTAGGCGGGCTGATAGAGTTCCTTATTCATGCGCTCGCGCAGAGCCTCGTCGTTGATTTCGTGGTTGTACTCGCGCTTCACGTCCTTGCCAAGCTCCTTGCTCAGCTCCTTCTGCAGTTCGCACATGGGCTTGATAGCCTCCATAGCGGCCTTGAGGGCGCCCAGCAGATCCTGCTCAGATACTTCGTTCATCTCACCTTCCACCATCATGATGTTCTCGGCAGAGGCACCTACCATGATATCCATGTCGGCCTGCTTCATCTGCTCGAAGGTAGGATCAATCACATACTCGCCGTTGATACGAGCCACGCGCACCTCAGAGATGGGGCACTCGAAGGGAATATCCGAGCATGCCAGCGCTGCTGAAGCAGCAAAACCGGCCAAAGCATCGGGCTGGTCAACGCCATCAGCTGAAAGCAGCATCACGTTGACGAATACTTCTGCGTGATAGTTGCTGGGGAACAACGGACGGAGCACGCGGTCCACCAGTCGGCTGGTAAGGATTTCGTTATCAGAGGCTTTACCTTCGCGCTTGGTGAATCCACCAGGGAAACGGCCGGCAGCACTATACTGCTCACGATAGTCAACCTGCAAAGGCATGAAATCGGTTCCGGGAACTGCATCTTTTGCGGCACAAACAGTGGCCAGGAGTACGGTGTTGTTCATCTTCAACATGACAGCACCATCGGTCTGTTTTGCCACTTTCCCGGTTTCAATGGTGATGGTACGTCCATCAGCCAATTGAAGGGTTTTTGTAATTACGTTCATCTTTTAATACATCTTTAATAAAAAAATACGTGCAAATTTACACTTTTTCAGTTGAATAAAAGAATATTTATCAAAGTTTTACTATTTTTTAATGATTAAATAAACAAAAAAAAACCGAAGTTACTGCGTCTCGGAAGAAAAAACAAACAAGTTTGCTTTGTTCTTCTCTCGACTTTTCGTAACTTTGCACGCAAAATCCAAAACGACAAAAAATGAAAAAGATAGCGTTTCTTCTACTGGCCGCAGCCACAATGGCTGCCTGTAACAACAAGAACACATTCACCATCGAGGGACATATTGACGGCGCACAGGACTCTGTGCTCTACCTGCACCACATGGGCGTGACAAAAGCTGAGGTGGTGGACTCGGTGAAACTGGACGAGAGCGGCGACTTCTGCTTCGAACAGGCTGCACCACAGGCTCCCGACTTCTACGTGCTGCGCATAAGCAACCAGATCGTGAACCTGAGCATAGACTCTACAGAGACGGTCAGCGTGAAGGCTGCGTACCCCGGCATGGCCGCCAACTACGAGGTGGAGGGCTCGATGAACTGTCAGAAGATCAAGGAGCTGGCACTGAAGCAGCAGGCTCTGCAGGAGCGCGTGGCTGCACTGGACCGCAACACGTCGCTGGGACGCGAGCGCGCCCTGGACTCGCTGGAGCACATGATCAATGCCTACAAGGAGGACGTGAAACTGAACTATATCTATCAGGCTCCCAACGAGGCATTTGCCTACTTCGCCCTGTTCCAGACGGTGGGTCCTTGGAATATCTTTGACAAGAACAATCCTCAAGACCTGAAGGTGTTTGGCGCCGTGGCCACCAGCTGGGAGACTTTCTATCCTGAGAGCGACCGCGCGAAGAACCTGCGCAGCATGACACTGAAAGGCATGAACGACAACCGCCAGGCTGCTGCCCGCCAGCAGCGCGCGCTGAACAGCGACATGGTGGTGGAATCGGGCGTCATCGATTTAAGTTTACCTGACAAAAATGGTAAGTTACGCACACTGACTGAGCTGAAGGGCAAGGTGGTGCTGCTGGACTTCCACTCGTTTGGTGCCAAGGACTCTGCGCCCCGCATCCTGGCTTTGCGCGACCTCTATAACAAGTATCACGCGCAAGGCCTGGAGATCTATCAGGTATCTTTCGATGGCGACAAGCACTTCTGGCGTCAGGCCGTAGAGGCCCTGCCCTGGATCTGCGTCTATGACGGCGAAGGCACCTCCATCGTTCGCTACAACGTGCAGCAACTCCCCGAGTACTTCCTCATCGATCGCCAGAACCAGCTGCAGAAACGCTCTGTACAAATCAAAAACCTTGAAGAAGAGATTAGGAAACTTATTTAAGTGAGAAGTGAGAGGTGAGAAGTGAGAAGTATGATTACTTTTGTCATTGAGTTAATCACACAAATCTAACAATACTTCTCACTTCTCACCTCTCACTTCTCAGTAAAAAAAACTCTCACCTCTCACTTCTCACCTCTCACTTTAAAAAAGTCTAATCATACCTCTCAGTTCTCAACTCTCAACTCTCAACTAAAAGTGCATCCCCTCGACAAATTCACGCATTGCCCCGTGTGCGGCAGCAGTCATTTCGAAAAGAATAACTTCAAGAGTAAGAAATGCCTGAGCTGCGGATTCGTGTACTACGCGAACCCGTCGGCAGCGACGGCGGCCTTTATTCTGAACAGCAGAGGAGAACTGCTGGTGGTGAGACGAGGCAAGGAGCCGGCCAAAGGGACGCTGGACCTGCCTGGCGGCTTTGTAGATATGGACGAGAATGCTGAAGAGGGCATGCTGCGCGAGATTGAAGAGGAGACCGGACTGAAGCTGAACAGCCCCAAGTACCTGTTTAGCATTCCTAACCTCTACGAGTATTCGGGCATGACCATCCATACGCTGGACCTGTTCTTCCGACTGGACGTGGATGACAATTGCATCGCAACGGCGGACGACGACGCCGCAGAGGCTATGTGGATGCCCCTCAGCGAGGTCGATGAGACGCAGTTTGGCCTGCAAAGTATCAGCCAAGCCGTGAAACGTTTTCTGAACGCCAATCGTTAAGAAAACAAAAAAACTCCTATATATATAAGGTGGTAGAAACTTTTTTGCTTACTTTTGCACCCCAAAAGTAAACAAAATTGGATTTATGCAAAAGAACTTAGTGATAGTAGAGTCACCCGCCAAGGCCAAAACCATTGAGAAATTCCTGGGCGATGACTACAAGGTCATGTCGAGCTATGGACATATCCGCGACCTGAAAAAGCGCGAGTTGAGCATCAATGACAAGACCATGGAACCCGAATACGAGATTCCCGAAGAGAAACAGAAACTGGTAAACGAGTTGCGCTCGCAGGCCAAGAAAGCAAGTCAGGTGTGGCTGGCATCCGATGAGGACCGCGAGGGAGAAGCCATCTCTTGGCACCTGTGTGAGGTGCTGGGACTGGACGAGGAGAAAACCAAGCGTATCGTGTTCCACGAGATTACCAAACCGGCTATCGTGGAGGCCATCGAGAACCCACGCACACTGGATATGAACCTGGTGAACGCTCAGCAGGCACGCCGTGTGCTGGACCGTCTGGTGGGCTTTAAGCTGTCGCCCGTGCTGTGGCGCAAGGTGAAGCCAGCACTGTCGGCCGGTCGCGTGCAGAGCGTGGCCGTGCGTTTGATTGTGGAACGCGAGCGCGAGATTCAAGCTTTCAAGACGGAGACATACTACAGCGTGAACGCCACCTTTGGCATCACCAACAAGGACGGCTCACAATCGGAAGTGAGAGCCACACTGGGACAGCGCTTCAAGACCGAACAAGAGGTGGAGCAATTTATGGAGATGTGTAAGAACGCCACCTTCACCGTGACCTCGGTGCAGAAGAAGCCCATGAAGCGCACACCGGCACCCCCATTCACCACCTCTACACTGCAACAAGAGGCTGCCCGCAAGCTGGGCTTCACCGTGAGCCAGACCATGATGGTGGCACAGCACCTGTATGAAAGCGGACGCATCACATACATGCGTACGGACTCGGTGAACCTGTCGGCACTCTGTATCAACGCCTCGAAGGAGGAGATCATCCGTCTGTATGGCGAGGACTACAGCAAGGTGCGCCAGTATCACACCAGTTCGAAGGGTGCACAGGAGGCGCACGAGGCTATCCGTCCTACCTATATGGAGAACACCACCATCGAGGGTACGTCGCAGGAGAAGCGCCTGTACGACCTCATCTGGAAGCGCACCGCCGCCAGCCAGATGGCCGATGCACAGATAGAGAAGACCACCGTGGAGATTGCCATCAGCAATGGCGAGACGGTCAACGAGACACTGACCTTTATCGCACAGGGCGAGGTGGTGAAGTTCGACGGTTTCCTGAAGGTTTACCGTGAGTCAATAGACGACGAGGACGAGAACAAGGATGAGTTTGCACACGTGCTGCCACCACTGAAGAAAGGCGACGAGCTGGCTCGACGCGAGGTGCAGGCCGTGGAGCGCAACACGATGGGCCCACAGCGCTATACGGAGGCTTCGCTGGTGCACAAGCTGGAGGAACTGGGCATCGGACGTCCTTCTACCTACGCCCCAACCATCTCGACCATTCAGCAGCGTGAATACGTGGCTAAGGGCGACAAGAAGGGCGAGGAGCATCTGTTTGCCGTGATCACCCTGAAGGGTAAGGTGATGAGCCAGAAGAACCGCACGGAGACCATCGGTTCGGACAAAGGAAAGCTGCTGCCCACGGACATCGGTATTGTGGTCAACGACTTCCTGATGGAGCACTTCCCCGCTATCATGGACTATAACTTCACCGCTAAGGTGGAACAGGACTTCGATAAGATCGCCGAAGGCCGACAGGAGTGGAACAAGATGATCAAGACGTTCTACAAGAGCTTTGAGCCTACGGTAGAGAAAACACTGAACGCACGCTCAGAGCATAAGGCCGGCGAACGTGAACTGGGTAAGGACCCCAAGTCTGGCAAGCCTGTATTTGTGAAGATCGGTCGCTTCGGACCGGTGATACAGATCGGTAGCGCCGACGACAAGGAAAAGCCTCAGTTTGCACACCTGCCCAAGGAGTTCAGCATGGAGTCGGTGACGCTGAAGGACGCCCTGGAGCTGTTCCGCCTGCCCCGCATGCTGGGCACCTACGAGGACGAGCCCGTGACCATCGGCACCGGACGCTATGGCAACTACATCCTGCACAAGAAGATGTACACCACACTGCCCAAGACCATGGACCCGCTGACCATCGGCATCGGCGACGCCGTGAAGCTGATTGAGGAGAAGCGCAAGCAGGAGACACAGAAGCACCTGAAGACCTTCAGCGAGGATCCAAAACTGGAGGTGCTGAACGGACGCTACGGTCCTTACCTGGCCTACGACGGCAAGAACTACCGTCTGCCTAAGAACATGCACGAGCGTGCCAAGGAGCTGAACTACGACGAATGTATGGCCATCATCAATAAGGCATGAGACGTATCATCCTGATAGGCTACATGGGAGCCGGTAAGACCACCATTGGCAAGGCGCTCTCGAAGGAACTGGACATGCCTTTCTATGACCTGGACTGGTACATAGAGAGCCGCCACAGGAAAACGGTGTCACAACTGTTTCAAGAGGTGGGCGAAGAGGGCTTCCGCAAGATTGAGCACTGCCTGCTGCACGAGGTGGCTGAATTTGAAAACGTGATCATCAGTTGCGGTGGCGGAACGCCCTGCTTCTATGATAACATAGACTATATGAACCAACAGGGAGAGGTGATCTATCTGAAAGCATCGCCCGAGGTGCTGTATAAGCACCTGCTGATGGCAAAGGTGGAACGCCCACTGCTGAAGGATAAGACGCCCGAGGAACTGATCACCTTCATCCGCGAACAGCTGGAGAAGCGTGAGCCATTCTACACCAAGGCGAAGCACACGCTCGACGTGAGCCTGATGGACAATTACGAAAAGATAAAAATCACCATAGATAAACTGAAAGACTTGCTTGAACAATGAAGAAATGGACCTTGGACGACGCCCGCGAGCTGTATAACATCAATGGCTGGGGCACAAGTTATTTTGGTATCAACGACAAGGGTAATGTCTTTGTGACACCCTGTAAGGATGATGTGAAGATTGATATCCGCGAGGTGATGGACGAACTGTCGCTGCGCGATGTCACACCACCTGTACTGCTGCGCTTTCCAGACATCCTGGACAACCGCATCGAGAAGACATGGAGTTGTTTCAAGAAGGCTGCGAAAGAGTATGACTACAAGGCCGAGAACTACGTGGTTTACCCCATCAAGGTGAACCAGATGCAGCCCGTGGTAGAGGAGATCATCTCGCACGGCCGCAAGTTCAACCTGGGACTGGAGGCTGGCTCGAAGCCCGAGCTGCACGCCGTGATTGCCATGCAGTGCCAGAGCGACTCTATCATCGTGTGCAACGGCTATAAGGACCAGAGCTATATCGAACTGGCGCTGCTGGCACAGAAGATGGGTAAGCGCATCTTTATCGTGGTGGAGAAACTGAACGAGCTGGACATCATTGCACGCATCGCCAAGAAACTGGACGTGAGACCAAACATCGGTATTCGCATCAAACTGGCATCGAGCGGTAGCGGCAAATGGGAAGAGAGCGGTGGCGACGCCTCGAAGTTCGGACTGACCAGCGCAGAACTGCTGGAGGCGCTCGACATGCTGGACAAGAAAGGCATGCGCGACTGCTTGAGACTGATACACTTCCACATTGGTTCGCAGATCACTAAGATACGACGCATACAGACTGCCCTGCGCGAGGCTTCACAATTCTACATCCAACTGCACAAGATGGGCTACAACGTGGACTTCGTGGACTGCGGTGGCGGACTAGGCGTGGACTACGACGGCACGCGTTCGCCATCGAGCGAGAGCTCGGTGAACTACTCTATCCAGGAGTATGTGAACGACTGTATCTACACCTTCGTAGATGCGGCCAACAAGAACGAGCTGCCCCACCCCAACATCATCACGGAGAGCGGACGCTCGCTGGCTGCGCATCACTCGGTATTGGTGATCGATGTGCTGGAGACGGCCTCACTGCCTGAGATGGACGAGGAGTTTGAACCCGACGAGAACTCTCACCAGCTGGTGAAGGACTTGTATGAGATATGGGACAACCTGTCGCCACGCAACGTGCTGGAGGACTGGCACGACGCTGAGCAGATTCGCGAGGAGGTGCTGAACCTGTTCTCACACGGCATCGTGGATCTGAAGACGCGTGCCGAGATTGAGGCCATGTACTGGAGCGTTTGTCACGAGATCAACGCGCTGGCCAAGAACATGAAGCACGTGCCTGAAGAGTTGATGAACATCGACAAGCTGTTGGCCGACAAGTATTTCTGTAACTTCTCGCTGTTCCAGAGCCTCAGCGACTCATGGGCCATCGACCAGTTGTTCCCCATCATGCCTATTCAGCGACTGGACGAGCGTCCTACACGCAACGCAACGATTCAGGACATCACCTGCGACAGCGATGGCAAGGTGGCAAACTTCGTGACCAACCGTCATAACTCGCACTCACTGCCTGTACACGCCCTGAAGAAGAACGAGACCTACTACCTGGGTGTGTTCCTGGTAGGCGCCTATCAGGAGATCCTGGGCGACATGCACAACCTGTTCGGCGACACGAATGCCGTGCACGTATCAGTGAAGGACGGTCGCTATCACATCGACCAGATCATCGACGGTGAGACGGTAGAAGAGGTGCTGGAGTACGTGCAATACAACCCGAAGAAGCTGGTGCGCCAGCTGGAGATCTGGGTAACAAAGAGTGTGAAGGAAGGCAAGATCTCGCTGGAAGAAGGCAAGGAATTCCTCAGCACCTATCGCTCAGGACTCTACGGATATACTTATCTGGAGTAATCGGAAGATATATTCAAGGAAATAAAAAATGGAAGTTAAATAGGGTCATGAAGCCCATTTAACTTCCATTTTTCGTTGTTATTCTACCTTGACCCTGAAATGGATCGTGGCTGTATAGGCCTTGCCATCGGTATTGATGAAGATGAACTCAAGGGCTGCCTGATAGGTGGTGCCCACGCTGATACGGGAGCGATAGCCATTGACGGTGACTTTTCCCTTGGCATAGTTGAGCGTCAACAGGTAGTTGGTGCTGGCAACGGTGCCTTCCACCACATCGCCACTGGCATTGAAGCCCCAGTAATACTGCGAAGACAACAAGCGGCTGTCGCTCTCATTACCATCGGCATTCAAGGCACGAAGACGCAGGTTGGCAGGTTCGTTGGCGCCAGGCGTAAGCTGGCCTACGAGCTCTGTAGAGAGGCCTAGGGCGTCGTAGATCTGCTCCATGGGTAGATTGACCACCGAAGACACGTTCGTGCCCGTAGCACCGGTCTTTTTCAGCGTCACAGCCTCATCAATGATGATATCGGTGCGGGGATAGTCTGCGGGATAGTAATACTGTCCGGGCAGGTTGGTGCCGGTGAAACGCACCTGATAGGGCCACTGCTCGTCGTTGGAGAGCGTGGCAGGGGTGTGCACATCATTACCGAATTCGTCGGTACCCATCTCCCAGGCATGGCGGAAATGCTCGGTTGGAGCGCCACTGACCACAAACCACAGATTGGTGGTCTCGGCAGGAATGGTCATCTCGGCCGTTCCCTCTGCGTCGGCATACATATCACCATAGACGCGGGTTCCATCGCTCTGCAGCGCCACAAAGCCATAGCGCCAGCCGGCTTTATCGACCTGATAGGCACGATAGCCCTTGGCACCGGCAATGCCTTTGAACGAAGCCTTGACCACAGTACCGGCCGCGGGGACACGCAAACGGATGACGTTGAAGCCATAGTTCTGCGGACACTGGGCTGAATCGACCTGCCACCAACCGTCGCCTGCGTTGTGAAGCGAGGTCTCGAAGCGGTCGGTATAGCGGCGACCAGCGGTGCGGAGGGCCTCTATATCCCACGTAATGGCACGGGTGGCATAGTTATACATATCGCGACAGAAGTCGGCCTGTGAGGCGTTGTTCATTCGCTGATAGGTTTCGACAGGGTCTTCAGGATAGGTTGACTCCTTCCACAGGCGACCGATGAAGTCGGCACCATGCAGTTCGCACCAATAATCCTGTACGAAGAAGTTAAAATAGCGCCACTCCTCGTGCAGAAGGTTGAGGTGAGCATACTTCCAGGGATTGGCCCAGGTGGTGGTGAACTGCTGCTCGGGATAGACCTTAAAGGCTTGCCACTGAGCACAACTCTCCCACCAGCCACAACCGCCAGAGGCATTGGGACCGAAACCATAGCGCCAGCCGTGCTGTGTGCCTTCGTCGCAACCCACGATATACTGGAAGGTGTGTCCAATCTCATGGGCCGTAGTGATAGCTGTGTTGGCGGCTGCGGGGTTGACATCGAGTGTACCTACGCGGTTGTCAACGCCCGATCCGGTGGCACGCCACACGTCGGTATAGTGCACCAGCATGATGATCTTATTACTGTCTAAGGTCTTTGAGTTGCCAAGCTTTGAGAAACCGAGCTGCGTGGTATATACCGCAAAGGCCTTTTCGGCACGCTCCAACAAGTCGTCTGGACTGAAGGTATAGGGTTCGGGCGCCTGGGTAGGATCACTACCGAACTCGGGTTCCCAGAATACTACAAAGTGATCTGACTGCTTAGAGCGGCTCCAGCAGTACTGACTCTTCTCATCATCGAAATCATTGTTGCGGAGGTAGTTGGGACGATAGACGCCAATGCCGGGGTCTTCCACGTAGAAGGTGTCGGCAGTGGTATAGAGATAACCTTGGCGAGCGCCTTCCTTGTCCACCGTATAATAGCGCATGTTCTGGAACTCCAGGGCATCGCCCTCGTTCAAAACAAACTTCTGCTTGTTCTGTACGAAAGCGCCACTTCGCTTAACGCCATAGATGGTGTGCTGAGCCTGGATGGTCAGCGTGGAAAGAAGGCAGAGGAAAGCCAAGCATCGTAATTCTATATTTTTCATGAGCAGTGGATTCATTATCGTTTCGTAAACTTGACTTTCTGTTGTCCTGCCTGAAGAATATAGGTGCCTGCAGGCAACGACTGGATGTTAACAGCGATGCTGCCGCCCAGGGTCTGAACAAGATGGCGACCACGGTGGGTCATCTCCTTGCCGTCGAGAGCGAAGACACGCAGAGGACCAGTATTGCCTATCACATAAAGCACCCCACCCTGCTGAACGATATCAGCCTGCTGGGCAGAAAAAGATTTAATCTCAGAGACCTCTTCATCGGTCTCTGAGATATAAAACTTTTCAATCTGAGTGAAAGCATATTGCGCGGCTTCCACCTGAAAGCCTTCATTCGTCATCTTCAGGGTGACAGCGGCATCACTGGTTGCCAAGGGATAGAAAGCCTTGACACCGCCCGTCAGTTGCAAGACGAGGCCACGCCCCTGTGCCACCGTAAAGAGACAAGAAGTCAAAAGTGCTATAAGAGCAATTCTCTTCATTGTGTTTAGCGTACGATCACCTTTGTTGACATGTTGCCCTGGCGTACGATGTAGAGGCCACGTGTCAAACCATTGACGCTGTTGGCTACGCGAACACCGTTCAGGTTGTAAACACCAGAAGCCTTGAACTGTGAAGCACTGACAGAGCTGATGCCGTTAACCACCTCTGGTTCTATGGCAAGAATGGCATCGGTATCCAACTCAAGAACATTGTCGGGATCAGCCACACCAGTAGCGTAAACAGCCTGTACAGTTACCTTGAAGGGCAGTGTTACCACAGCACCATTCCAGATGGTCACGTTGGTAGCAGGAATTGTATATTCAGTGATGGTGCCATCTTCTACATCTACATAGTAGTTGTCATTATAGTAGATACGATAGCCAATGGGCTTAGCATCCTCATCTATAGACCACTTAACGGGGATATAATAGGTGGTGGTACGCTTCTCTTGTTCCTGTTCATCAACAGTAACCACAGTCTTTGCAGTGATGTCGCCATTCAGCGCTACGTCGTAAACACCAACCTTTGAGTTGTCGAAGACAGTCACCTCGGGAACTACAACGGCATTACCCTGGTTAGAAACATAGAAGGTATAGGTGCCATCCTGCAGCACGTCGGTGGTGTAAGATGTGCCCTTTACCTCAATGTACTGGCCATTGAACACCACTGCATCAGCACTACCGCTCCATGAAAGCGTCACGGTGTTGCCCTGGTTGGCAACAGCCTGTACGTTCTGAGGTGCGTAGTAGGCATCAATATCACCATAATTGAAGACAGTCTCTACGGTGCCATCGTCACCAGCACTTGCTGTCGTCTTTGCCAGTTGGCCGTTCTCGTAGGTGTAGGTGACTGTTTCTGTGACGACACCTGCAGAATTTGAGGTCTCTTTCTTCACCAGCACACCGTCACTATATGTATAGGCTGTGGTGCTCATAACGATACCTGCAATGGGATGTTTAATCTCACTCTTCAACAGGTTGTGGTCATCATCATAGGTATTCTGCTGAGGAATTTCCAGGCCATTGGCAGAAAGAGTACCACTGGGATTTCCGTATTCATCATATTTAACAGTGCTCAGCACACGCTCGCCAGCCTTCTCCTCACGTGACACAAGCTGTCCTTCCGTATAGTTATACACGTAGGTGCGACCAGCGTTGTAGTTATTAAACACGTTGTACTCCTCCGTAGCCAACTGATTCAGATCGTTGTAAGAATAGGTTGACTCAGAAACGCCTTCAATCAGTTTGTAAATCACGTTACCCTGCTCATTGTAGAAACGATGAGTAATCACTACTGAAGCATCAGCTGATGACACTGCGGTCTCAGTGATAACTTTCTTCTGTGCATTCAATGATGCTGTGGTGGCTACAAGTGCCACAAGTGCTAGTAAAATCTTCTTCATACACTTTCTCTTTTTAAAAATAATACAATCTATTTAGTTTTCACGCGTGATTCGTTATTGAGCTTATTTCTGCTGGTTGGGCATCTTGCCATCAAAGGCATTGACGATCATCTGCAGCAGTTCGTCGGTGGGACGAGACAGACGCATATTGCCCACCTGGCGCGAAGCCTGACGCTTACCGGCCTTGATGTCTTCAATGCGCTGCACGAGGATAGATCTGAAGGTGGCCTTCAACTCAGCATCGGCTGCGGGAGAAGAGAACGGACGAGCCCAGCGTGCCAACTGCATATCGCCGGCATCCAGTGTGGGATCGGCCAGGTATGCCTGGATATACTTCAGGTATGCCTGCCAGTTCTTCTGCTTTTCAGCTGCCTGGATCTGTGCACCATAAAGATACTGGTTGCCACCCTTCACATTCAGTTCTTTCAGGAGAGCAGCAAAACGGTCGTACACCTCCTGGTTCAGATAGACAGAATCAGCTGTCTCTACCAGCAGGTCACGCTGGTAGTTGGTAAACACCGAAGCGATCTTGGCATCCACATTGCCACGTCCGATATATGCTGCCAGCACCTCGGGGTTCTTGGCTGTATAAACGAAAGATTTAGCGAAGGGATTCTGGATATTACGGATAAAGATAGAACGCAGTGTGCTATCAGCAGCAAAAGTCTCCTCCTTACCGTCCAGGATAGCCTCAGCCACCTCGCCAGCCTCCTGCATCTTGTAGGTAGCCGACAGCGACTTCAGGTACTGGAACAAGAACTGAGGATCGCGATCGCCAGCCTTCCAGCGAGCCTGCAGGTCGGCAGAAGCATTGTCCTTGCTCTTTTCCTCTACGCGCTTCAGAAACTCCTCGGCAGAGCTGCCGCCCATAAAGCGACCTATTTCCTGCGCGTCAGCATTGAAGATTACAAACGTTGGGAAGGCCGTAATCTGCAGTTTCTTAGCCAGAGGTGCACCATAGGGGCTCTCCATATCTATCTTGACGCTCACGAATTTGGGGTTCATGGCAGCGCCCACCTGTTCCTGTGGGAACACCGTGCGAGCCATCATCTTACAAGGACCGCACCAGGTTGTGAACGCATCCAGGAAAATCAGTTTATTCTCGGCCTTAGCCTTAGCAGAGGCCTGTTCCAGTGTTGTTCCATCAGGCTCGAAAGCAATACCCTGAGCCATGACAGCACCAGCTGTCAGGAACATCATCATCAGCAGTGTCAGTTTTTTCATCATTTTATTCCTTTTATTAGTTTTTGACTATTATTGTAATGTGAATTTCCATGCCATATCCTTCACACGTCCAGGCACCACATACTCATAGTGACTGTCGGTCTCCAGGATACCACTGGCAGGATTAATCAGGTACTGATACACATGGCCCTCCTTGGTCTTGTCGTTCCAGGTGGCGATGTGCACCAGATTGTCTGACTGGGGCACACGACCCAGTCCGTAGATGGTGCCATGATAGTACTTCATGATGCGCACACAGGTCACCTCCTCGTCGGCAGAGGGCGCTGTCCATGCCTCGGTAGCAGGCAGACCGCTGTCGTAGGCCAGCGTATAGACCGACTGACCGGCACCGTAGTACACAAAGCTACCCACATGACTGGCAGCAAACGTGGTGGCTGCGGTGATGTTGGGACAAAGACTATTGAGCGGATAGAGGCCTACGCCTATCTCTGTATCTTCGGGTGACGAGGTCGAGAAGTTGGCCACGGCCAGGTAACGTTGATCACCTTTACCCATCAGCAGGTAGTCGTAGGGCAGCAATCCGTTACCCTGACTGGAACCGCGTCCCCAGTCTGCCAACAGCAGTTCCATGCCGGTGTTGTTCACATCGAAAGCAGCCTGCTCCATATCCTGTTCGCCAAACTTCTCCAGACGTGCACCGTTAAAGGGGGCATAGCGGAAGCGGTGGTAGGTCTGGTCGTAAACGATGACGCCATAGTTCAGCGTGCTGGGAATCTCTGCGTTCCATGCGGCCAACTGACCTACCTCTTCGCCAAACTTAGCCACGCCGAAACGGGTGGTACGACCCTCGGCAGCGCTAAACACGTAGGTATTCGTATAGACCTGATTATTATTGATCAGCACCTCAGAACTCTGACCGGACATCACGCCAGAGCCATGTTCGCCATACCAAATGGGCGCCTCGGTGGCTGGTGCCTCGTGGAAAAAGTCCTTGAACTGCAGTGCTTTCTCTATGGCATTCTCGCTGACGCCCACCAACGTACGGTCGGTACAGAGGCCAACGTAGTTATTGCCGGCAGCCATTGACACGGCGATGTCAAGACAGCGCACGGGTTTACCCTCCAACAGTTCACCGTTGGTTGTCTCGTAGAGGTTCGTATAGATTCTGTCATAGGTCACATTATTCTTCGTCCAGGGGTTATGTATCAGCGCAAGGTCTGATGTGCCCGGCTGATCGGCACGCTCGTAGAACACCATCCATCCGCCATCCAGCACCTCGCTCACCGACACAGGGACGCGGAAGAATTGGCATACACCCGTATGACGGTTCTTAGCCACGAGCTGCACCAGATAGCTGCCAGCCGTACGACTGATCACTGTATCCAGCACGCGCTGATTACCAATGGTGTCAATCACGCTGTTAGCGCCAGAGCCACTCACGCTGCTGAAGATGGTCCATTGGTAGTCCAAGGGCACCTCCTGGTTATCGTCCACCAGCTCACCATTGAAATAGACCTTCGGTGCCAGGCGCAGATGGTCGAAGCGCATCAGCGAGTAGGCCGACAGGATGCCCGTTTCCACGGTATCGATGCTCACCACGTCGAGTTCACGATAATCATAGTTACCTTTATCCTCATAACAACCTACGAGCGACAGCATGGCTGTCAGCCCGCCGAGAACTATAGAAAAATATCTCTTCATCATTCAAAGTCAATTAAAAGGTTATTGGAAGTCCAAACTCATCAACCAGGGGCTCACTATGCTCAGCATTATAGTCGGCCAGCGCACGCTGCATCACCTGTACCAGATAGATTGCATACGAGTTAGAAACCACGTTGGTCTCCTCGTCGTACGACGTCTGTGCATTGTAGTTCACCTGGAAGTCCTTCATGCCCAAGTGTTCAATCATGAACTGATACTTCACGCGGCTATAAGCGCCGAAGTAATAATCCAGGGGCATCTGTGGGTAGTTGGCCACCTCCCAGTTGGATGGCTTAGCCAGGTAGTTCTTCAGTACCACCGCAAACTGCTGATGGCCCTCGGTACCCAAGGCAAACTCATCATTAGGCACCACACGGAAGTAGATGATACCATCCTCCGTGGTGAAGAGATTGGGATCCGACAGCTTCTGCGTGTTGAAGTGTACCTGATAAACACCGCTTACTGCACCAGCAGGAATCACATAGTCCTCCAGTCGTATAGCGTTGATAACCTGCGCCGAGTCACCACCGAAAGCCTCCAGATGGAATGTGCGGTCGTGGTCGGCAGGCATGCCGCTCAACTGCGCATAAAAGGTCACGTCGCCCTCTTCGTAAACATACGAGAAGTTGTGGTCCACCGACTCATACACGGCGCCAGCCTGAGAACCCACCCAGATGTTCAGTGCCGTATAATGGGTATTGAAAGTAGAAACCTCCTCTTTTTCACACGCCACCAGTGCCAAGCACCAGCATGCCAACAATATGATCTTTTTCATTTTCCTTCTCATCTTTACATCCATCATTATCGGTTAGGTTCACGTTCTGCCACCTCTGTCTCGGTCAGCGGCAATGGGAAAGTATAGACCTTCTCGGCAATCGCATCCACTGGTGAGTAGAGAATGGTGGGACGGTTCAGTCGCTTGTAGAGGAAGAACAGCTGTCCCTCGCCCAGCAGTTCGCGACGATAGGCATACACCAGCTCTTGGTAGTAGTCGGCAGGCAACTTGTTCAGTGACGTCAGGTTGCGCGCCTTGCGCAGAGTGTTCAGCACCTTGCGGGCCTGATCCGTGTCGCCCTGGCGATAGGCCACCTCACTCTTGATGAGGTACATCTCGCCCACACGCATCAGTGGCATCTTAAAACGATAGTAGTTGCTGTTGTTGCTGGGCTCATCATACTTTCTCAGATAGCGATTGGCCGCATGCGTAGCAGTACCATTTTTAAACAGGAATGTATATCGGTAGTCTTGTGTTGCGTTGTTAAAGTAGTCCAGCAGTCGCTCGCGTGTCACGGCAAAGCTATAGGGCGAATCGTCCGAGAAGTAGTTGTCGGCCACATCGGCAGTCATCGTCAGGTTGTTGAGTGCAAACAGCAGCTCGTCGGCCAGACAACGGTCGGTACCCGTCTGCATGCTGCCCACCTTAGCCCATGGGAACTTCTCCGACTCGATCACCACATCGGCAGCCTTTCCAGCCTCCTCATAGTCACCGCGCCACATATAGACACGTGCCTGCAGAGCTTTCACGGCATAATAGTTGAGGTGCAACTGGCGGTTTTGCAGATAGCCATTGTCCGTCACCTCGCTGATCTCACGTCCTGTCACGATGGGGTCGCTGGTCTCCAACAGCTGTTCGGCTGCAGCCAGGTCGCTGAGGATCGAGTCGGTCACCTCGCGTACAGACAACTGTGGGAACACGCGGTAGCTCAAGGACTTGCAGTAAGGGATAGACAACTGCTCGGGGTTCACCTCGAAGCTCACGCCGAAGCAGCGCAGCAGGTCGAAGTGCAGGAAGGCACGCAGGGCCAGCGCCTCACCCTTGATCACGCCATAGTTGTCTTGCGAGAACAGGCGACGGTCGCCATCGATGTGCGCCAACAGGTTGTTGGCATTGGCAATACCGCTATAGTTTGTGCCCCAGATACCACGCAGATAGCCCGTAGGCACCGAGGCATCATAGTTGTAGGCAGCTGCATCGTCATACTGCGAAGCATAATAGAAGTCCCACTCCTGTCCCAGCACACCGATAAAGCCATAGGTCAGTTCCTTGCTATAGGTACTTGCCGACACCATCGACGAGTACACACCTGCCAGAGCTTCCTTATAGCCACTCTCGGTCTCAAACAGCTCGGTATCCTCCACCTGCGAACGAGGCTGTACGTCGAGCCAGTCGTTACAGGCACTGACAACGGGCATCAGCACGGCGCCCATCACAATCTTCAGCAAATCTTTCTGTATCTTTTTCATCTTCTTTTCCTGTTAGTTTTTAAAATGTTGCTGTCAGTGAGAACGAGAATGTGCGGGCATAGGGGTAAGCCAGACCACGCTCAGCCTTCACCGAAGACAGGTGGAACACATCGTTCACATAGCATGTCAGACGCAGGCGCTCCAGTTTGGCGCGATGCAACCACGACCAGTACTTAAAGTCATAGTAGAGTGATACGGTCGTCAGGTCGAGCATATTGTTGCGCTGCACAAAACGAGTAGAAGCATAGGTGGTGGTAGGTGTGCTCGAGATGCGCTTATAGAGTGCCACATCGCCAGGTGCAGTCCATGTGTCGCTGAACACACGCTTGTCCACGTTGTTGGCCACGTTCACGTTCTCCACGCGGTCCACCAGTGTCTGGTTGTAGTAGTCACCACCCAACTGATAGGTGAACAGCAGGCTGCCACCGATGCCACGATACTCACCATTCACACCAAATGTGCCGTGCACCTTGGGGTTGCTGTCGCCAGCCACGATATAGTCGTCGGTAGTGTAGTCGTAGGTCGAGGTGCCATCCTTCTTCTGGAACAACTCACGACCTGTTGCGGGGTCGATGCCCAGCGAGCGCACGGCCCAGATAGCCGTCATAGACTGTCCCTCCTCATAGCGGATGATGGGCGAACTGGTCTTCTCGGCATCCTGTTCACGATTGAACGAGCGCAGCGCATCACTGATCTTCGTCACCTTATTAATATTATGGGCCACACTTCCCGTCACGCTCAGGAACGACTGTTCCTTCTGGTACAGGCGCCAGTTGGCTGTAGCCTCCACACCGCGGTTCACCACGTTGCCCAGGTTCTCCATGTAAGAGCTGAAACCTGTTGACGTTGGTATAGACATGGCGATGAGTGCATCGCGCGTCTTACTGTCGTAGTAGTCGAAGCGCAAGTTCAGTTTGCTGGCAATGCCCAGGTCCAGACCCACGGTGAAGTCACCCGTCTGCTGCCATTTCAGGTTCTCGTTGGGCATCGCCATCAGGTAGGCACCCGAGATGTTGTCATAGACGATGGCATCATAGAACTTATACGTAGCTTTCGACTGATAGGGCGAGAAGTTCTGGTTACCGGTCAAGCCGTAGGTGACGCGCAGTTTGCACAGCGTCAACCACTTCACATCTTCCATGAATTTCTCCTTGTGCAGGTTCCATCCCGCACCCAGGCTCCAGAACGTACCCCAACGGTTGTTGCGGCCAAATACCGAAGAACCGTTCAGACGCAGACTGGCATCCAGCAGGTAGCGCTCGTCATACGAGTAGTTGGCGGCACCCGTCAGTCCCAGCGAGCGTGTGGTGGTCTCCGCACCCGAAGGTACGCCACCCTCGGCATATTGCTTGGCAAAGGTGATGTGGTCCACATGGTTGTTCAGGAAGCCCCATGCCGTCATACCTTCCGAAGACGACTGTGACGACTGCAGAGAGTAGGCCGCGTTGCTCAGCAGCATGTGCTTGCCCCAGCGGTGGGTGTAGTGTCCTGTCACATCGACAGAGATACTGTTGCTCTCGCCGTTGGTGATGGCATAGCTACCGCGCTGGAAGTAGCGGTCGCCCGTCCATGTGGTGAAGCGGGTGTGATCGCCGGGATAGAAGTCCTCACGCTTGTTGTTCTGGTGCGTATAGCCCAGACGAGCGGTGAAGCGCAGGTCGTCGGTAGGGCGATATTCCAAGTAGAAGTTCTCCGATACCTCAGTATAGTTAGAGAAGTTCTTGGTACCTATCGAAGCATTATACAGCGGGTTGTAGTATGTCTGCGTACTACCGTTGCTACCGGGCGAGGTATAGCTGCCCAGCACCTTCAGCAGGTTGCCGTTGTCATCGTAGGGACGGAAGTAAGGGTTCAGACCTACATAGTCAGAGAAACTGCCGTAAGGACTATCGTCGGCACGGTTGCCCGTCACCGTCAGCGAGTTGCGGAACATCCACTCCTTGTGGCGGTACGACAGGTTGATATTGCCCGACACGGTGCTTCTGCCCGATTTCTTCATCACACCGGCGATGTTGTTATACATCACACTGGCCGAGTAGCGCATCTCCTGTGTGCCACCCTCCAGATAGGCCGTATGCTTCTGGCCTACACCGGTGCGCAGCGGCTGCGACAGCCAGTAGGTGTCAATGCCTTTGGCTACGCTGGCCACCAGTTCGTTGTACTGTTCGTCCAGTTGCGACTGGAAGTAGGGTGAAGAGGCCGTATAGCGACCCGCTTTCTTCTCCACCGCCAGCTTCTCGGCTGCATTACACAGGTTATAGCTTGTCAGGTCGGGCGCCTCAATGCTCAGGTCGCCCGTATAGGTGATACGCAGCTTGCCGGCCTCTGGCTGTACGGTCTCCACAACCACCACGCCATTGCTGGCCTTCGAACCATAGATAGCCTTGGCAGCACCGTCCTTCAGGATGGTCACCGACTTGATGCGGTTGATGTCGAGGTCGAAGATCTGCTGCTGCGAAGCTTCAAAACCATCGAGGATAAACAGCGGTGCGTTGGGGTTACCACTATAGTCGCCCTGCAGGCCGCCAAACGAAGCATTACCACGCAGTGTGATGTCGCTCATGAAGTTAGGGTTCGAACCGTTGATGCTGTTCATATCCACCACAAAGGCAGGATCGAGCGCCTGGACGGCCTTCAGCACGTTGGCACTGGTCACCTGCTTCAGTTCATCGCGGGTGAAAGACGAGGCCGAACCTGTAAACGTAGATGACTTATGGTCGAACAGACCCGTCACCACCACCTCGTTAAGGCGGTTGTCCTCGTGCAGCACAATCTGCAGGTTGCTGTAGGGGCGCTTACCGTCATACTTCTTCGTCTGCGTCACCATGCCCACGTATGAGTAGTCCACCGTGATGGCAGTACCCTTGGGCACGGTCAGCGTGAAACGACCTTTCTCGTCGGCCACCGCACCACCTTTTATTTCACGCACGTACACGTTGGCACCTTGCAGTGGTTCACCCTGATCGTCGATGATAACACCTTTCAGCACGATATTACCTTTAGCGTCCATCGCCTGCACTGATGGTTGCACAGACTGCATAGGAATAGAAGCTGGTTTATCATCCTGGGCATACAATGACCCGCAGAGGGCCTCTAAAAACACTAGTAATAAAAGAGATTTGCTACGTAGACCTTTATTCATATACCTATCTTGCGTTTATGTCGGATGCAAAGATACAAATTATTTTGGTGTATAAATTACAATTTGAAAGTTTTTTTTTAGAAATACCAAACTTTTGGTATGAAAATTAAATTTGGAGTATCGAATTATTTTTTGTACTTTTGCACGAAATTACGACAAAATGTAGTTATTTTTAGTTATGAAACAACAGATTACTATCGTGAAAGTGGGCGGTGCCGTGGTTGAAGACGAGGCACAACTGTCGCAGCTTTTACATGATTTCACGGCCATCCAGGGTCCCAAGATCCTGGTGCATGGTGGTGGTCGCAAGGCCACAAAGATGGCCGAACGACTGGGCATCGAGACCAAGATGGTGGACGGACGCCGCATCACCGATGCCGACATGCTGGAGGTGGTGACCATGGTCTATGGCGGACTGGTCAACAAGAACATCGTGGCACGCCTGCAGGCACTGGGTGCCGACGCCTTAGGTCTGACCGGTGCCGACGGCAATGTCCTGCTGTCGGCCAAGCGCCCCTTGAAAAACGGCATTGACTATGGTTTTGTGGGCGATGTCAAAGCGGCCAACGGCCAGAAGATAGCTCATTTCATCGAGGCAGGCATCATCCCTGTCATTGCCCCACTGACCCACGACGGCCAGGGCCACATGCTCAACACCAATGCCGACACGATGGCTTCCGAGACCGCCAAGGCCATGGCTACCGCCGGTTTCGACGTGACCCTAATCTTTGCTTTCGAGAAACCCGGCGTGCTCCGCAATCCCGACGACGACCAGTCGGTCATCAGCAACATCACCCATGCCGACTTCGAGACTTATAAGGCCGACGGCACCATCAGCGGCGGCATGCTGCCCAAGATAGAAAATGCGCTCTCGGCCATCGATGCTGGCGTAGAGCGCGTTATCATTACCAAGGCCACAGCCATCGACGGACAGCACGGCACGGTCATCACGCAGTAAGCACCCGTCAGCAGGTCAGCACTCTGCTGAAGGCGAAAAGGCATAAAGTAGGAACGGGTTTTTAATTCATCGGATGAATTAAAAACCCGTTCTTTCCTTTTATTTCTATCGTCACAGGTGCTTTTTCGACCTATTTCTTTCTAGGTTTGCGGCGGGCCCAGCCCTCTTCGCTGAAGTCGGGCTCTTCGCCTTTGAAATCCACACGAGGGGTGTTCTGCATCAGCGAGCGCCAATCTTCCTTTTTATACTGGCGCTGGGGGCGCTGACTACCCTGCCCTTCCTCTCTGCCTCGCTGAGTGCGACGGCCGTGCTCGGCCTGGTGGCTCTGTGCGCCGGCCTTGTCGTCCTCGGCATTGCAGCGCACGGTGCGCCCTTTATAGCGAATGCCCGTGAGCTGGGTCATCACCTTGCGGGCGTCCTTCTCGGGCACCTCAAAGTAAGAGATGGTATCCAGCAGGTCGATATGTCCCACGGCCTGACGGCCGCCCACATAACGGTTCAACGTCTGCATCAGCACGCCGGGGAAGAAACCGTCCTTCTTGCCCAGGTTGATAAACAGTCGTTTGAATCCCTTCTCAGGCTTATTGTTGCGCTTCTCGCGGTCGCTTTGCGGGCGACGCTCTTTTTCTTTCGTAGGCACCTCAATCTCGGGTGCGTCGGCATAGTAAGCCAGGAACTTGCCAAACTCCAGCGACACGATCTTCTTGATGAGCTCTTCCTTGTCGATGAACTCGAAGTAGCGACTGATGTCCTGCATGAAAGGCGCAATTTCATCGTCGTTTACGTCGGTCTTCACGATCTGGTCCATCACCTTGTAGAGCTGCTTCTTGCAGATCTCCTCGGCCGAAGGAATCGGTGTCTCCACGAAGCTCTTGCCTATCACCTTCTCGATGTTACGGATCTTGAACTTCTCTTTCGAGTGAACGATAGAGATGCTGGTGCCCTTCTTACCGGCACGACCCGTACGACCCGAGCGGTGTGTGTAGTTTTCAATGTCGTCGGGCAGTCCGAAGTTGATGACGTGCGTCAGGTCATCGACGTCCAGTCCGCGGGCAGCCACGTCGGTGGCCACGAGCAACTGCGTGAGGTGCTGACGGAACTTCTGCATCGTCAGGTCGCGCTGCTGCTGAGACAGGTCGCCATGCAGCGACTCGGCATTATAGCCGTCGCGTATCAGTTTGTCGGCCACCTCTTGTGTCTCCAGTTTCGTTCTGCAGAAGATGATGGCAAAAATCTTCGGATAGTAATCTACAATACGTTTCAGTGCCAGATACTTATCCTTGGCCTGCACCATATAGTAGATGTGGTTCACGCTCTCGGCACCCTCGTTGCGCGAGCCCACCACAATCTCCTGATGGTCCTTCAGGTAGCGCTTGGCCACGCGCTCCACGTCGCGACTCATCGTGGCCGAGAACATCAGCGTGTTATGATCCTCGGGCAGCGCCTCGAAGATCTCCTCAATACTGTCGGTGAATCCCATGTTCAACATCTCGTCGGCCTCGTCGAGCACGATGTTGCGCACGTTCTCCAGATGTACATATCCACGGTTTTTCAGGTCTATCAGTCGGCCCGGCGTAGCTACAATGATCTGTGCACCCTTCTTCAGCGCACGAATCTGCTGTTCGATGGCAGCGCCGCCATAGACGGCCTCCACGTGTACGCCGTCCATATATTTAGAAAAGTCGCGCAGGTCGTCGGCAATCTGCAGACAGAGCTCACGCGTAGGACTCAACACGAGTGCTTGCGTGTCGCGACTGCTTAAATCTATTCTCATCAACAATGGAATACCAAACGATGCTGTTTTTCCTGTACCAGTTTGTGCCAATGCAATGGTGTCTTGCCTACTCTCCAACAGTGTAGGAATGACTGCCTCCTGTACAGGCATGGGCTGTACAAATCCCATTTCTTCGATGGCTCGGCGTATCTCTACGCTCACACCTAATTCTTCAAATGTCTTCATATAATAATATTTGTCTGCGCAAAGTTACGCATTAATTTTCAATAATCTGTGTTTAATTCTTATTTTTCAATTCTCATTATTCATTTTATTTACTATCTTTGCAGTCATGAAACTATGCATTTATTGTTCTGCTAATCAGCAGATAGACCCCGACTTCTTCGCCATGAGCGAGGAACTGGGCCGTTGGGCCGCAGAAAACGGCCATTCCATCGTGTTCGGCGGCCACGATGCCGGACTCATGCACAGCGTGAGCAAGGCGGCGAAAGAGGCCGGTGCACAGGTCATTGGCGTGGTGCCGCGTCGCATTGAGGAGATGGGACGCCTCAGCCCCTACCTCGATGTGCACATCCCCACCGAGAACCTGACCGACCGCAAGGACCTGATGATGCTGCAGAGTGATGCGTTTATCGTGCTGCCTGGCGGCATTGGCACCCTCGACGAGCTGTTCACCACGGCAGCAGCAGCCACACTGCAATACCACCAGAAGCCACTGATCCTGTGGAACATGAAAGGTTTTTGGGATTCGCTCATAGCCTGTCTCGACGACCTGAGCGAGAAAGGTGTGATTCGCGGCGACTGGCACCAGCTCATCCGCGTGGCGTCAACGCTCGACGACGTCCAGCGCCTACTCGGCTAACTGGGCAGCCATGGCGCTGCCGAAGCCCTCGTCCACCGAGTTATCTACACTCTGACAGACGTTGGCCGAGAACTGCATGGCATAGCTGATGACGTTGTCCCACTGCTGTTCGGTGAGTCCGCGCTCGATGTTTTCGCGTGTGATGTGGTTTTTGATCATGCCAAACACGAAGCCTGCATTGAAGTTATCGCCCGCACCGATGGTGCTCACCACCTTGTTGTTGTGGTCCACGGCATACTGCTTGGAGAAGTTATCGTCGGCACGCAGTTCCACGGGTCCGGCACCACTGGTATAGATGAACTTCTTCGTGTAGAAGGCTATCTGCGAACGATAGATGGCATCGGGATCGGTCTTGTGGAACATCACCTCGAAGTCTTCGCTAGAGCCACGCACAATGTCGGCCATCTCCAGGTTCTCCAGGATGTTGGGCGTCAGCTTCATCACCTCGTTTTTGTGCGACGAACGGAAGTTCACATCATAATAGAGGATGGCACCACGGTTGCGCGCATACTCCAGAAAGGCCTGCACCTGCGGACGTATCACGGGGTTCACGGCGAAGTAAGAGCCAAACACCACGATGTCGTCTTTCTGAATGTCGGGATAGGAGAACTCCAGTCGGTCGTTGACATGATCTTTGTAGAAGATATAGTCTGCATCGTTCTTCTCGTTGAGGAAGGCCAGCGATACAGGCGACTTGGAATCGGGATAGACATAGACACACGAGGCATCAACACCATTTTTCTCGATGAAATCGATAATTCTGCGCCCCACGTGGTCGTTGCCGGTCTCACTGACCAGCGAGGCTTTCACGCCCGAACGCCCTAGCGATATCAGACAGTTGAACGTGGAACCACCCGGCACAGCACCTATCGGCTGTTCGTTTTTAAAGATGATGTCGAGAACCGTCTCGCCTATACCAATAACCTTTTGCATTTATCATATCATTTAAAGTCCGATGCAAAGATAAGCAATAATTATCATCTCAAAGAATTAATTGCGAAAA
The DNA here is from genome assembly GCF_000621825.1 of Xylanibacter brevis P6B11. NCBI lineage: Bacteria > Pseudomonadati > Bacteroidota > Bacteroidia > Bacteroidales > Prevotellaceae > Xylanibacter > Xylanibacter brevis. Next base: position 163,034 of record NZ_JHXG01000006.1, read on the forward strand.
AAAACAAAAATCATTCGTTTCTTTGAAAAACAAACCTTGAGCATATCTTTTGCGGTATGCGCTTTTTTTCATACCTTTGCACTTCAAATGACGAAATACAACACTTTTACACTCGACAACGGCCTTCGCGTCATCCACCTGCCATCCGACTCGCAGGTGGTGTATTGCGGCATCGCCGTCAAGGCGGGCACACGCCACGAACTGCCTGGCGAGGAGGGACTGGCCCACTTCTGCGAGCACCTCTCGTTCAAGGGCACACAGAAGATGTCGGCCGTACAGATCATCAACGCCATCGAAGGACTGGGAGGCGAACTGAATGCCTTCACCAACAAGGAGGACACGGTGTTCTACTGTGCCATTCAGGCTAAGCATGCCAAGAAAGCCATCGGCGTGCTCTGCGACATCGTGTTTGACAGCACCTACCCTCAGGCTGAGGTGGAGAAGGAACGCGAGGTGGTGTGCGACGAGATCGACAGCTATGAGGATACGCCTGCCGAACTGATCTACGACGAGTTCGAGAACATCCTGTTCGAGGGGCACCCCTTGGGCCACAACATCCTGGGCACCAGCGAACAGGTGCGCAGCTACACCAGCGACGATGCCCACCGCTTCACCAGTCGCTACTATCGCCCTGAGAACTGCGTGTTCTTCCTCAGTGGCGACATCGACAAGAAGACCATCGCCACCACGCTCAACAAGTCGATCAAGGGAAAGGGCGAACAGGCGGTTCAGCCCGCTGGGCACACAGCCACGCCCCTGAAGGAAAAGACGGACGAGAGGTTACTCGTTCGCCACCGCGGCACCCACCAGGCACACGTGATGCTGGGCACACGCGCCTTTGCCGGCAGCGACCCTCGGCGCTGGGCGCTCTACCTGCTGAACAACATACTGGGCGGACCGGGCCTCAACTCGCGACTGAACATCGCACTGCGCGAGCGCAACGGACTGGTGTATAGCGTGGATAGCTCGATGGTGAGCTATAGCGACACGGGCATGTGGTCGGTGTATTTCGGGTGCGACCCGGCCGACGTGAAGCGCTGCTTGCGACTGGTACGCCGCGAACTAGACAAGCTGATGCAGAAACCGCTCTCGACCACGCAACTGGCCGCCGCCAAACGACAGCTGCAGGGCCAGCTGGCCATTGCCAGCGACAGCCGCGAACAGTTTGCGCTCGACTTTGCCAAGAACTTCCTGCACACGGGTAAGGAGCGCGACCTCACCGACATCATGCGCCATATCGACGGGCTCACCAGCGATGATCTTCAAAAAGTCGCAAAGCAACTTTTTGCTGAAGACAGAATCACCACTTTGATATATAAATAAACGAAGAAGGCTAACCGGAGTGGTTAGCCTTCTTTCGTGTTATCTCACTACGGCTCGCACATAGCTTGAACCCGCCGCCATCTTCTGGTCTTTATCATAGTTCAAGCCATATTTACCTTCCGGCATATCGCTCAGCACAAAGCGCGTGCATCGCCGTCCGGCTTCCACCTTGTCGGTGGCCGATGTCGTAATAGCAGTTGCAGCCAGATCAACCAAGGCACCCAGCAGACCGCCATTATTGCTGTTCACGCTGGTATCCAGACTTATCAGGCCCTCACGATGATACAGCGTCTCGCCCGTCTTCGTAGAGCGCAGGATATACTCCACACCGGCAGTCAGACTGCCAGCCACCTTGTTTCTGTTCCACGACTTGATAATCGTGAACATGGCTGCATCGGCACCCAGCACATTACGGAACTGCGAGAGGTCACCCTCCAGGAACATCTCTGCATCATAGGCACTCTCTGCCTGAAACATCTCCATCGTCATCATGGGTGAATAGACATAGTAGCCTTTCTCGCATAGAGGCGTATAGAGCGTGGTGTAGAAATAATCCTTAGCCTCTACGTGGTTGGTCTGATTGATGGGTGGCATCACGGCAATGGTCAGAGGCCGTTCTTCATACATCTTAGGATACTGCGCATCACGTGTGATGACTTCCTTCTGAGCGCATGACGATATCAATAGCATCATCAAGCCTAAAAACATATACTTCTTCATTTCTCCAACTGCTTAATGATTCTTGAAATAAACGCTTCCGACTCTGGATAGGCCTTCATCTCTGCACGCAGCAGCGCCAGTCCCTCTTCCTTTTTACCTGCCTTGCAGAGCAGATAGCCATATTCCGCATTGACGCCTGGCGGAACCGCTTTGCGCAGTCCCTTCTGACTCTTCAGCACTTTCTCATACTGCACCATGGCCTTGACCAGCGTCTCCTCTGTGCCACGCTTGGTATAGGTATAGGTTGCATCCTCGGAGTCATACCAGGAATACAACGTTTGTTGGGTCTGACACGAGGCCAGTGCCATCATGCAGACACCTAGGAACAGCAACTTCTTCATGGCAGCGTGATGATTTTAGTTTGTTGGGCTGAAAGGAACAGCTGTTTCTGATAAACCACCTGTCCGTTGAACGTCACCGACACATTCCTGCGACCAGGAGCCACACCATATTGTGTGCCTTTTCTATTGGCCACCTTCGGCTTCACCACCTTGGCGTCGAACTTCGTACCGTCCACATCCACCTGCACGGGCTTTGAACCGTTACCATAAGTATCGTTAGGTCCTACAAACACCAGGTAGGCCATGTCTTCCTTACCACTCTGCTGAGCCACGGGATAGTTTGTCTTGCAACCAAACAGGAAGGCGCAAAACGCGATTATTGCGAATAAAATCCTTGTCTTCATAGCATTCTACTTTATTTCCTCGATATAATAATCCGTCAGCTTGCTGACATCAATAGCTGCGTCATCGCCTGAGAAAGAGATGAACGAATATTCCGTCTCTGGGGTGTCACCGCCCGTGGCAGTCACAGTCACCGTGCCCACCTGTTTGCCAGGCAATTCTATCATCACGCCCGTTTGCGGGTTCTTCACCGACCTTCCCTTGGTCTTCACGCCAAAGGTATCACCCACCTTGATGCCCTGACTGGTGCCACCGGCAATGAGTTGTGCGTCCTTGTCGAAGGACAGGAAGTAAGTGCGCCAAGGCTTGTCCGTACACTTGTTGATAATATTCTCCACCAACTGACCGATGGCTTCCGAGATGGCCTTGTCGCTCAGCGTAGCATCGTAGCTAGCCTTGCCACCCACACCCATCGTTGTCTTGGTGGTCAGTTCGGCAGAACCCTTCGCTTCATCTGAGTAAATTATCAAGCCTGTTGACACATCTACCAAGCGGATGGCCACAGCAGCCTCCACCACCTGCGTCTTCGTGCTGGTGAAGGTGCCCGACTTACCAATGTTCTTTCTACCAAACTCCGTTACCGAACCAATGATCATATAGTCGGCACCGATAGCAGAAAGACCGTTTTCACTCTTCTTAGCCTCCTCCAGCAGAGCAGCCAAGTCGCTACGTTCCAGCAACAGGAACTTACCAGAGGCAGCCAACTTTGCCGACAGAATGTCGAGAGCCTGCTTACCCATGGGGTCGTTTTCCTTATCATAGAAGATGCCCTTCGCATATTGCGTCTCGTTACTGAAACGGCCAATGGCCACTTTTCTTTTCAGCACCCTACTGCCTGTGTCAGCCAAGTCTTGCTTCACAGGCTCCACTATCTCCACCTTGCGCTGAGCCTGAGCCAAGGCGCAAACCAGGAATAGTGCCGTCAACATTACAATTTTCTTCATCGTGTTATTCATTTAAAGATAGTATACTGTGGGCAAAGATAGGCAATTCCGCGGTAAGTTCCAAATTTTCCATTAGAAAAGTACCGCTTTGCTAAAACGAAGCAATCATTCTCAAAATAAATTCTGGCCAGAATTAATTGAATTTTGGCCAAAATTTAAAATCATCCTTTTCTCTATATCCGGCGAAAAGGAGCGCACTTCGTGCGGAAATTCCACAGAATTGGAAACAAAATTATTCAGAGATGATTTTATTTTTTTGCTTAATTTTGAACCATATTTTGGATAATTTCCCTGCGAAGCAGGCTCAAATTAGCGGAATAGACTTATACCCCAAAATCAAATTATAGCTATAATTCAATAAAAAATAGCTATAATTGCACGAATTATAGCTATAATTTGTTTGAATAGTTAAACTTACACATTATTATATCAATAGCCTTGGTTATTTTAAAAAAACATCTTACTTTTGCATGGCGTTTCGCACTGAATAGTAAAAGACCAATAGTAAGTAATTGTTTATCAACCTAAAATAATAATGAGTAAAGACAAGAAAACCGTACTGACGCTCGACGCCGGAGGTACTAACTTTGTATTCTCGGCCATTTGCGACAATGAAGAGATTGTAGAACCCGTACGTCTGAAGGCTGTGACCACCGACACCGAAGGCTGTCTGGCCACACTGGTGCAAGGATTCACCACCGTCAAAGAACAACTCAAGGAGGAACCCGTGGCCATCAGCTTCGCCTTTCCTGGCCCTGCCGACTATGAGCATGGCGTGATTGGCGACCTGCCCAACTTCCCTTCGTTCCGTGGCGGCGTGCCCCTGGGTCCGTATCTGGAGAATGTGTTCGGCATTCCCGTGTTTATCAACAACGACGGCAACCTGTTTGCCTATGGCGAGGCACTGGCCGGTGCGCTGCCCCGTGTCAACAAGGCCCTGGAGGAGGCTGGCGGCAAGCGCCGCTATAAGAATATGGTGGGCGTGACGCTGGGCACGGGCTTCGGCTGTGGCGTGGTCATCGACCAGGTGCTGCTGACGGGCGACAACGGCTGTGGCGGCGACACATGGTGCACGCGCAACGGCATGTATCCCTTTGTCATTGCCGAAGAGAGCGTGAGCATTCGCGCCGTGCGCCGCGTCTATGCGGAGATGTCGCACGAGGATGCCTCGCAACTGACGCCTAAGGACATCTGCGACATTGCCGATGGCAAGCGCCCAGGCAACGTGAAGGCGGCGAAGGAGAGCTTCCGCCAACTGGGACAGGTGACGGCGGCTGCGCTGGTCAACGTGCTGAACATCGTGGATGGCATCGTGGTGATCGGTGGCGGCGTGGCCGGTGCTGCCCATCACATCCTGCCGGGCATGATGGAGGAATTTGCACGTCCTGTGGGCACATTCTCCGGACATCTGATGCCTACGCTGCAGTCTGAGGTGTACAACTTCGAAGACCCCGAGCAGCGTGCGGCCTTCCTGGAAGACAAGGACACGTATGTCAAGGTGCCACACACCAACAAAGAGGTGCTCTACTGCAGTCAGCGCAAGGTGGCCATCATGGTGTCTGAGCTGGGTGCCAGCAAGGCCATCAACCTGGGTGCCTACAACTTTGCACTGAAGAAGATCGAGGGGTGAACTGCCCGCTGACCGTCAGGCACATCTATCTACCCACTTACAAGGAGGTTAGACGGGACTTTCCACCCGTCTGACTTCCTTTTTTGATACCCGCAAGGGTCGTCTCTACAGAAAAAAGTGATGAAAAAAGTAGCACGTTATCATTTTTTTTATACCTTTGCAAAACATAACATAACAATCCGTTAACTATGACTACACTACTCATTCTACTTCAGCTACTCATCGTCCTGTGCATGATCTTCATTGGCGCCAAGGTGGGCGGCATCGGTTTGGGAATCTACGGCATGGTGGGCGTGTTCGTCCTGGTATTCGTCTTCGGCATGGAGCCGGGAGCCATCCCCATCGACGTGATGCTCATCATCGTGAGTGTCATCACGGCATCGGCCTCACTGCAGGCAGCTGGCGGACTGGACTACATGGTGAACCAGGCCGCGCGGTTCTTAAAGAAGCACCCCAGCCGCATCACGTTCTATGCGCCACTCACCACATGGCTCTTCAGTCTGCTGGCAGGCACCGCCCACACTTGCTATGCGCTGCTGCCCATTATCTCGGAGATTGCACGGAAAGAGAAGGTGCGCCCCGAGCGCCCGCTGACTGTGGCCACGATAGCGGCATCGCTGGGCATCACGGGTTCGCCGGTGTCGGCAGCCACGGCTGCCATCCTCTCGCAGTCGCTACTGGGTAGTCATGGCATCGGTATCAAAGACATCATGCTGGTCACCATCCCGGCATCGCTCATCGCCATCCTGGTGGCTTCGCTGGTACAGAACTACATAGGCAAGCCGCTGGAGGACGACCCCGAGTACCAGCGACGACTGCGCGAAGGACTGATCCAGAGCGAGGAGCCCACCACCGAGAGCACCGCGGCCATCAATCCGCGTGCCAAATGGGCCGTGGCCGCCTTTATGTTGGGTGTTGTTCTAGTGGTACTGTTTGGCAGTTTCCCCACCCTGCGCCCGTCGTTCCACGGTGAGACGCTGAGCATGAACGCCACCATCGAGATGGTGATGATGAGCATCGCGGCCCTGATACTGCTGGTGGGCAAAGCCGACGTGCGCAAGGCGGCCAGCGGCAACGTGTTCAGTTCGGGCATGAACGCCATGGTGTCTATCTTCGGCGTGGCCTGGATGGGCAGCACGTTCTTCGAGGGTCACCACGAAGTCATCCTTGGCAGCATCCAGGGCGTGTTCGCCACCTACCCCCTCCTCTTCGCCATCCCGCTGTTCGTGTTCAGCATCATGCTGTTCTCGCAGGCAGCCACCGCCAAGACGCTCTATCCCGTGGGTCTGGCCATGGGCATACCGCCACTGGCCCTGCTGGTGCTTTTCCCTGCCGTCAACGGCTATTTCTTCCTGCCCAACTACCCCACCGAGGTGGCTGCCATCGGCTTCGACCGCACTGGCACCACGCGCATCGGCCGCTATGTGGTGAACCACTCCTTCCAGCTCTCGGGCTTCATCACCACCTTCGTCTCCATCGCCGTCGGCTATCTGATCGTCACGCTCTTATACTAACTCCGCAGGTCACTATGGAATGGACCCAAATAAGCATGAATAAATACCTAGAGGAGAAATACAAATAACACGTCTGTTTCTGATAAGCATGCTAAAAGCGGCACTATACACGGGTAATAGTGCCGCTTTTAGCATGCAATAGTATAGCTTTTGTCACGCAATAGTGGCACTTTTGGTGCGCATCTAGAGTCTAGAATCATTCATTCTAGAGTCTAGATCTGATAATTCTAGAGTTTAGATTCACTCTTTCTAGAGTCTAGATTCGCTAATTCTAGAGTCTAGAATGATTTTAAAACCTGTAGTATTGCAGAGCCATTCTGCCACAAAAGCTATTAAAAACAGGCGGTTTCATCGGTCAATACGAGGCATATTATGAGGCGACTGTCGTACTACCAGATTAATATCACGATTTTTAGGTATTGCGCAGCTGGAGAAATCGCAGTAATTTTGCACCGTCAATTGGGAACAATGGTGAAAAGATTGTAAAATTAATGATTATAAATAAGAAATGTGTTTAGGTAAACAAACAATGCTGGGCATCCTTGTCGGCATGGCTTGTTGCACTCAGGCAGAGGCACAGGTGGGCAAGGATACCGTGAAACTGAAAGAAGTACAGATTGTGGGAAAGTCGCAGGCTCGTCGTCTGCACGAACAGGCGTATGCCGTGTCGGTATTGGACCTGAAGAAGCAATACATGGCGGCGGCACCACTGAACAAGCTGCTGAACACGGTATCGTCGGTCCGAATCAGAGAAGACGGTGGACTGGGCTCTGACTATAGCTTCACAATGAACGGCTTCTCGGGCAATCAGGTAAAGTTCTTCATGGACGGCATTCCGATGGACAACTTCGGTTCGTCGTTCAATCTGGCCAGCATCTCGGCCAACATGGCAGAGCGCGTCGAGGTGTATAAGGGTGTGCTGCCCGTGTCGCTGGGTAGCGACGCACTGGGTGGCGCGGTGAACATCGTGACACGTGCCAACGCCAACTACCTGGATGCTACCTACAGCGTGGGCTCGTTTGGCACCCACCGCGTGGCCGTGAACGGTGCCTATACAGAAAAAAACGGTTTCACCGTGCGTGCCAACGCTTTCTTCAACTATTCTGAAAACGACTATGAGGTGGATGCACCCATCGTGAACCTCAACACGGGACTCACCGTCGGTGAGCGCCGCGTGAAGCGCTTCAACGACCGCTATCACTCCATGGGTCTGCGCCTGGAGACAGGACTGGTGCGCCAATCGTGGGCCGACTATCTTCTCGTGGGCGTGATTGCCTCTGAGAACGAGAAGCAGATTCAGACCGGTGCCACGATGGATGCCGTATATGGCGATGTGAAGCAGCGCAGCCATTCGCTGATTCCCAGTCTGCGCTATAAGAAGACCGACCTCTTCACACCGGGACTGGACCTCACCTTCTATGCCACCTATAACATGGTGAAGGATCACACCACCGACACCGCTGCCGTGCGCTACAACTGGCTGGGCGAGCAAGTGGCTGCCAACAGCCGTGGCGAGGGCTACCTCACCGACGCCACCATCCGTAACCACGAGTGGCAGGCCACGGGCAACCTGAACTACGTGATTGACGACCACCAGACGCTGACACTGAACCACGTGCTGACAAGCCTGCGTCGTAAGCAGAACGATCCGGAGTATCCTGACTATCCCATGAACAATGTGGCACAGAGACTGACAAAAAACATCACCGGTCTGGGCTACCAGATGCGACTGGGCGGTTGGACAGCCAACGTGTTTGGAAAATACTACCAGATGCACTCGTCAACACATAAGTTGCTGGATCAGTTCCTGGCCACCGAGCGCTACGAACAGGTGAGCGCCGACAAACATCAGTTTGGCTATGGCGCCGCTGCCACCTACTTCTTCCTGCCAGGGCTGCAGGCTAAGGTCAGCTTTGAACAGGCCTACCGCATGCCAGAGGCTGTGGAGCTGTTTGGCGACGGTTTCCTGCAGAAGAGCAATACCGACCTGCGCCCCGAGAGTTCACGAAACCTGAACGCTGGTCTGCTGTTCGACCGCACACTGGGCGCACACCACGTGGCTGTTGAGGCCAACTATATTTACCGACACACAAAAGACTTTATATATAAAGGAGTGAGCCTGACCAACAACCCCACCACGTCGTTCGAAAACGTGGGCAAGGCCATCACACATGGCATCGAGACCAGCGTGCAGTACGACTTCAAGCGCCTGGCACATGCTGGCTTCAACCTGACCTATCAGGACATCAAAGACCGTCAGGAAACGGAGGGAGCCAACAACTCGTATGTGAACAACGGCATCGCTGAGAACCTTACCTACGGTCAGCGTATCCCCAACATTCCCTATTTCTTCCTGAATGGAGACCTGAGTTGGAACTTCCACAACCTGCTGGCCGAGGGCAACACGCTCACCGTGGCCTACGGCTGTAACTATGTATATAAGTACTACCTCAGCTTCCCAGGCCTGGGACGCCCCGACAGCAAGAAGTACATCCCCACACAGTGGTCGCATGATGCCTCGCTGACCTACCTGATGGGCGGCGGCAAATACAGCGTTGCCCTGGAGTGCACCAACCTGACCAACGAGCAGCTCTACGACAACTACAGATTGCAGAAGCCAGGACGTGCCGTCAACCTGAAATTCCGTGTTTATCTTACTAAAATGTAATGTTGCAGACAATGAAAAAGTATTTCTCAATCATACTCGCAGCCCTTTCTGTTGTGCTCACCTCGTGCGACGAGGACATGGGCAGCACCGAGGTTCCCAACCAGCCTTATGTGCTGGCACTCGGCATCACAGCCAACAACACCACCACTTATTATGTAGTGACCACCGACGATCTGATGCGCACCGACCGCACCATCAACGCCCTGGCCAACGGTATCGAACAGACTGGCTACCGCGACTATCAGCAGGCCGAGCAGACCATTTTTTCTATCGGCGGCATGGGTGTGACCAGCGCCACCGGCATCCAGCGCGACGGCAACGGCTATATTCAGGAGCGCGGCAACTTCGTGTTCAACGAGACGCCTATCGGCTTCTGTCAGGTGGACGACCGCCACATGGCTGCTCTTGAGTTGCCAACATCGACCAACAAAGGCGGACAACTCACTTTCTACACCGTGGATATCAACACGCTGGCACTAGACCATAAGGTGAGCACCACCCCTGTGGCTCCTATGGACAATCACGACTGGCCCTACGTCACTGGCATGCAGTACGCCGGTGGCAACCTCTACGTGAGCTACGAGCCCATGAACCCCAACACGTTCAGCTCTGACTATGCCGATACGGCCTTTGTTGCGGTCTATTCCTACCCCGACTGCCAGTTCAAGACACTGATCAAAGATGTGCGCTTTGGCAATATCGGTTCGTGGAATGCCTTCAACGGATTGCAGAAAGACGAGAACGGCGACCTCTACGCTATGTCGAACACCTCAATGGCTAACGGTTTCTCGCAGTCGCCCAAGAACTCTGGTTTCTTGAAAATCAAGGCCGGCGAGACGCAGTTTGACCCCGACTATACGTTCGACTATCAGGCACTGACAGGTCAGAAAGTGGCCCACTGGCTCTACCTGGGCAACGGCAAAGTGTTTGCCGAGGTGACCACCCGTCTGGATGCGGCCCCCTGGAGCGATGCAGACCTGAAGTGCTGCGTAATAGACTTGGTGAAGAAGACATCGACAGACGTGACGGATATCCCCGTGCACAACGGTAATGGTGGCCGACGCTTTGCCTGCTTTGCAGAAAACGGATACGTATATACGCCTATCGCAACCGATGGTGGCGTCTATATCTATCGCACGGAGATAGCTACTGACAAGGCTGTACGTGGCGCACGCATAGAAGCTAGTTTCGTGGGGGGGGTGTTTAAAGTTAAATAAGAGACCCACCCACTAGCCTCACCCCCAACCCCTCTCCGAAGGCGAGGGGAGAAAAGACCCACCCCCTACCCCTCCCTGTGGAGGGAGGGGAGTAAATAGAAAGAAGTGCATAGCGGTAAGATCCGTTATGCACTTCTTTTGTTTGTTCGTAAAAAAGTATGTTCGTTTGTTCTTTCAGTCGCTCCGCTTGGTGAAAGCGGCAGAGCCGAGCGATTATGTCTTTTAAATCCGTTATTATGTCTTTAAACTCTGTTAGTGTGTCTTGATGTTGCGCGGATGGTGCTCCAGGATCTCTCGCCGCAGGCTCTGTGTGGAGATGTGTGTATAGATCTCGGTGGTGCCTATGGACTCGTGGCCCAATAAGGCCTGTATCACCCTCAGGTCGGCACCACCCTCTAGCATGGCTGTGGCGAAGGAGTGACGCAGGGTGTGGGGCGAGATGACCTTATGGAGGCCAGCAGCGGCAGCCTGTTCTTTCAGCATGATGAGAATCATGGTGCGCGTGAGGTGAGCACCACGACGGTTCAGGAATACATAGTCCTCTTCACCCGGCTTGATGTTCAGCGACTGGCGCCACGGCAGGTAGTCCTTGATCTCGTGGAGCGCCCGCTCAGAGATGGGCACTAGGCGCTCCTTGGAGCCCTTACCCATGATGCGCAGGTAGCGCTCGTCCTCGTAAAGGTCGGACCACCGCAGGTTCACCAACTCTGACACACGCAGACCGCAGGAGAACAGCACCTCGATGATGGCGCGGTTGCGATGGCCCTCGGGCTTAGAGAGGTCGATGGAATCTTCCAGCTGATCCACTTCACTGGGTGTCAAGAACTCAGGCAGGTGCTGTCCCAGCACGGGCGACTCGAGCAGTTCGGTGGGGTCGCTGTCCAGATAGCCGTCGAGCACCAGAAAGCGATAGAATGCCCTGACGCCACTCAAGATGCGACACTGCGAGCGTGGCCCGATGCCGATGTCGTGCAACTGTGCGGCAAAGGCCTGCAGATGGTGCAGTTGCACATCGACCACGCTGATGCCTTCGCCCCGCAGATAGCCCAACAGCTTCTGCAAGTCGCGACGATAAGCATCGAGCGTATTAGGCGACACGCTGCGTTGCAGTTTCAGATAGCGCTGATAGTCAATGACTATCTTTTTGGTCATCTCATCGACTTTCATCGCAGCAAAGTTACACTTTTTCCGTGAAAATCATCCTCTTTTCAATTATTTTATTTACCTTTGCCGAGATAAACCATAAGACGATGAAGATTCAGATTATCAATGGCCCCAACCTGAACTTGTTGGGAAAACGCGAACCGGGCATCTACGGTCAGCAGTCGTTCGAGGACTACCTGAAGGAGTTGCGCGCTCAGTATCCCGACGTGCAGATAGACTACTATCAGAGCAATATCGAGGGCGAGCTGATCAACAAGATGCAGGAGGTGGGCTTCACGTACGACGGCATCGTGCTGAATGCGGGTGCCTATACACACACCAGCATTGCGCTGCAAGACTGCATCCGCTCGCTGAAGAGCCCCGTCATCGAGGTGCATATCTCTAATGTGCATCAGCGCGAGGAGTTCCGCCATAAGTCGATGATCTCGTGCGCCTGCAAGGGTGTGATCTGTGGCTTCGGCATGAATAGCTACCGTTTGGCCGTCGAGGCGCTGAAAGCATGACGATAGACGAGTACATACTGAAGCATATAGACCAGGAGCCAGAGTATCTTTACAGGCTCTACCGTGCCACCAATATATATATGTTGCACGGACGCATGGCCAGCGGACATCTGCAGGGACGACTGCTGAAAATGCTGGTGCAGATGATACGGCCGAAGAACATCCTGGAGGTGGGTACGTTCAGTGGCTACAGTGCCCTGTGCATGGCCGAAGGACTGGAGGAGGGCGGCAAGCTCTACACCTTCGAGATCAACGACGAGCAGGAGGACTTCACACGGCCGTGGATAGAGAACTCGCCCGTGGCCGACAAGATAGAGTTTATCATTGGCGATGCTATCAGCGAAGCACCGAAGCTGGGCGTCGTGTTCGACATGGCCTTCATCGATGGCGACAAACGCACGTATAAGGAGACCTACGAGATGGTGCTCTCGATATTGCGCCCAGGCGGTTTCATACTGGCCGACAATACGTTGTGGGACGGGCATGTGGTGGATCCCGCCTACGCCAAAGACCAGCAGACCCGCGGCATCGAGACCTTCAATGACTATATAGCCCAGGACGACAGGGTGGAAAAGGTGATACTGCCCCTGCGCGACGGACTGACATTGATTAGAAAAAAATAAAAAAGCTTTTAAAGAGAAAATACTATGCAAGAAACAAGACAGAACAAAATAGCAAGACTGCTGCAAAAGGAGCTGAGCTTGATATTCCAAGAGCAGACACGTGCCATGCACGGTGTGATGGTGAGCGTGACCCGCACAAAGGTGTCGCCCGACCTCAGTATTTGTACGGCCTATCTGAGCATCTTCCCCTCGGACAAGGGCGAAGAGATACTGAACAACGTAGAGAAGAGCGCGTCGCAGATCCGCTATTCGCTGGGTCAGCGCGTGCGTCATCAGTTGCGCATCATCCCCGAACTGCGCTTCTTCATCGACGACAGTCTGGACTATATCGAGCGTATCGATGAACTGTTGAAGAAATAAGAAAGTGAAACGTGAAGAGTGAAGAATAGGCTGTTGTCGCATGAACTTTCCTTTCTACATAGCTAAGCGCTATATCTTTTCAAAGAAATCAACCAATGTCATCAACCTCATCAGTGGCATCTCTGTGCTGGGGGTGGCGGTGGCAACGATGGCGTTGGTGGTCACGCTGAGCGTGTTTAATGGGTTCAGCGACTTGGTGGCAACGCTCTTTACGGCTTTCGACCCGCAGATAGAGATCACACCGACACAGGGTAAGACGGCACCTGCCGACGACCCCGTGCTGACAGAGATTCGCCAGTTGCCGCAGATCGACGTGGCCACCGAGTGCGTAGAAGACCAGGCGCTGGCCATCTATAACGGACGGCAGGCCATGGTGCAGATCAAAGGCGTGGACGACAACTTCGACCAACTGACGCATATCCGCGAGATTCTGTTGGGCGACGGCACCTTCGAACTGCATGCTGCCGACATACAATACGGCATCATGGGCGTGCGACTCGCCGACCAGTTGGGCACGGGCATCTACTTCGACCAGCCCTTGCGCATCTTTGCGCCCCGCAGAGAGGGACAACTGGACATGAGCGACCCGGCCGAAGGATTCGTGGAGGATGAGCTTTATTCGCCCAACTGCGTGTTTGAAGTGCTGCAAGGAAAATATGACAGTCGGTATATACTGACCAGCATTGGCTTTGCGCGTCGCATCTTCGACCAGCAAGGCATGATATCATCGCTCGAGCTCCGCCTGAAGCCCGGTAGCGATTTCGAAAAAACAAAGGCGGAAATAAAACGTATTGCAGGCGACAACTACCAGGTGTTGGACCGTTTTGAACAGCAGGAGGACACGTTTCGCATCATGAAGATAGAGAAGCTGATAGCCTATATCTTCCTGACCTTCATCCTACTGGTGGCTTGTTTCAACATCATCGGGTCGCTGTCTATGCTCATCATCGACAAAAAGGATGATGTACAGACGCTGCGCAACCTGGGAGCCAACGACCAGCAAGTGTCTCAGATCTTCCTCTTGGAAGGTTGCCTGATCTCATTTTTCGGCGCTTTCATCGGCGTCTTGGTGGGCCTGTTGCTGTGCTTCCTGCAGCAGCAGTTTGGCATCATCGGCCTAGGCTCCACCCAAGGCTCGTTCATCGTGGATGCCTATCCAGTGAGTGTTCACCCCACAGACGTGGTGATTGTGTTCCTGACGGTCATCGTGGTGGGCTTCCTCTCGGTGTGGTATCCCGTGCACTACTTCTCGCGCCGACTGTTGAAGTAGGCGTTTATCCTAATAGTTTTCTGGTGTCTTCAAGGATGGCGAGCAGCTCATCCATCTTGTTGGTGCGCAACATGGCGATGCGCGTCTGACGGAAGTTGGGTATAGCCTTGAAGATAGGCGTGGCTGCCAGGTGGCGACGGGTGTGAAGGATGCCACGCAACTCGTCGATACGCTCTACATTGATGCGCAGCTGCTCTTCAAGAACATCCAGCTTCTGGTTGAAATCGAAGGTTTCATCGACCGTTCCGTGGTCCAGATAGTCGCGTATCTCCTTGAAGATCCAGGGGCGGCCGAAGGTGGCTCGACCCACCATCACAGCATCTACGCCGTATGTCTCGAAGGCACGCTTGGCCTCTTCGGGCGAGGTGATGTCGCCATTACCAATGATGGGAATGGTGATACGGGGATTGCGCTTCACCTCACCAATCAGGGTCCAGTCGGCTTCGCCAGTGTACATCTGGGCACGGGTGCGACCATGGATGGTCAGGGCCTTGATGCCACAGTCCTGCAACTGCTCGGCCAGGTCGGTGATGATGAGCTGATCTTGGTTCCATCCCAGACGCGTCTTGACCGTGACGGGCAGTTTGACAGCATCCACCACCTTGCGTGTGATCTCCAGCATCAGGGGAATATTTTGCAGCATGCCGGCACCAGCGCCCTTGCCTGCCACCTTTTTCACCGGACAACCGAAGTTGAGGTCGATCAGGTTGGGGCCTGCCTGTTCTACAATCTTGGCAGCCTCGACCATCGCATCCACATCGCGACCATAGATCTGAATACCTACGGGGCGCTCTTCGTCGCTGATAACCAACTTCTGCTGGGTGGTCTTTACGTCGCGTATCAAGGCCTCGGCACTCACAAACTCGGTATATACCATGGAAGCACCAAAGCGCTTGCACAGCAGGCGGAAGCCAATGTCGGTGACATCCTCCATCGGTGCCAGGAACACCGGCTGCGAACCAAATTCAATATCTCCTATTTTCATCTTTCTGTTATTATTCCCTTTTATATTCTAATGATAGCTGCTGCAAAGCAACGCAAGCTCATGTCTCTTTTTATCTTCAACGTCTATACGAACCACTCTCTTCTATTTCAAGAGATGATAAGTGCCGCCTGCCATGGCACGCACCACGCCCTTCATCTCCATCTGGAAGAGCAGACCGGTGAGTTGGCCTATGGGTATGTGCGCCTTAAGCGACAGATGGTCCAGCTGTAGGTCACCGATGGCGTTCAGCACGTCAACAACCGCCTGTTCTTCAGGCGAGAGGTTGGGAAAGAGATCGCGCTCGATACCCTTATCGTGAGCCTGTTTCAGCTGTTGATCAGACTGCCATCCCATGAACGAGACAAAGTCCTCGGCGCTGGTGATGAGCTGAGCGCCATTGTCGCGAATCAGGTTGTTGCAGCCCTCACTATAGGGTGCTCCGACGGGGCCGGGGAAGGCAAACACCGAACGGTTGTAGTCCATGGCGATGCGTGTGGTGATGAGACCGCCGCCCTTGCCCGCACTCTCCACTAAGATGGTGGCATCGCTCATGCCCGCCACGATGCGGTTGCGCTTCACAAAGTTGATCTTGTCTGCCCGGGTCTGCGACATATATTCTGTGAGCAAGCCTCCATGCGTGACCATCTGCTTAGCCGTGTCGCGATGGGCAGCAGGATAGAGGTCGTCGAGTCCGTGCGCCAGCACGCCCACCGTCTCATAGCCGTTCTCCAGCGCCTGCCGGTGGGCATTGATATCCACGCCATAGGCCAAGCCGCTAACGATGAGCATATCGGGACAAAGCCTCTGCAAGTCACCGATGAAATGGCGTATCAGGTCCTGACCGTAGGTGGTGCAGTGGCGAGTGCCAATCAGGTTGATGACCCGTCGCTGGTTGAGCGGTGCCGAACCCAGGTAGTACATGATGATCGGCGCATCGGGACATTCGCAGAGTCGCTGCGGATAGAGCTCGTCGCCCAGCATCAACGGTTGGATGCGGTGCTTGGTAATAAACTCCATCTCCTCGGCCGCACGTGCCAGAGGCAGCGACCAGTCCTTCAGGTTCTCAGCCAGACGGTCGGTGCAGTCGGGCACCACCTCCTTGATATCGTTGCGATGCTCATAGACGGCTTTTCCGCCTCCCAGTTGGCGATACAGCTGCAGCGCCGTCTGGAAGTTGAAGCCCGTCATGCGGGTCAGGGCGATGGTATAATATACCTCCTGATCGTTCATCGGCTTAAGAATCTCTGGAAGGCTGCATCGTAGTCTTCACTGTTGCCCAGACGACCATTGACGAGACACACCAGTTCTATCTTGCCACGGAAGCACAGCTGTTCGTCGCTGGCGCGGTAGATATCCTGGTGGAACACATACTTGATGCCCTCCTTGGTCAGGTTCAGTCGTGAGATAAACTCATCATCGGGGCGCAGGGGCACCTTGTATTGCAGTTGCATGCGTGCCACCACGGCATCCACGCCCTTGTTGTGCATCTCGGCAAACGAGAGGCCGCACTCTTTCAGGAAAAGGTGGCGCGTATGTTCGCAGTAGTGCACATACTGAGCATTATTCACGATTCCCTCAATGTCGCATTCGTAGTCACGAACCTCCATGCGTGTCTCAAAAATGTATTTCATGTCGTCAAGTGTTTATGCGGATGCAAAGTTACAAATAAAATCTTTAAACCTTTGACATTTTAAATAAAATGAGTATCTTTGCAGCATAAATATTTGTTACTTAAGAAAATGAAACTACACTTGAAAAAACTACTCTTTGCTATGCTCTGCCTGTGTTCTGCCGTCGCGATGGCTCAGAACAAGGTGCTTGTCTATTCTCCCGATCCGTCAGCTGGTCTCCATGTGGCCCTACAGGAAAAACAAGGATGGAAACATCTGGGCCAATTGTGTGGCAGCGATTACGGCACGTGGGGTCCCGAGAAAAAGATGCATCATCCCACCATTTGTCGCGCCGATGATGGAACGTGGCGACTGGTTTTTCAAGTAAACAACGTGACACCTTGTGTTGCGGTGGCCTATGGTCGCGATCTGGTGACCTGGCGCCCGCAGGACTATCCCCGCATGCAGACCAAGAACTGTCTGGAACCAGTGGTGCGCGCCGCTGGCAAGAACTTCGAGATACAGTATGTGAGCGAGGGTAAGCACTATCGTGTGAAGGCCGAGGCCGACTTCCGTCATTTCTCTAAGGAAGAACTGCTGGCAGACCATGAGCTGTTTAAGGTGGAGCGCACCAGCGCTTCGGTGGATGGCAAGAAGGTGGATGGCCAGGTGTTCGACCTGAACGATGCCGAACTGCTCGCCGTTCGTGAGCATTTCACCAACTTATCCATCGATGGCGGTTTGTCGGCAGAACGCATGTACGACGATGCTAAGACCTTTGAAAAAGTGCTGGACAAGGACGATCCCACCGTCTTCGGTATCCTCGATGTGGATCTGCGCAAGGAGAAAACCATCAGCGACAAACTGATAGGCATCTTCTTCGAGGACATCAGCTATGCTGCCGACGGCGGCCTTTACGCTGAACTGGTGCAGAATCGCGACTTCGAATACTCAGGAAAAGACCGTCGAGGCTGGCATGCCACCACCGCTTGGCACGCCTCTGAGCCTATCCGCATAGCCACCACCTACCCGCTTTCGGCCCAGAATCCCCACTATGCCATCCTACAAAGCGACACCATCGTGAACGAAGGATGGGACGGCATCGCCGTGGAGCAAGGAAAGAAGTACGACTTCTCGATGTTCATCCGCGGTCAGAAGTTGTTCCAGATAGCCCTGTTGGCAGAAGACGGCAGCGTGATAGCCCGCTCAGAGTTGAAGTCAAAGACCATCGACTGGCAGCGCTACGAAACCACCCTGGTGGCTCAGACCACCTGTAAGAAGGCCCGTCTGGCCGTCATCCCTATGGGAAAAGACGAGGTGGCCGTGGATATGATCTCGCTGTTCCCCCGCGATACGTTCAAGGGGCGCAAGAACGGTCTGCGCAAAGACCTGGCCGAAACCATCGCAGCCCTGCATCCTAAGTTCGTTCGTTTCCCCGGTGGATGCATGAGCCACGGTCAGGGTCTGGACAACATCTACCACTGGAACCACACCGTGGGCCCGCTGGAGAACCGCACGCCCGACATGAACATCTGGAACTACCACCAGACACGCGGCCTGGGCTTCTACGAATACTTCCAGTTCTGCGAGGATATCGGTGCCGAACCGCTGCCTGTTTTGGCAGCAGGTGTGCCCTGTCAGAACTCCGCCAACAACGCCGAAGGCTTCGGTGGTCAACAGGGTGGCATCCCCATGGCCGACATGCCAGCCTACATTGACGAGCTCTGTCACTTGATAGAGTGGGCCAATGGCAATCCCTCTACCAACAAATGGGCCAAGATGCGTGCCGATGCCGGTCATCCGAAGCCCTTCAACCTGAAGTATCTGGGCATTGGCAACGAAGACATCATCTCTACGGTCTTTGAGGAACGCTACGAGATGATCTGCAAAGCCATGCGCGTGTTGCATCCCGAAATTAAGATTTGTGGCACGGTAGGTCCCTTCCACTATCCCTCAGCCGACTATATCGAGGGCTGGGATTTTGCCAAAAAGCATCCTGACTACCAGTACATGACCGACGAGCATTACTATGAATCCACCGGTTGGTTTATGTATCATCGTGACTATTACGACAACTACGACCGCAAGGCACCCAAGGTGTATCTGGGCGAGTGGGCCGCATCTACCAAGGTGAAGCGCCCCAACCTGGAGACGGCCCTGGCCGAAGCGCTCTACCTCACCGACATCGAACGCAATGGAGATGTGGTCGAAATGACGTCTTATGCCCCCATGCTGTGCAAGGACGGTCATTCAAACTGGAATCCCAACATGATTTACTTCGACAACACCACCGTGCGCACCACCCCAGCCTACGAGGTGCAGCGCCTGTTCTCTGTGTGCAGTGGCGACCGCTACATCAGCAGTACGCTGAAGCTGGACAATCAGGATCTCGACTATCGTGTGGGAGCCAGCGTGGTGCGCGACTCTAAGACTGGCAACCGCTACCTGAAGTTGGTCAACGCACTGCCCGCCACCCTGAAACTCACGGTGAAAGGCATCAAGATTCCGCAGAACGCCAAGTGCTATCAGTTCACAGGCAAGGATGTGGAAGACCAGCAGGCCAAGGCCGAGTATATGGAGGTGGCCGACCCTACCATCCTGCCACCTTATAGCTTTAGAATCATCAAACTATAACTTTAGAACAAGAAAAGTATAACTTTACGACAAGAAAACAATAACTATACGATATGAAAACAGCTACTTTACTAACAGTAAACCTACTGCTTGCTGCAGCGACAGCAAGCGCACAAGTCAACATTAATATCGACGTCCAGCAGCGTGGACCCAAGATCAGTCCTACACACTATGGTATCTTCTTCGAGGATATCAACCATGCTGCCGACGGAGGACTCTACGCAGAACTGATCCGCAACCGTTCTTTCGAGGACGGACCAAAGTATGGCGCACCTGCCGATATGCAGGCATGGTGTGTGGATGCGACGTATCCTTCTGAGATGACGGCTAAACTGATTCAACCTACGAAGAAGGTGAAGCTGCTCAATGCAGCACAGCACAATGCTTTGGAACTGAATATCAAGGCTACTGCCGAGGCTCCTGCCTGTCTGGTGAATGAGGGCTACTGGGGCATCAATGCGGTGCAAGGCCGCACCTACCGCCTCTCTTTCTTTGCAAAGGGAAAGTATAAGGGTGGTATCAAAGCCGTGCTGACCGATCGTCAGGGTCGTGAGGTGTATGCAGAGACAGCTGTTGAGGCTGTGATAGGAAAGGATTGGAAGAAATATACTGCCACACTTCAGGCTCATGCCAACGATCCCAAGGCGCAGTTCGCACTGGTATTCGATGGTGTAGGCACAGTAGATATCGACGTGGTGAGCCTTTTCCCACCCACTTTCAAGAACCGTGAGAATGGCATGCGTCCCGACCTGGCCAACATGCTTTGGCAGATGCATCCCAAATTCATGCGCTTCCCTGGTGGTTGTTTCGTGGAAGGACAGGAGAACCCCGAGAATGCCTTCCACTGGGAAAAAACCATCGGTCCCATCGAGGAACGCGAAGGCCACTGGAACGTGAACTGGGGATACCGCACCACTGACGGCCTGGGCTTCCACGAGTATCTGCAGTTGGCAGAGGACTTGGGCGCAAAACCTCTCTATGTGGTAAATGTTGGTCTTTGGCACGGAGGTTTGACGCCTGTAGAGGATATCCAACCTTGGATTGATGAGTGCCTCTCTGCCTTGGAATATGCGAATGGCGATGTCACCACCAAATATGGTGCACTGCGTGCCAAGAACGGTCACCCGGCTCCCTTCAATATCGAGTATCTGGAGATAGGCAACGAGAACAACCAGCCAGACCAGCGTCAACAGAGCGATCGCTACTATGAGCGCTACGATAAGTTCCGCAAGGTGCTGCGCCAGAAATATCCCAACATCAAGCTGATTGGCAACGTGGTGGCCTGGGGCGACGACAATCCTAAATGGGAAAGCGACCTCGAGGTGGACCTGCTCGACGAGCACTACTACCGCAATCCTGCCTGGTTCTCTGACGCCTTCCGCAAATACGACAGCTACGACCGCAAGGGTCCGAAGATCTACGTCGGTGAGTATGCCGTGACCAGTGGCTTCGGCGACCTGGGTAATATGAATGCCGCACTTGGCGAGGCCGTTTATATGATGGGTATCGAGAACAACAGCGACATGGTGCCCCTGAACTCTTACGCCCCTATCTTCGTCAACGAGAACGATGCCAAGTGGCGTCCCGACATGATTCGTTTCAACTCCAGTCGCGTGATGGGCACACCGTCTTACTACGTACAGATGCTGATGCCTCAGAACATTGGCACACAGGTGGTGAAGGTAGCACAGGAGAACCCTTACGAAGCACAGCGACTGAAGGCGTCTGTTACGCCAAAGAAGAGTCGTGCTGGTTTCGCTACATGGCTCACAAAGGCTACTTTCAAGAATGATGACGAACTGGAATGCATCAGTGGAAACTGGAAACAGGCTGGCGATGAGTCTAGTCAGTTCAGCATGCGTGAGCAGTGTGTAGCCATTAGTAAGAAGGTGGTAGATGGCGACCATTACACATTGAAGTTCCGTGCTCGCAAGGATAGTGGCCGTGAAGGCTTCATGATTGTCTTCAACTACGTGAATCCGCAGAACTACTGCTGGCTGAACTTTGGTGGTTGGGGTAACACCCAGCACGGCATAGAGCAAATCTCTGGCGGTGGAAAGATGCAGGTTGCCACCAAACGTGGCAGCGTGGAGGAAGGTCGTTGGTATGATATCACCCTCAAGGTGGCTGGCGACAACGTGAAGGCTTGGCTCGACGACGAGCTCGTTTTCGACACCATGCTGAAGCACGACACATCGAAGGGTCTCTTCTCTTCGGCCACCATCGACGACCAGACAGGCGAACTCATCGTGAAAGTGGTAAACACCAGCGACGAGGCTACCACAGCAGCGCTCAACCTGAGTCATTTCAATGCCAAGTGTGCACGCGTGATTCGCCTGGCAGCCAACGATGGAATGGACGAAAACACGCTGCAGCAACCCACTAATATTCATCCTGTAGAGCAGATTCTCTCGCCTGAAAGCGCAAAGAAAGTGCTGGTAGAAATTCCTGCATACTCTCTCAATATCATCCGACTCAAACAGTAATAATCTTATATAGTATGTGCTTATGAATATCAGAAAGATGATGCTGCTGGCCGTTCTCTTTGTGGCGGGCCAGATGCAAGCTCAGGAAGAGCTGAAGGTATGTGGACAGAACGTTCAGAACTATTTCATGACGTTGGATCGTGGACGTACTGATCCTACGAACGCAACATGGTCGTCGCCTAATAGTTTTTATAACACAGCAGAGGGTTTCAATAAGAAGACTTCTATGTTGATTAGTGCCTTGGCTCCATTGCAGGCTGATATCTATGCTTTCAACGAGGTGGAGTGCAAACCAGAGGTACTTCCTTATCTGGCCCAGAAGATGGGTGAGGCAAATGGTTATACCTATGCAGCTGTAGCTGATGGTTTGGATTACGACACGAGTGATCCCGACAATGCCAGTGGTGTGATCAAGTCTGGTTATATCTATCGTACTGATAAGGTGAAGACCTATGGCGAGAACAAATCGGCAGCTATAGGATACAGTTATATATATCCTAACCAGATGCGTATTCAGACTTTCGAGTGCATACAGTCTGGCGAGCGTTTCACTTTGACAATGAATCATTTTAAAGCTGGTAGCACAGAAGATGATATGAGCAAGCGTATAACCAATATGGGAGCTTTGCTTCAGGCTTTCAGCTTGGCGCTCGACCCCGATATCCTGGTGATGGGCGACTTGAATAGTCAGATGGGTGAAGAGTGTTTGAACATGCTGGTGAATGCCGGTTATGAAGAGCAGATTCTGAAGTATGACCCCACTGGCGCTAATGTCTATTCGCACTGCTATGGTGGTGGTGAACTCATTGACCACGTCTTCGCGAATGCTTCGATGGCTGCTCAAGTGACAGCTGCTCAGGTTTATCATATTGCCAACTATTGTTCTTTGAGCGATGAAGACAAGGCATATTCAGACCACGATCCTTATATGGTAACACTGAGCCTAGATAAGGACGCCTATAAGCCAGACCTTATCTACTACACTAAGGCTACCAGCGTAAGCACAGACAAAGAGTATCTGATGGTATGCGACTTGAATGGCGGCTTGAAGGCTGCCAAGCCTGTACCTGCGGGTAAGGATTATGATTATCTCTACACAGAGTCTGTTACTGAAGAGAATGGTGCTATCGCCCTCGCAGAATGCCATTTCGCTTTCACCTTTGAGGATGCAGGCAACAATACCTATTATGTAAAAGATGCTAATGGGCGTTATGTCTATCAGAATGCTAATGGCAGCAGCTACTATACCACAGTTGCTGTATCCACCGACAAGTCATTGGCTCAGCCTTTCAGCGTTACACTGCAAGGCGACGGTACCTTTAAGATCCTGAACACAGTGAGCAACTGCTATTTCCAGGGAATGGTTTACAACAGTACCACTCCTGAGTTTGCTCTCTACGATCAGGCACGTAACTTCCGTTACATGCCCTGGCTCTATGAGAAGAGCGATGGCAAGCCAACTTCTTCTATCACAGAGATTCCTTCATTCAGTCAGCAGAGCATGACCATCTATGACCTGCAAGGCCGTAAGGTTAGTACGACGCTGAAGTCTGGCCTTTATATCATGAATGGAAAGAAGGTATTGGTGAAGTAAGGACGATTACTTGTCGAATATAAAACAGGTGCAAAGTTTGGCAGATTGAAAGATTCTGCTTAACTTTGCACTTGTTTTGTTATGTTTATGAAAGAACAGAGGCTGAAACGGATCTTAGCAGCACGCTTGTTGTTGGCAGTGTTCCTGCCCATGTTGCTGCTGACATCTCTCCACAGGCACGACTTCGCGCAATTATCGCACGAAGACTGTGAAGCTTGTGTGAACCATGTCTCGCACTCAGGCCACCTGTCAACGGCAGCCTTCTCGCTGCACGACTGTGTCATCTGTCAGTTTACCGGCATCAGTTATGTCGTAGCTGCGGCTGTTATGCTGGCTGTTCTTGGCTGTGCTGTCTTTCGTTTTCATGCTGTCACCAGTGTTGCCTGCGTGGTGCGGGTTGTCAATAGGTGGCAGGGTAGGGCGCCCCCGTGTTGTTTCTGAACCATTCATGAGACTTTATTTTAATTCAGAAACAACAAACAACAAAACGATGAACAGAAAAACTATTTTCCTGTCATTGTTGTGCTATGGTGCAACGATGACAGCTCAGAATGCATCCGACTCTTCGGACGTGTTCTATAAGCACTTGAAACTAAACGAACTGACGGTAACAGGCGTTACCGGACAAACCAAGCTGCGCGATATGCCAGCACCCGTAACGCTGATACGTTCGAAGGAACTGCGTGCCTCTGTAGGTACGAACATCATCGATGTGGTGAGCCATCAGCCTGGTATGGCACAGTTGACAACAGGCAGCGGCATCTCAAAACCCATCATCCGCGGTCTGGGTTATAACCGTGTGCTGGTGGTCAACGACGGTGTTCGTCAGGAAGGTCAGCAGTGGGGCGATGAACATGGACTGGAGGTTGACGACCAGGCAGTCAGTTCTGTTGAGATACTGAAGGGTCCTGCCTCGCTGATGTATGGCTCCGATGCAATGGCTGGTGTCCTCATCCTGCATAGTGCGCCTACACTGAGCGAAGGACATATGCGTGGTAGCGTCACTTCTGGCTACCAGACCAACAATGGTATGTTTGACTATTCGCTCAACTTTGCCGGCAATCAACAGGGCTATGTGTGGAATGTGCGCTACAGTGAGAAACTGGCTCACGAATATAAGAATCCCGTTGATGGCTATGTTCCCGGCACACAGTTGCACGATCGGGCTGCCTCTCTCTTGTTGGGCATTAACCGCGAGTGGGGACATTCACACCTGAAGTGGGATGTGTTCCATCTTACGCCCAGTATGGCGGAAGGAGAACGTGACCCATTGACTGGTGAGTTGGAGCATGAATACAACCTGAAAACTTATCACAAGGCGTTGCCTTTCCAACAGGTGAAGCACTATAAGGCCACCTGGGACAACGCGCTGAACCTGGGAAAGGGTGAACTGAAGACCATCATTGCCTATCAACAGAACAAGCGTCAGGAGTTTGAGGACAGCAGTGTTGATCCAGAACTGTATTTCCGCCTGCACACCCTGACGGGTGATGTGCGCTGGGTGCAGAATATTGACGACTATAAAGTGGCTGCAGGCGTGGCCACCATGTATCAGAAGTCTGAGAACCTGGCTGAGGAAGCACTGATACCAGCCTACCATCTTTTCGACATCGGTGGTTATGGAACCGTACAGAAAACCATTGGCCAGTGGACCATGAGTGGTGGCCTGCGTGCAGATAATCGTCACATCCACGACTATGGCAACTTCAGCGGATTTACGGGAAGTATTGGTTCGGTGTATCGCGTTATAGAGACTGCCGACCGCTCGTTGAACCTCCGTTTGAACATGGCGCGTGGCTTCCGTGCGCCGAACATGAGTGAACTGGGTAGTGATGGTGTGCATGAAGGTACCATCCGCTATGAGGTTGGTAATAAAGATCTGAAGTCGGAGTACAGTTGGCAGGGTGACCTTGGCATAGACTACGAAGGTCAGATGGTATCGGCACAGTTGAGCCTGTTTGTGAATCGCATCGAGAACTATATCTTTGCTCACCGCATCCCGCTGGTAATGGATCCTGCCTATAATACCTATAGCTACACGCAGGGTGATGCTGTGCTGAAGGGTTTCGAGACTCGTGTTGATTTCCACCCCATTCACCGCATCCATTTTGCCAACTCCTTCTCGTATGTTGATGGCCGACAGCTCCACCAGCCTAAATCCTCACGCTACCTGCCTATGATGCCGGCTCCCCGCTGGACTTCAGAGTTGAAGTATGAGATTACGCACTACGAGCACCATTTCACCAATAGCTACGTGGCTGTGGGTATGGATTGCTTCTTAGAGCAGAATCATTTCTACGAGGCTGACGACACGGAGACGCGCACACCCAGCTATACCTTGTTTAATATTAGTGCAGGTACAGACCTGAAGTTGGGCGGGAAAAAGGTGGCTGAGCTCTATCTCACGGCGCAGAACCTCTTCAACCGTGCTTATCAGAATCACCTGAGCAGACTGAAATATACCGATGTCAACGTGGTAACGGGACATCAGGGCATCTATAACATGGGACGTAACATTACCTTCAAGGTGGTGGTGCCCATCTTTATGTAATAACAGGAATGGAAGCAAGCGAATTGTTTCAGATATGTGCAGAACTGGCTATGACCGACCCTTCGGGGCCGGCCATACGTCAGATGCATGAGCTGTTGGTCCTTGCTTCTGCCGAAGGGTGTCGACAGCAGGGTGGTACCTTTGGTAACCTTTTCTCACAGATAGACTGGGTTTGCAAGCAGTTGCATGTCAGTCGTGCAGAGACACAGGCCATCCAGACGGCTCGTCGCCATTCCAATCAGTCGGAACCACTTGCTGCCGACGACTGGCTTTACGACCTGCGGACTGTGGCTCGTTACATCTCCCGCGTCTTTGTGGCCGATGTGCCTGGTTCGTTGCTTCGCCTGCTGCCTGCCAACGGCAAGCCGCAGTCTGAGCATTTGAAGGTCAACAAACTGTATATCCGTTGCATTGTACGTTCGTTTGACGACTATGTCATCGTGGCTGATGCCGATGAGGGTGAACTCCACATAGACTATGGCAATACAGAGGATGGTCGCGACTTCGGCTATCTGAAAAAGGTGCTGCGCGAGGGTATGCAGCTCAACTTGCTGGATTGTCATGGCGATGCACAGGTCATAACGCCTCAGGTCATTGTCGTTGAGCCCGATTTTCTATTGGATATCTCTTCACTGGCTGCCTGTTTCACTGCCTATGGCCATCACCCATTGCTTTATACCGTCAACCGGTTGAAGCCGCAGTCCAACACGCAAGCCACTCTCTTGGGAAACTTCGCAGGTACGGCGCTCGATGATGTTATCCATCATCCCGACGTCACCTTGCAACAGTCCTTGCAGCGTTCCTATCGAGAGCAGGCCGACCGCATTCGTGCTTGTGAGGACTTCGATCAGGAGAAGTTTGAACAGGCGGCAGCCCTACAGATGCAGAACATCCGCGAGGCGGTGGCGGTGTTGGCACCACAACAGGCTTTGCTCGAGCCTTCGTTCATTTGTGAGCGACTGGGATTGCAGGGACGAGTCGACCTGATGACTGCCGACATGCAGTTGCTGGTGGAACAGAAGTCGGGCAAAAACATGAAGATAGAGTATCAGAGCCACGATGCCCACGGCATGCAGTTGGAGAACCACTACGTGCAACTGTTGCTCTATTATGGTATTTTGCGCTATAACTTCGGCAAGAGCGACCGTCAGGTGGACACCCGCCTGCTCTATTCCCGCTATCCCGCAGCCAAAGGTCTGGTAGTGGTCAACTATTATCGCACCTTGTTTCGTGAGGCCATCCGCCTGCGCAACCAGATTGTTGCCACCGAACTGCTTATCGCCCGCGATGGCTTCGGACGCATCCTGCCGCTGCTGAATGCCGATATTATCTATAAAGGTGTGCCGCAGGATGGCTTCTTCCATCGTTTTGTGGCGCCCTCGTTACAAAACCTCAACTCTCAACTGTCGTCTCTCAATGCTTTGGAACGTGCCTACTTTGAGCGCATGATGACCTTTGTCTATCGCGAGCAGCAGTGTCAGAAGTTGGGCGTGGTGGAAGGACAGGGTGGCGCCACCAGCGATCTTTGGCAGATGCCCTTGAGTGAGAAGCGCGAAACGGGTAATATCTATACTGACCTCACCGTTGTTGATCGTCAGCGTTCCTGCGATGATGGCGGTTTCGATGTGATTACCCTGCAATTGTCTGGTGAAGCCATTCATGCACCCATCAACTTCCGTGTGGGCGATATGGTCTATCTTTATCAGTACAAGGCGGAGCCCGATGTGCGAGAGAGCATTCTCTATAAGGGTGTGTTGCAGGACATCAAGAATGGTGTACTGGTTGTCCTCCTGAACGATGGACAGCAGAATCCCGATATCTTCCCCGTCTCATCTACTCATTGGGCTATCGAACATGGCGGCAGCGATGTGGGAACCAATAGTCAGATACGTGGTCTTTATCAGTTTGTGATAGCTCCCGTTCATCGCAGACAGTTGCTCTTAGGGCAGCGAGAGCCCATAGCTGATGCCTCGTTGTTGCTCTCTACAAGTTATCATCCGCACTATGATGATATTCTGTTGCGTGCTAAGCAGGCTCGTGACTATTTCCTGTTGGTAGGTCCTCCGGGTACAGGCAAAACCTCGATGGCCCTGCGCTTCATGGTGGAAGAGGAACTCTCGAGTACTTCTTCGTCCTCCATTCTCCTCATGGCTTATACCAACCGTGCCGTTGACGAGATTCGTGCCATGCTTCAGGATGCCGGACTGGCAGACGAGGAGCGTATCGTCACGGGCACCACATCGATGATGCAAGCCCGTCCGTTCCTGATGGCAGGGCGCCATTTCTCTCTGGCTATCATCGATGAGGCATCACAAATTCTCGAACCCAGTATTATTGGTCTGCTGAGTAACGTAGATATCGACCGCTTTGTGATGATAGGTGACCATAAGCAGTTGCCTGCCGTGGTGCAACAGACGGCCGAACAGGCTGCCGTTGATAGTGAGGAACTGCGTGGCATAGGCATCAGCGATTGTCGTCAGTCGCTTTTTGAGCGCCTCTATCGCTGGGAGTGCTCTCAAGGTCGCACGCAGTTTATTGGCACGCTGAACCATCAGGGGCGCATGCACCCCGA
The DNA here is from genome assembly GCF_000621825.1 of Xylanibacter brevis P6B11. Taxonomy (NCBI): domain Bacteria; kingdom Pseudomonadati; phylum Bacteroidota; class Bacteroidia; order Bacteroidales; family Prevotellaceae; genus Xylanibacter; species Xylanibacter brevis. The sequence goes on from NZ_JHXG01000006.1 coordinate 192,085, forward strand.
GGTGGCACAGTTCCCGTCAGCGATGTTCTACACCCGTGAGCAGTTACAGCCTGTGCCCTTGAAGCATCAGCTGGAGGGCTCGCTTGACTATGACCTACCTGCTGAAGATGCGCTCGACGAGCTGTTGAAGGAGCGCCGCATGCTCTTTCTGCCAGTGGTTCCTCAACATCCTTTCAGTTCGCCCAAGTCGAATACCGACGAAGCACAGTTGGTGGCCGATCTGCTGCATCGCATCCGCCGGTTCTATGGCAATCGCTTTGATGTCAAGAAGACCGTAGGCATCATTGTGCCCTACCGCAACCAAATAGCAGCTATTCGTCAGGCCATAGGCGATGATGAGGCCTTTGCCGATGTTACCATCGATACTGTGGAGCGCTATCAGGGTTCGCAGCGTGAGGTTATTATCTATTCGTTTACGGTAAGTCGTCGTTATCAGCTGGACTTCCTTACCAACAACAGCTATACCGATGTGGATGGCAGTTTGGTGGATCGCAAGTTGAATGTAGCGTTGACGCGTGCCCGCCGGCAAATGCTCATGGTGGGTAATCCCAACATTCTGCAGGCTAATCCCCTTTTCGCCCAGCTTATTGCGAGATTTTCTTAGAATTGTTTTGCGGGAACGAAAGTTTTTCGTACTTTTGTCCACGATTGTAAAACTATTAAACCAATTACTATTATGAAGAAAATCAGTTTGAAGGTAGCTGCTATCTTGCTTTCAGGTTCATTCCTGTGCAGCTCTTGTATCGGTTCTTTCAGTCTTTTCAATGGTTATGAAAAGTGGCAGTGCAACATGACAAGCAACAAGTTTGTGAATGGTATTGTAGGTCTGATTCTTCAGCCTATCGTTGCTCCTATTTGCTGCTTCGTTGATGCTGTAGTGCTGAACACCATCGAGTTCTGGACCGGTAGCAATCCTATGGCAGTGAACACCATCCAGCAGGTAAAGGGACAGGACGGTCGCTTCTATGCTGTGAAGACCCTGAAGAATGGTTATGAGATCAAGGCTCCTACCGGCGAGGTGACCTACTTCATCCACAACGATAAGGACGACTCTTGGTCTATGCAGCAGAACGGCATCACCAAGGAACTTTTCCGCTTCAATGCCGACGGTACCATCGAGGCTGTGCTCCAGAATGGTGAGAAGATTACTGTGACCAACGATGAGGCTGGTCTGCAGAAAGTACAGGAAGCAGTCTATACCGACAACTTCTTTGCACTCCGATAAGACAACTTTTACGTAGCAATACTTTGTGGGTTTAAAATAAATTATAGCTATAATTCTCGCAATTATAGCTATAATTTGTTTAATAATAGCTATAATTTTTTCTGGCAGAAAAATCCTTTTCTGATGATTTCTTTAAAATAATAAAGGAAAAGTGAATGGCATATTTGCTTATTGCAAGACTATATAATGCTCTCTGAATTGTTAAATTATGCTTTCAGAAGCAAGAAATCTGTGTCGTAATTTGGTTTATGTTATAAACTTATTTATATTTGCATCGCAATCCGGATGAATTGTGCCTTGTCCTTCCTTTCTGCAGGAGGAAAGATGGGGCGCAAATGAGAGTTAATCAACATTTTCTAAAGTCATTAAAAACAAAAAATCAATGAATGAATACATGGAATTGACTGCAGAGCGTAGTCTGGAAATAATCGCAGAACAGATTGCTCAAAGTCGCAAGACGGTATCTAAACATGTAGGCCAGGCGCTTTTTGTATCAGGCCTCTATACGATGGGGATGGCCGTTGTAGTAGCAATCATCAATATTATTGCGGGAAGCAATGGTTTTAATCCCTTGGGACACCTCTTATGGTTCTTGTTGCCAGTTGTCATTTGGCTGGCTATACGTAATATACATAAAGAAGAAGTTCCCGTAAGTCTCGTGGGGAGGTTGGTTGGAAAAACTTGGTGGACATTTGCTTTCTTTGCACTTGGAGTCTTTCTCTTTGGCAATATCTGGAATATTGTCATGGGACATATATGCCCTCCTGATAGATATCGTGTTGCCTATATCTCAATATCGTCTGTTATCGTATTGCTAATGTCAATGGCTACAAGTATAACAGGTCATATTCTGAAAAGTCGTTGGCTGGTGTGGTTTGGTATCATTGCTGGCTTGCTTGTTGGTGTTGGTGATTCTATTGGTGTCTTTGTAATGCTCATAGATTATTTTTCTTCACCATTGACTGTTGGCTATTGGTATTCCGTCCGACCATGCCCAACTATATTTTTCTTTGCACTTATTGGCCTGACGCTCCCAGGCTGGATGCTTATAAAACAAAAATAGCCTATGCCGTTCCAACCATTAGATCCATTGTTGCATGCAGAGTTGCGACTGGCTGTGATGTCGCTACTTATCAGTGCCGAAGAAGCCGAGTTTACTTATATCAAGGAGCAGACAGGAGCTACGGCAGGTAATCTGAGTGTGCAGGTGGACAAACTTTCAGAGGCGGGCTATATTGAAGTGGAAAAGACCTTTAAGGGCAAGCGTCCTTGTACCATCTGTCGCATTACGGACAATGGTATAAAGGCTTTCGAGACTTATGTTAAAGCACTCAGAGGATATCTGAAGGTTAGCAGAAAATAGTATAAAAGGTTCACCGTTTGGCAGTTTGTTAAGTGGTGAACTTTATGATTCTTGTATTTCCAACTTAATATTTCACTGCTTTCTGCGTATTATAGTTGTATGACTCGCACAGAATTCGAACATATAGCGGTGGCGTTGCGCCAGAGAGTGCTGAAGGTCGGTCTTGACTTTTTCGGCAACAGAGCAGATGCAGAGGACGTGGCACAGGAAACGATGGCGCTGCTATGGGGCTATTGTGAGCATATTGATGCTGTGCGCAACGTAGAGGCATTGGCTGTGAGGGTAGCGAAGAACTGCTGTGTGAGTCTCAACAGAAAGCGACGGCGAAGCGTAGAGATAGACATACTAGCGTTGCAGCGGTTAGAGTCCGATGGTTCCCCGGAGGCGTTGCTGGAGGCTGAGGACATGCAGCAGATGCTGTCGGAAGCAATGGAGCAGTTGAAACCACGCGAGCGACAACTCTTTGAGATGAAACATATGGAAGATCTGTCCATAGCGGAGATTGCAGAAAAGACTGGCATTCCGAAGACTTCGGTTGCGGCAATGGTCTCTGCGGCACGACGAAAGGTTATAATGGCTCTGCGTATTATTCTGTCAACGGCTGCAGTTTACTTGGTTGGTATGTTCTTCTGGCTTCAGAAAGTGCCAGAGACGCATGTCTGGAATACAGCCAAAGACCGGTCAGCTGCCCGCGAGCAACATCTTGGCCGCTACTGTAAAGTTGGAACTCCAAAGGAGTTGTATGAGTGTTACATAGAACATAGACAAAAACATCCCAAGACCTATAGTGTCATCAAAAAGAGGCTTTATGAAAATCAACAGTAAAATAATACCTGCTGCGATGCTGATACTGCTTGCAGCATCGTGCAACAATAAAGATGATCGCATGCTGACGGTCATCAATGAGGACGGATCCTGCGCCCGTGAGTACACTTTTCACTCCACGCGACAGTTGCTGGCTATTCCGTTGGAAGAGGACTATGACAGTATCGTTGACAAGAGCTGGGAGCGCAGTTGGTCAGTTGGCGAACATGAGCAGCGCCATCTCGTCCCTCTGAAAGACGCGGAATGGGATAGCATACAAGCGACGGCTCCCAATGATACGCTGGACAATATGCTGATGGTTCACGTGAAGAAGGAGTATGAGAGTGTCAACGATATGAGCGCTCAGTTATATAGGCCAGAGAACTCTCATCTTGTGAAGGTAGAAGGCATAAAGGCTAAGAGCACTCTGGAGAAAAGCTTCAAGTGGTTCTACACGGACTATACATTTAGCGAGACGTTTGTCTATGATGGGGCTCCAGTCTTTCCCGTTCCCCTCACCCGTTTCCTTTCTGCCGACACAGCTGCTTATTGGTTCACTGGCCAGCCCGATCTGACGCGCAATCTTAGCGGTGCCGAGTTAAAGGAAATGCTTGACGATATTGATGCAAAGGTATGTCAGTGGAGTAATGCCAACTGTTTCTTTGAGACTTGCAACGTGATCATTGCACATTATGACAGTATCCAAAACCCGCCTGTCAGCAAGGAACGTTTCATCAGTATGCGCGACTCGCTGGTCATGCTCCCTTGTGTGCTGAATGCAAACGACGGCTTTGTATGGAAGAATGGCGTCAATGTGCTTGATAGTTTGTTCCACTCTGAAAGCTACTCATCGTTTCTTAAGTCTTGCGACGAGGGACCAGAAGGTTATGCACAGCTTTTCTCTTTCTTCACAACCTACGACCTAAAGATGCCAGGCACTATTGTTGATGCTGGTATGGGTGAATATGACGGAGAGGTAATTCATTATCGCCTTAGTGGCGAACGCCTCATTCCTGGTTCCTTCACTATTACTGCCACTTCTCGTGTCACCAATATATGGGCATTCATCGTGACACTACTAATCATTGTCCTTGCCATTGGCAGTTTCCTTTATCAATGGAAGCGTTAGTGACAGATGAAAGTATGAGTTGAAAGCAAAAGAAAGATGCAGTTTGTGCAGCAAGGTATTGCGGATAAAAAACAATAATGGCCAGAATTTCAAAAATTCTGGCCATTATTTATTAAATTTTGGCCAAAATTTACCAGCGGTCTTTGGTGATGATGTCGTCAGCCCAGCGGTGGTCCTTGGGAAAAGCTTCACCATTCCATGCCTTTACCTGAGTCCATGGCTCGGCAGGAGCTGTCCAGAAGTCGTGGTCGGCAGGCAGACCGAGTGGCATCAGCGAGAGACTGGTCATGTAGAGCGAGCCGTTGTTGGTGTACCAATCGGCCGTTTCGGGCTGGTGACCGCAGAAGCCAATGGTGAGGAACCCACCCTTGTTGTAGTTGTCTTGTTGGTCGTACATGCGGTGCATCACCTTGGTCAGGGCCGCACGCACCTGTCCGTTGCTGAGCTCCTTGGGCAGCGTCTGATACCATGCCATCAGCGCCAGCGGCTGCATGGCTGCCATGCGATAGGGCGTAGAGCGACCAATCACGGGGAAGGTGCCCTCGGGCGAGATGAAACGTTCCAGGATGATGCTGAACTTCTGAGCACGTTTCAAGGCACGGTCGTAGTATTTCTGATACTCCAGACGCGTGTTGGCCTTGGCGTCGATCATGTTCTGCAGCGTCTCCAAATACATGGCATGGAAGACATAGCTGGAGTAATAGTCGAAAGCAAACACGGGACCATCGGCATACCAGCCGTCGCCCACGTACCACTCCTCCACCTTGCGGATGGTGGTCATCACACGGTAGTCGTCATACTCACTGAGTCCGGCAGCCTTGGCAATGAAGCTCTCGATGATGCTGGAGAAGAGAAACCAGTTGGTGTAGGGCGGTTCTATCTTGCGCAGCTTCTTGAACTCCGTGATGTAGCGCTCCTTGGTCACCTTGTCCAGTGGCACCCACAGGGCATCATAGGCACGGATGAACGACTCTGCAATATAGGCGGCGTCCACTAGGTTCTGGCCCGACACGCCCCAACACAGATAGTCGGGCGACTTGGGGTCCACGCTGTTCTTATACGAAGCCAGCGCCCACTTGCGCAACTGCTGGCGCTGTTGGCTCTCGCGAGTGCTGTCGTCGGGCAGTGCGAGCCATGGGGCGATGCCCGCCATCAGTCGGCCAAAGGTCTCCATATACACCACCTTGCGGTTGCGATTGTCAAACGATGGCGAGAACTCCGTCTGCATGTTCTTCTGCAACTGGCCTTGCGCCATGTTCTTGAGCACGGGCTCAGCCATTCTCTGGGCCTGAATGCACCAGTACTCACGATCGTTCATGGGCAGCCTTCTCTTGTCGCGTGCCGCCATAGGCATTGTCATGATAAAGGCGGCCAACAATACTAGTATTTTCCTCATTTTATTTGATAGTTTTAGTCCTTTATGCGACAAAGGTACGAATTTTTTTCGAAAAAAAATTGCAAATGTTTTGTCAATTTAAATAAAAAGTGTATCTTTGTCCCAAACTAAAAACTACATCAACTATTACTCCATCTTAAAGATGGTATTTATGAGAACACATACCATAATACTTTTGCTCTTCATGGCCTTAGTCATGCATGCGCAAGAAACATACGACCCTCTACTCTTTGGAGCTAAGGGTGATGGCCTGACAGATGATGCTGTCGCACTACAGAAAGCCATAGACCGATGCGCTGCCGACGGTGGCGGACGCGTGCTGTTGCGCCGCGGACACACGTTTATGGCCGGTCCTGTGGAACTGAAGTCGAACGTAGAACTGCACCTCGAGGCTACCGCCATGCTGATAGCCAATCCCGATGAATCTATCTATCACCTGAGTGCCTTCGGCGAGAACCGAGGCGAGGGTATGCTGTGGCTCTATGCCCGCGGTGCCGACAACCTGGCCATCACCGGCCGTGGCACCATTCATGGCAACGGCATCCGCTTTATGGGCGCTGAGCTGAGCGACAGCTACGAGCTGAAGCCACTGGCCGACCCCACCTTTGACCCGCGTCCGCACGTGTTGACGCTGACCGACTGCCGCAACCTGCTGATACGCGATGTGACCATCTGCGAGGGCGCCTACTGGACGGTGCACCTGATAGGCTGCGACGGCGCCGTGATCGACGGCATCAACCTGCTGAACAACTTGAAGATTCGCAATGGCGACGGCATTGACCTGGACCACTCGCGCCATGTGCGCATCGCTAACTGCCACATCACAAGTGGCGACGACTGCATCTGTCTGAAAAACCGCAGGGAGTTTGCCGAGTACGGGCCCTGCCACGACATCGTGGTCAGCAACTGCGTGATGGCCTCGCGCTCGTGCGCGATTAAAATAGGTAGCGAGAACATGGACTCCATCTACAACGTCTCATTTGCCAACTGCATCATCACTCGCTCTAACCGCGGACTGGGCATCCAGAACCGCGACGAGGGCACCGTGACCGACGTCACCTTCGCGAACATCCAGATGGACCTGCAGTTGTGGAGCGACGTGTGGTGGGGCAAGGCCGAACCCATCTATGTGACCAGCTATCCGCGCGCCAACGGCAACCATAAGGATCAGAACTGGCGCTTCCCCAAGGGCCAGACCGAAGGTCGCTGTGGCGAGGTGAGCCGCATCAGCTTCAGCAACATCACCGCCACCAGCCCCAACGTATGCTTCGTAGGTGGCGACGTGGCGGGCAAGGTGAAGGACATCTACTTCAACAACGTGCGCATCAAACAGAACTCAAAATGTGCTGCTCTCCACTCGACCTCTGGTCGCTTGCAAGGCCAGAACCCTCAACTGTTCATAGATAAACGCCCCTGCAAGGGCGAAGGCTTCCTGGCTGTAGATCAGCAGTTGTGGGCCACCGACTGCCCCGTGATGACAGAAAACGCTTTTATCAATAAATAATTTTTTTATCACTAACCCTAAAAAACTAACTTTATGCAAAACGTACAAAAAACATTCAGCCGAGTGCTGATGCTTGCTTTGCTTATGATGGTCAGCACCATGGCCTGGGCACAGCAGCGCATCACCGGTACTGTACAGGACGGTAAGGGTGAACCTCTTATCGGCGTAAGCGTTGTGGAAACAGGTACTACCAATGGTACGGTGACCGACGCTGATGGTAAGTTTGCGATCTCTGTGAAACAGGGCGCGCGCTTGGACATAACCTATATCGGTTATACCAAGAAGACGGTGGCAGCACGCAACGGCATGACTGTTAAACTGGAAGAAGACAACAAGCTGCTGAACGAAGTGGTAGTAGTAGGTTATGGCACCATGCGCCGCAAGGACGTGACCTCGTCTATCACCACCGTGCAGGCTAAGGACCTGAACCAGGGTGTGTTCACCGATCCCGCACAGATGCTGCAAGGTAAGGTGGCTGGCCTGACCGTCACATCTAGCGGTGACCCCAATGGTTCACCTTCAATCACCCTTCGTGGTGTCAGCTCTCTGCGTGAAGGTGCTGCCATGTCTCCTTATTATGTCATCGACGGTATCCCTGGTGTTGACATCTCGATGGTAGCTCCCGATGATATTGAGAGTATCGACGTGCTGCGCGATGCTTCTGCAACAGCTATCTATGGTTCTAAGGCTGCCAATGGTGTGATCATCATCACCACGAAGAGCGGAAGAGAGGGTAAGACAAATATCACATACAATGCTTATGTAGCTTTGGATAAGGTACTGAAGACTCTTGATATGGCTTCTGCAACCGAACTGCGTAACAGCGGTCTGCTGACACCTGCACAGGATGGCGGTGGTGATACCGACTGGCAGGACGAGGTGCTGCGCACAGGTGTAAGCCACAACCATAACGTAAGTATCAGTGGTGGAAATCAGAAGACCAAGTATATGGCCTCTGTCAACTACATGAATCGTCAGGGTGTGGTTCTCGGCACAGGTATGAACCGTGTGAATGCTCGTACGTTGTTGACCAGTAGCCTGCTGAAGGATCGTTTAGAGATTTCTCTGGGCGTGAATGCTATGCAGGGTAAGTTCAAGGGCGTGCCTATGCGCGTTTCTACTGGTGGCGATGCTGGTATGAGTGTGCTTGATGCCATGAACTATTATTCTCCTACCAACCCCGTTCGCAATGCTGATGGCACATGGTATGAGAGCTATATTGGTTCTGCCAACTATAACCCCCTGTCAATGATCTATGAGGACAGCAATCAGAATGAATGGCGCCGTCTGCAATACATTGCCAAAGGTTCGTTGAAGATTATCGACGGATTGGTATGGCATGCAAACTATTCTTACGACAGTGGTCAGAACACCTATAGCTGGTATGAGTCTCATCAGACTCAGATGAACAAGGGCTTTGATGGTCGTGCCCATCGTGATACTTATCTGCGTCACAACCAGACCTTCGAGACCTATGGTAACTACGATGTAACCTTCAACGATATTCACAAGCTTGGCTTGATGGCTGGTTATTCTTGGGAAGAGCGTGAGGATGGTGATGGCTTTGGTGTTACCGTTAATAACTTCTATAACGATGAGACTAGTTTCTGGAACTTGCGCTATGCTAACAATATCAATGGTATCAGCGATGTAACCGGTTCTTCAAAGTCGCAGATTCGTAACATCTCTTTCTATGGTCGTGTGAACTACTCGTTCAACAGCCGCTATATGTTGCAGGCTACAATCCGTCGTGACGGTTCTTCTGTATTCGGTGCTGACCATAAGTGGGGTACCTTCCCCTCTGTATCTGCAGCATGGAACATCACAGAGGAGGAGTTCATGAAGGATCAGAATATCTTCGACCAGTTGAAGCTTCGTCTGGGTTATGGTGTCAGCGGTAATGCTATGGGCTTTGGTGCTTATGACGCTATCACAACCTTTGGTCTGAATGGCAGATCGTTTGAGTACATCCTGCCTGATGGAACTTCTAAGACCATGTATGGCATCTCTGCACAGAACAACGGTAACCCCAAATTGAAGTGGGAGCGTACTGCCATGTTCAACGTAGGTATCGACTTCGCATTCCTGGGTGGCCGCATCAACGGTAGCATTGAATACTATAACAAGAAGACTTCTGACCTGATTTGGAACTACGCTGTTTCTACCAATATTTATCCTTTGGATTGGATTCGTGCTAACGTAGGTGACATTAGTAACAAGGGTATTGAGTTGAACTTGAATGCTACTCCTGTGAAGACGAAGGACTTCCAGTGGCAGACCACGATTAACCTGTCACACAACAAGAATACCGTTGAAAAGTTGTCAAACGCTCTGTATTCTGTAGATTATGTTGACGAGGGTAACCCCAACATCGGTGGTATCTCTTCAAATGCTAATACACAGCGTATCATGGAGGGCGAGCCTCTCGGTACATTCTGGACCTATCAGCATGCAGGCTATGACGCCAACGGTAACTCTGTATTCTTTGTTCATGACATTACAAAGCATCAGGATGCTTCTGGCAATATTCAGGCTGATACCTATCAGGATGCCAATGGTAACTGGGTAACCTCTAGTCCTAAGTATGAGGATAAGACCAAGGTTGGCTGCGCTCAGCCAAAGTTGGTTTATGGTTGGAACAATACACTGAACTATAAGAACTGGAACCTCACAGCCTTCTTCCAGGGTGTGATTGGTAACAAGATCTTGAATGCTACAAAGGCACACTATAGCTTCCAGGGACACCTTGCTGGTGGTAAGAACGTTCTTTCTGAAGTTATTAATGATCCTGTTTGGAAGGCTGATGCTAATGCTCATATTCCCAGCGACAAGTATCTGGAGAATGGTAGCTATCTGCGTTTGTCAAGCCTCTCACTGGGCTACACCTTCAAGAATCTTGATGGTTGGGCACAGAGCGTACAGCTCTATGCTACCTGCAACAACCTGTTGACCATTACTGGTTACGATGGTATCGACCCCGAAGTCAACCTTGGTGGTCTGACTCCTGGTATCGATTATCGTGAGACCTTCTATCCTCACACTCGCTCATTCATGTTTGGTGCTAAGATTAACTTCTAAAAATTACGATTATGACTAAGAATAGCATAAAATATTTCCTCCTTGCTGGTTCCGTTTGCTGTGCAACAAGCACGGTTTTGACCAGCTGTAGTGACTTGGATGTCACTCCTGAGGCTCAGTTTACAGCCTATCCCGACACTGAGGAGGCAGTTGAGGCTCAGATGGCCAGTGTGTACTACGAACTGCTTGGCACATTGGGTCGTCGATATATGGAAGCTCAAGCGCTGTCAAGCGATGAGTGGATTGGTATTTCCTTTGATGGCGACTATTCTGATGATGGTATCTATGCTCAGAATTCACTGCACAACTTCACCGCTACCAGCGCATGTTTTGACTGGTATAAAAATGTGACTGGTGCTATAGTAGATGCCAACAAGGTTATCTTGAGCATGGGTGGTGAAGAGAATAATGCTACTGCTTCGGCACGTTTCATGCGCGCTTACTTTACTTGGATTCTGGTGGATTGCTTTGGTGATTCTCCAATCCTGGACCGTGTTTTTGCTGAGGGCGAACAAGTGGATCGTGCTCCTCGCGCAGATGTGACTAAATGGATTGAGAGTGAGTTGAAGACAATCATTCCTTTGTTGCCGACAAATGTTGACTTGTCCACCTATGGCAAGCCCACGAAGTATGTTGCAGAGGCTCTATTGGCTAAGTTGTATATCAACTGGCCTGTCTATACTGCCGAGGATGTGACAAAGTATGACGCTGCTGCTTATAGCAACGAACACTTGGATGATGTAGTTGCTCTGGTTGACGATATCGTTGCAAGTGGTAAATTCAGTATCTCAGAAGGCTCGGATGGCTATCGTTCAAAGTTCTGGCCTAACAATGGCGTTCAGATTAAGGACTTTATCTATGCAATGCCTTACGATGCCATCACAGCTCAGGGTTTCCAGTACGCTCGTCCACGCATTTGGCGTCAGGGACGTAATGACGGTCAGGGCGGACCTGGTTACTTCGGTACCGATATCGGCAAATCTACTGGTGGTAACTTCTCTATTACACCTGAGTTCGCTGATCTGCTGATGGCTCTGCCTACTGACGATCGTCAGGAGAATATCCTTGCAGGCAAGATCTATATGTTTGATCCTACGACTTTCGCTAAGACCACTACACCTTATAAATATAATGGTGAGGAGGTTACGCTCGACAAGACTATCCGCCTAAAGTATACTGATGCTGAGAGCAACGCACACTATATTGAGTGGGCTGATGGTATTGCAGATCCTTCAATCTATCCTGTTGATTGCGCTACGCTGAATACTGGTAAGGATGTTAAGGGTTGGAGCCAGGGCTATAAGTCAGTCAAGTACTTCGTAGTTCGTGAGGACTTTATCAACGATCGTAACCAGTCTAATGACTTGCCAATCTTCCGTCTGGCTGATATGCTGTTGCTGAAGGCTGAGGCTATTACTCGTGGCGCTACTGCCACTAATGGCGAAACAGCACAGAGCCTGCTGAACCAGATTCGTGATTACGTTCATGCTCCTCGATTTAATGGTACTCCTACTTTGGATGATATCTATGATGAGCGTGGTCGTGAGCTGTTCGATGAGAACTGGCGTCGTAACGACATGATTCGTTTCGGTCATTTCGAGGATGAATACGGTTTCCACCGTCATGGCTTCCCAACAGCTCGCTTCGACAAGGAATGTCGTATATTCCCCATTCCACAGGCTACTCTTGATGTGAACACCAACTGGAAACAGAACGCTGGTTATTAATACCTGGTATTAAACGATAAGAAAAGTGCCGCTATTCGATGGGAATAGTGGCACTTTTCCTTGTGTAAAGTGGCACTTTTCTCTAAGAAAACGATAGGGTTACTTTTCTTGGAAGTGCAAAAACTAGGGCAATAGGTCTCTTTTTCGAAAAAAAAATGTAACTTTGCCGTAACTTTTCTATCAGTCAGTCGTCTTAATATAATAGAGAGGATGAAAGAAATCAGTTTTCGCACCCACGTGTTGCCGCTGAAGAATGAGCTCTTCCGCCTGGCACTTCGCATCACTCTCAACAGGGCTGATGCCGAAGATGTGGTGCAGGAAACCATGATAAAAGTCTGGAACCGACGTGATCGGTGGAACGAGATAGAGTCGATAGAGGCTTTCTGCCTGACAATATGCCGAAATGTGGCACTCGACCATCAGAAACGAATGGAAAACCAGAACGCATCTCTCGAAGACGGGAACCATGACGCACCCGACAACTCGTACAGCGCCAACCCAGAAGAACAAATGGTGCAACGCAACAGAGTGGAACGCGTCAGACAGCTGATGGAACAACTGCCCGAGAAACAACGCACCTGCATGCAGCTGCGAGATGTCGAGGGAAAAAGCTATAAAGAGATTGCCACCGTGATGGACATCAGCGAACAGCAAGTGAAGATCAACATCTTCCGCGCCCGTCAAACTATTAAACAGAAATTCACTCAAGAAGAACAATATGGACTATAAGTACATCGAACAGCTGCTGAACCGTTACTTCGAGGCCGAAACAACCTTGAAGGAGGAGCAGATTCTGAAGGCTTTCTTCGAGCAGGACGAGCAGGAACTGCCTGCCGACCTACGTCAGTATAGAGAGCTCTTTGTTGCCCTGGAGCCAGAAGAGACGCTGGGTGACGACTTCGACGCACGCATGCTGCAGATGACTGAGGAGCGCGTACAGGTGAAGGCACGTAGCATCAGCCTCACCGAGCGCATGCGTCCCTTCTTCCGTGCGGCTGCCGTGGTGGCTGTGGTCATCACTATCGCAGGCGCCCTCGACCAGTCGTTCAAAGAGGACAATACATGGGTCGATGAGTCTGACTTTGCCCAGTACCGCGTTTCCACCAGCGACCCGGCCATGGCCGACCTGAAGGTAGATTCGCTGGCCAGCGACTCGCTGATGAAGCAGTCCACGGGCTATTTGGAATAGAACATTTCTATGCTTTCTCTATATAAATAATCATTAAAATTAAAACAATGGGTGAAGCTGTGAAGTTTCACATATTTGAAAGAATAAAGCCATCCAGTCGAGAGCGACGGATGGCTTTTTCTTTTTCCACTCAAAAAACTCCCTCTTCCTCGGGGAGGGCTGGGGCCATTTTCTCCCCCTTGGGGAGGTTAGGAGGGGGGCGTTATTTTTACTTCTTCATCCTATGTTGTAGCTGGAACAATGCGGGCATCAGGATAAACATAGAGAAAACCACGGCCAGCAGCTCCTTGGTGGGCTGACTGCCAAAGATATCTATCAACTTGATATTGGGCGAAGGATAAGCCCTGAACAGCAGGTAAGCAGCTGTATTGTTGACCCAGTGGTAGATGATGCCTGGCATCAGACTGCCCGTACGCTCGTACATCCAACCTATCAGCAATCCGATAAGGAACGGATGGAGGAACTGGGCGGGATTCATGTGGGCTACGGCAAACAACAGGGCCGAGAATGTGATCATGAGCCAACGATGCTCGGGCTTCCAGTTCAGCAGCGTGCGCAGCACGGCACCGCGAAACACGACTTCCTCGGCAACAGGTGCCAACAGGCAGATCACAAAGTAGCCACCCGTTATACTCATCAGTTGGGCGCCCATCTGCTCTACCTGTTCAACGTATCGCTGTATGGCTTCAGGCCATTCTGGCATCAGTTCTTGCAGGAACATAGAGGGGATGATGGCTCCCAATGCCGCTAGCACACACCAGAAGAGCACGCCAGCAGGGCGCGACTCTAGATACTGGCGCGACACCTTGGTCCACCCTGTCCCCATGAACAAGGCTATGCCTGCCACAGCAAACAGGATCATATTAATCAGCATGACTACGCTGGGCAACTCGCCAGCCTGATGGCCAGCATAGAGGCCGTAGCCAAAGGAGACAACTCCCGACACAATCAACTGTAAGGCTAAGAATATCACAACATAGCCCACAGCGTTCAACCATCCTAGTTTATTTGTCATCATCGTATGTTTAGAATTTCTTTTGTTCGTATAGCGTCTTCGTGCATCTGTTGTTTCAGAGCTTCTGCATTCTCGAAGTGCTGCTCGTCGCGCAAGCGGTCTATCAGGTCAACAGTCAATGGCTGGCCGTAGATATCGTCAGAGAAGTCAAACAAATGAATCTCGGCCGTGCGTTGCTGGCCGTCAAAGGTGGGACGCATGCCAATGTTCATCATACCTGGATGCTGCCCCCAGCACTTCACGGCGTAAACGCCATTGGCTGGCAGTAGCTGTTGCGGGTCGTCGGTCTGCAGGTTGGCCGTGGGGAATCCCAGGTGGCGCCCAATCTGTTCGCCATGGACCACCGTGCCCTGAAGCGAATAAGGACGCCCCAGAAGCGTGCCAGCCTCCTTCACGCGACCTTCGTGCAGCAACTCGCGGACCAGCGATGAGCACACCGTCTGCCCGTTGACCGTCAGTGGCTTTCCAGCCAGCACATCCATGCCAAGCGTCTGTCCATAGCGCTGATAGTCTTCGAAGCCCTCGCTGCGGTCATGGCCGAAGCGGTTGTCATAGCCCGTCAGCAGCAGTTTCACCTGTAGCGCCTTGCTCAGCACCTCACTCATAAAGGCAAAAGCCGAGAATGCCGCCATCTGCTTGTTGAAGCGCAGCACCACCACCGTGTCGATGCCCGTAGCTTTCAGCAGTTTCAGCTTCTCGTGCAGTGGTGTCAACAGTTCGGCTTTCCACTCGCCATGTACCACCTGGCGCGGATGACGCTCAAAGGTGACCACCATGGTGCGCAGCCCCATGCGGGCAGCCTCCTCTTTCAGCTGTCCAATCAAGTATTGGTGTCCCTGGTGTACGCCATCGAAGAAGCCAACGGTGGCTGCATAAGCCCCATCGTTCAGCGACTGATCAGGATAAAATATCGTTTTCATTATGCTGCAAAGGTACGAATAAGCGAGCAAAAATGCAAATGAATTTGCAATTTTCCGAATGAGAGCACCCTGCGAGGCACCAGCCTCAAAGGCACTTCCCCACTATTATTTACGTCTTTTTACATAAAAAATTTGGATAATTCGCAAATTACTTGTACCTTTGCACGCTGTAATTGGACTTGTAGCTCAGTTGGTTAGAGCAACAGACTCATAATCTGGAGGTCCTTGGTTCAAGCCCAAGCTGGTCCACACTAAAAATCAAGCACTTACAAAGATTTTGTAGGTGCTTTTTCTTTTATTTGCGAACACCGCGTCAGCCCAGAGCCTCGCAAGGCTCAACCATTTCTGGGCTTTGCCCTAAGATTTAAAATAAGATTGTGATAGATTTCTTGCGCAGCAATAAAAGCGCCTAAGAGCCGTCCAAGGCTCAAAAAATCTGTGTAATCCACGGAATCTGTGTGCCCGTCTTATGCCGCAGCAGGCGGCGAATCTGCTTAATCTGTTTAATCATCGCAAAGCGGTATGTTTTTTTATCTCACACGGATTGCACGGATAGCACGGATTTTGAAGCCAAGAATGGCTCTGAGGCATTATAATTAATCAAGAATTAGAGAATTAGAGAATTTTGCAATTAAGTTTTTGCTTTGCAAAAATATTCTATTCATTCTCTTCAATTCCAACCATGAATATAGCTTGTTATAATAATTCTCTAATTCTCTAATTCTTGATATAAAAAAAGGAGCCTCGCAAGGCTCCCATTGACTCCGTCGAGCTAAAGGTTCGTTCAATTGACTCCGTCGAGCTAAAGGTTCGTGGGCGTCCTAACTCATCGCGTATATCGGTTTAAACGAAACGAAGAGAGCCCTGCAAGCACATTGCCCGCAGGACTCTTCACCCACTTCGGTTCAAGGTTGGATAGCGAGTTGAAAACAACCATTCACCATGAACCCTTCACCATGAACCATCAAATTGGTCCGTGTCCCATGCAGCTGGTGGTTCCCAACAATCAGGGGGACAGGAACTTTGATTCACGCTAAGGAGTTGTATCAGTTGACCTCGTGATTCTTTGAAAACCGACAGTATCTGTTACAAGCATCGGTACAAGTCTATCCGACTGATACTACCGACGAGCAGTGGTAAACAATCAAAGAAAAAGCCATCCCGTGAGGGGTGGCTTTTATTTTACATAGGGACTTGAATCTCAGGGACAGGTCAACTGAGGACCGTCCCCGTGACCAACCATGATCCCGCTACTGCACCGGGCGAACGAGGCGCACAGAATGGCCGTTGTAACGGTCGGTGTAGTCGTCTTCGATAAAGTCGGACGAACTGAAGTACACATAGTTAGCATAGTCAGCGTTTTCATCGCCGTAGGCCGAAGAAGACCAGTAGTAGCCGCGGTCGCCGGCATCGTTCCCCCCGTCCCAATCGCGGTAGCCAGCAGCTGGCAGGAACACTGCACCGTTTTTCTCCATCAGGGCCCAGTTTTCTGCAGTGTATAAGTTGGCATCCCAATCTATGGTGGAGCCTACAAAAGCATTTGAACCGTTGTTCTTTTTTGGATCGACAAACGCATCAGGAAGAATAATGATGCCGTGTACGTCATTGACAGTAGCAAAACCATACTTGTCTGCAGCATCACTGCGATTATTGAACAAATAACGCCACTCATCTTTAGACAGTGTGCACCAACCTGAGCCCATAGTTGCGCCCCAGTCGCTCTTCAGAATTTCGTCGATGCCATTGCCGTAGCCGTCTTCGCTATTGAGGGTGGTTGAGGAAGTTATACCATACTGAGCTACACCAGTAAAGTTACTTGATTCACCTACCCAGCCGAAGAGGTCAACGGTGGTTGAAGAACCGCTGTAATCTGATACATACGGAGAAGCGTCAGTAACCTTGGTATTTCCTTCAGCATTGCCGATATAATCCCACTGGTTTGCTGCGAAGGCCCAAGTCCATGCAGAGCCATCGTAGGTGGCCTGCAGGTTGCCCTTCGAGAAATACACCTTCTTTGTAGCGCTCACGCTGAACTGGCCGATAAGGGCACCGGGAATAGCGTTCCTCGCGATGTTGTAAATCTTGCCGGCGGCGAACGTTGTGCTGCTGGGAAGGGTTAAATTACTACTACCCACGGTCAGGTTGTTTTCCGTATCTTTTATATTTGCACCAACGGGTACGCCTACGGCAAATGTGGCAACGCCCGAAGCATTGGGAGTCACGCTTCCTGTTACAGTATAATGTAATCCATCGCGTATCTGTAATGACACGTCCTTAGCACCAGCCGCCAAGCCGGAGATGGTGAAGTTGAGGATGGCATTTTCGGGGTTCAGGGCAAAGCCACTGCTGTAAGTAGATGCTTGCTCAAGACTTAATTGCTCTACGCCTGTTGCCTTTGCAGTCTCTGAGGCAACAAAAGCATTCGAAAAAGAAACTGTTAGTCTATCGTCATAAGCTATATCTGTAGTATTTTTGTTGTCAATAGATAAAAAGCCCGTGCTCTCGTAGTTATAAGGCAGCAGGGTGGCGGTGAGATTATCTTCTGCAGAAGCAGCTGTGAAAAGCGCGTCGTATGTGCTGTAAGTATTATCTTGGGCATAGATGGTGCCGCTGAATGTTCCTTCAGACACATAATCCAGCGCGCCGGCAAAAGATTTAGAGCCAGTTGCATATTTACCATACACAAACAGCTTGTCGTCTGCGCTGAAGTTAAGCTTACTGCCATCAAACGTGGCGCGGGTGCCGGCGTCATCGCCCTGACGGGTTACGTTCACTGTCACAGGAAGGGCGTAGCCTTTCTTGGCGGTCGGTTCGTTGTTGACTAAATCGTCCTCGCTGCTGCAAGCGGTGGTCAGCAGCATGGCGGGCATCAGCATGGCTGCGGCCAGGGCCTTGAAGATATTCTTTTTCTGCATTGTTCTTCTTCTTTTTTAATTGTTAATACTCGGATTGCGGCGGGAGCCATCAGATGTCCTCCTCCTCCCACTCTCCTTTCATTGTGGCCTGCACATGTCCGCTCGTCATGAGCATGCCGGTGTGTTGCAACTTGACGACCTTCATCGTCGGTTTCTCGTAAAGTCTCTTTTTTGTTGTCATATACTATCGTTTATTAGTTAACAAATTATCTTATCTGAATACGTCGTAAAATCCGTTGCACAGATTTAGCGTACAAAGTTAATACTTCTGCCGTTAATTTCAAAAAAAAAAAACAAAGAAAAGTTAAAAAGGCGACGATTGGTCTATTCCTGCCATGAGAACATGCACAGTTTGAGAATCACAAGGGACAGGCACTTTGATTTCTCGGATGAGTGATGTCGTTCACCTGCTGCCTTGCCGACTTGCAGAGCAATAGGAACATCACAGGGCTGTGGCAAGGCTCCCATTCGTTCAATTCGTTCCATTCGTGGGCGTCCTAACTCATCGCGTATGTCGGTTTAAACGAAACGAAGAGAGCCCTGCAAGCACATTGCCCGCAGGACTCTTCACCCACTTCGGTTCAAGGTTGGATAGCGAGTTGAAAACAACCCTTCACCATGAACCCTTCACCATGAACCATCAAATCGGTCCGTGTCCCATGCAGCTGGTGGTTCCCAGCGCCGTCAGGAAGGCTGTGAGTGCGGCTACTGCTACCTTCACCACAAGCTCAATAATACGATTCTTCTTCATAATCTTAGATAGTTGACAATTGATAGTTGACAATTGATAGTTGACAATTTGTCAGTTGCACCACCGACGAAGACCCCGTTCATGAGGTCATGAGGGGGTGTTATGACGAGTCTCAAGGTCTTTTTTCGCAGAATTCCGACAGTATTTCACGCTTTTCATACAAGGTAAACGAGTTCATTTCACGCGTTCCAGCAGCGAAAAACGACCCATTTTATCTAAAAATCACTGAAAATCTTGAAAAAGTAAGCCTAAAACCCACCATTACGGTTAACGATGAATGGGGTGGCAAGATGGTACTCACTCACATTCTTTCGATTTGTGCGAGTGTCAAGAACTAAAGAAGCGTTGCAATTACGCTCCTTAATGACGGGAAGAGATTTTGTTAATTTCATGACTGAAATGTTTTTAATGAATTAAACATGTTTGTTCTCACGCTTGCAACCATTTCAGTACATGTACATATACAAAAACAGCTGCGTTTGACCAATGCCGAAACAATAATCAAAAGCAGCTGTGCAATCTTGGCATCTTCTGTCGCTGTATGGGAACCGGGCTTATGCTAATCGGTCTCACCCCCTGAAGAGCCTCTTATGTGGAGTTGAATAGAGTATCTTCCGACTAATACTTCCTCCGCACTATGATTCATCGGAATGTATTTATACCAGTTCACGTTCTGGCGAGCGGACTCACTTTCCTGTCAAGACAAGAAGAGCAACATTACGTTCATGGTCTGCTCTAGATGCTAATGCAATGCAAAGGTACTCTATTTATTTCAATTATTCCTGTCTATCCGCATAAAAGTGAGTGCCTTTGAGTATCTTTAACTATCATACTTGGGTAGAGTATGAAAATCATACTCGGAGACAATTTACACTTTTCTGAATAGATCATCTGCTGTTATCTGTTTATTTACCTTCCTTGCGTACATATTGTTATGAAGTCCGAAAGGTGTTACATAAACTATTGAAAAAGACTTCTTGGTGGATGTGACCTTCCTAAATGTACGGAGCCTTTGCTCAACGTGGCTGGCATAAGCTTTTGTTATCTCGTATTCTCCGCTTGAATATTTCATTTCACACACGCTTACAGTCTTATCATTCCTGTCAATAAGTAAGTCTATCTGACCACCAGTTTTCATGTCTTCGTCTGCGTTAACATCATTAAGCACTGCTTCCGATGGACGGTAAGCCCATGAACATGGCGAATAGAATGTTCCACTTATGCCTAAAGCGTTTACGATTTGTTCGATGTGATGCAGGCACACCGTTTCAAAAGAATAGCCAGACCATGCTGCATATTCAGGTGTACCTATCTTCTGGAGCCAATAGTTCTTTCCAACATTACTTTTATCTTTCATAAAGTGAAGATAGAAGAGAGAGAATTGGTCTGTGAGCTGAAACATTTTGTTCTTCTTCTCTTTGCCAAACGGGTAATATGAGCGTATGAATTCACATGTTTCCAATTCTTTGAGCAACGTAGTGAAATTTCCATTATTAAGTACTTTAGTCTTGTTGATTAGCTCCAAACGCGTCATTCCTTTCCTAGCACTGCTAAGTGCATTTATAACAGCAATATGGTTCTCTGCCTTTTTGAATAGCGAGTTATAGAGCCTATTAAACTCATCAGTCAGTTCTCCCCCGTTAGTAAAACACAAGCTATTGATATTCTCAGCCACGCTTTTGTCTTTGTCAAACAATGATAAATAGTAGGCCACACCACCAACAGCCATATAGCAGTCTATCATTTCAGGACGCTCATAGTTGAAACCTCTACTTTGGAAATATTGCTCCATCTCTTCAAGACAGAATGGGGATATCAGCATTTTGTGAGTTACACGGTTATGTAGCCCTCCTCTGGAGTTTATCAGTTTATTCAGCATCCATGAGGTGGCAGAACCACAAACTATTAGTTTTATGTCCTTACGATAGTATGCCCAGTTGTTCCAAAAATGTTCCAATGCCCCAAGAAATCTGGATTTCTGTGTGTCAAGCCATGGCAGTTCGTCAATGAAGATGATTTTTGCGCCTTCTTCTTGCTTCTCTATATTTTTAGAGAGCATGCGAAATGCTTCTGTCCAATTCTTAGGCACACGATTGTCGTCAAAGAAATCCGACAGTGCATATGAAAAATTCAGCAACTGCTCTCCAAGACGAGCATTTTCCTTACCAGTCATTCTGAAGCAGAATTGACCCTCCAACAGTTCTTTGATAAGAAATGTCTTACCAACGCGCCGTCTACCATAGACAGCAATAAACTCTGACTGTTCCGAAGAAAGATATTTCTTCAGTTCTGTTATCTCTTTTTCACGGCCTACAATTGAATTTTCCATCTTATAGCATTTATATTTTGGCGCAAAGTTAATAAAAATATTAGATTATGCCAAATAATAATGCTATATTTTGGCGCAATCTATGCAAAATATTGGGATTATGCCAAGATATAGTACTATCTATTGTGTCAAGACTAATATACCATTTGGTAATTTAGCTTTCTTTCGTTTGGTCATTTGGCAGAGTTTTGTTCGGTGATTTGGGACAAATTCATTCGGTCATTTGAAACCTCCAGATTGTAGTCTGTTGCTTTTAACCATCTATTATGCCCCAAAATCTGCGTAAACAATGCGTAAACAAACTATTTCAGTTAGGGGTATTTTGTGAGTTTCAGTGAAAATCATAAAAATGTAACTCGTTGGATATCAGTATAGTTACAAATTATAGACTATCACGGAATATCATTATATTGGTCTCATAATCTGGAGGTCCCAGGTTCAAGCCCTGGCTGGTCCACACTAAAAATCAAGGAGTTACGCAAATCGCGCAACTCCTTTTTTCATGTCTGCGCAAACAATGCGTAAACATTCAGGTTCTGTTAGGGGTATTTTGGAGAGTCAATAAGCTACATATAGACATCCAACCGACCGCCATTGACGATGTCATCATGTTGCAGCACATACCAAGACCACTGCCAGGCATTCCCCTCGGTATAAGGATAACCTCCATTAGCCCCGTATCGTAGTGGGTCGAAAGGTGTGAGCCAACTCCCATCAGAAGTCTTTGCCTGAAAGAATCCATTAGAAGGATTGAAGAGATGACGATAGTTCTGACTACGCTTCATGAAGCGTTGAGAAATGCTATCCTGTCCCAAGACCAGATTGCAATGGCAAAGCCTGCAATGATCTTCGATTTCATTTGACTATATATTTTTTTCCTTCTCTAATATAAATACCACGTTTCAAAGCAACTGACATCCTGCGACCCTGTAGGTCGAAGACAACGGCAGGCCCTGTATATTGTTCTTTTCCTGCACTCACAATGCCCAATGCGGCATTCTTCTCAATACGATAGATACGAGCATCACAGGCCGGCACCCGATATTGAAAACCGGTAGAGCCTTGGTCTATCATCTCACCCATCCACAGTTCTTTGATCTCCTTGATGCTGGCTGCATCGATGCCCAAGTCGGCAAAGGGCAGCGAGCCAGACAATGGCATGAGCATTTGATAGTTGAACACAGCCACATAGACATATCTGTCGTTCTCGTAAGTCATCAGCGATTCTGCCCCCACGCTTGAAGACGCATTGCCATAGACAGGCCTGAACGACCCACAGGTGCGCGGTATCTCGTTGACGTCTTCGTTGGTCAGGAACATCAGGGCGCGCTGCTGAGAGATGTTGCTATAGTTCTCCCCCACCTTTCCGCTGCCATTATGCAGCACAACGTTCGGACTGAAATTGTCGCCAGTCAGGAATGCGCCCACCACAGCACCACTGGTGATTCGCGCACGGTTAGCCCCCTCGCTCTGAACACCACCTGCCTCTTGGCGCATGGCCATCACCATGTGGTCGGGATCGTTGGCCACGTAGAGCTGGTTCAGCCACCATCCATAGCTGGCATTGTTCATCACGTACTTCGTGTGGTCCATGGCTCCCCATGCATCGCACGAAATTCGTCGGCCGTGTGTGTAGTGATAGGGAAATATAGGTGCGATGCTCAGGTCCAGATACATATCGCCAGCATAACGCATCAGGCAGGCCATGCCCTCGTTGTAGGCCTGAATGCCCGTATGACAGTCCTTGTTATACCAACTATCAGCCTCGATAGCACCATTCGACATAAAGTCACATTTCAGGTATTCTATGCCCCACGACTTAAACTTCTGCATTTCGCTCAGCATGAACTGTTTGGTGCCTACATGCGTTGGGTCGAGACAATAGGCGCCGTCAACCACCTTATAACGCCCATGCACCTTCAGCGCAATGTCACGGAAGCGGTATTTATTGCTGGTTCCAGGCACATAGCTCTGCAAGTCACCAAATCGACAGAACGAACCATAATAAAGACCTGGAATCATATTGTTTTCCTTACAATAGCTCACAAAGCTTTTCACCTGCTGCACAGAGAGGTTATCGTTCCACCACGCATCCAGACTCAGCACCACACGTCCTTCGCGATCATGAAAGCCATGCTCCACCAGGTTATCGCGGATAAAGTTGCCACAATCCATCACCCCTTGATAGGAGATGTCGGTTGACTGCACGCCCCACGAGCTCCAACCATAGGGAGCACCAGCAGCCCATTCGCGCTTGGGGGCTATAAGCGTACAAGCCTGTCCAAAGGTCTCCATACCAGTGCGCCAGTCGTCAAACCATCCCATCATAAAACGTGCGGAGCGCACCGTATCTGCTACCACAGCGCCATGAGGCATCACCATCTGTTCGCTCTGTATGGAGTCGTGTGAATGCTCGTCCGTATAACCCGAGATGAGCGCCAGTTCATCTACTTTGTCATAGTCAGAGGCTGTCACACGAACAGCACTTTTCCACAGGTCATGATCAAGTGCACCACAAATCAATCCGCCACGGGTGTCCGTATTATAAATGGCTGTCACAGCATAAGAGTTCACAGTGCTTCGCAATGTGTTTGAGGCATAGCGTATGAAGCCATCATTGTCCCAAGGCACAAACAGCATGCGGTTCTTCTTGCCCGCTGGCATCACACTGCTGGTGGTGGTGCTTTTCAGCGGCAGCACATAGTTGCTGCTCATCGTAGAACCATTGGTCATAGACAGTTGAGCCACCATATAAGGATGCGAATCATAGCATGACAACGTTTGAATCAGCACCATGCCATCATCCATTCGGTAGGTAATACACAACTGCCGACCACTGCCAAAAACATCCGAGACATCGTTCTGCTCTACACTGACAGAGGAGGCATTGAACGAGTAATAGGTGTTGTCGCCCTGCCTGGCCTCAGCATAGGCATCCGCCATCAACTGGCGTCCACGATAGTCTATATTCAATCGTTGGGTTGTTTCGTCAAAACGGATGGTCCAGCCATTACTGATGAAATCGGCCGACAGTCCTTTCGCCGAAATGATTAAAGCGAAAAGCAATAAAAACAATTGTCTCATACGGCCTTGATTCTGAACACTTTCACATCCTTGCTGGGAATAGTCTGCACATCGTCTATTCCTATTTTCTTATGACTCCACAACTCCTCTACCGTGTAGGTTTTGTCACCATCAAGTGGTATCAGTTGCTTGTCGAAACGGAAGACACTCGGTTGGTCGGTGTAGTTAAACACCGCCAGATGTATCGTGCCATCAGGTTCTGTGCGGACGAACACATGCTCTGAGCGCTCGTCATTACCCAGCAGCGGACGGAAAGAGCGCCCCGTGGCCAGTCGGTTGATATCGGGATTCGTCAGGTAAAGACGTGCACGGGCAATAGCCATACTATCGGCCGAGAAGTCATCGCCAGTAATATAGAGTCCTGTAATCACGCTGGAAGTGATGCGAGCACGGTTCTCGCCCTCGGTAGCATCGCGCAACACCACATGGTCGGCATCGTTATATTGATAAACGCCATCAATCCACCATCCATACGACAGGGCGTTCATGGTGTATTCCGTGTCCTTGATTTTATTCCAGGCATCGCAAGCTATACGACGGCTTTGAGCATACTGGGCAGGGAAGATGGGCGAAATACTGAGGTTGAGGTACATATCAGAGAAGATGCTATCCAACAGATGCATACCGTAATTATAGGCCTGTGTACCCGTGGTCACATCCAAACGATACCACGCATCGGCCTCCATGCGGCCATGAGTCATGAAGTCCATCTTGACGTACTTATAGCCACAGCGGCGAAACAAGTCGTGCGTTTGTTCCATCATGGTCTTCACGGCCGGATGCGTCGGATCAATGGCATAGGCACCATCCAAGTCCTGCGGTTGGCCATCGGCATACAAATAAAGATCCTTATACTTATATTGTTCTACACCCGGTACTTCGCGTTCAGGGTTCTTACCCCAGTCCGTAAAGGGTGTCCAATAGATGCATGGCACCTGATGGTTCTTGACGCAGCGGTCGGCAAAATCCTTAAGCTCCTCTTCAGAGAAGTTGTTCCAGCCAGAGTCCAGTCCGGTGTAGAGCAGACCATCGCTATTGGCAAACGACCGGTTCTGCAACTCCTGTGCAAAGAAATCAGAGATGCGGGTAGAGTTGTTATGATTAACCTTGAAAGCCAAGGCTCCCCATGAGTTCCAGCCTACAGGCATGGCTTTCTCCCATTGACGTGGCGGAGTGACGATCGCATTGGCCTGAGCGAAGCGTTCCAACCCCATACGCCAATCATCATACAGCCCAATCATCATGCGCGCAGAAGTCACCTGCTGTCCTTTGACACTACCATGAGACAACTTGTCGCGCGTCAATTGGTCGGCCACACCACTATATGCCCGCAACTGCAGGGCAGAACTATTCAGTTCAATCGCATTCTTCCACACGTCATGGTCTATGGCACCGATAACCAGTCCATGTCTGCTTTGCGGATTGTACAAAGCCGTCACCTCATAGGAACGAAGCATGGCGGTGTCTGGCAGCTGATGCGAAGAGAAACGCACCCAGGCATCGTTGTCGAAAGGCACAAACAGCGCCCGCTGATGCTGTCCGAAGAGCGCTGCATTGGCATGCTCCATCACGATAGGCGCAATATAGTTAGAACAAACACCTTTGTCGGCCGACACGCAGACATCCGTCAAAATGAAATCTTCATAGACATAGAAGTGCTGAGTCAGCGTGGGAAGAAGCTGGCTGGTATATGTGATAGTCCAAAGCTTTCCCTCTCCGAATTGATCCATGATGTGCTTGACCGAGAACGACGGTTCCTTATACGCTTGTGTGCTGATGACCGTTTCGTCCTCAAGGCGGTACTCAGCAGTCATGTTCGTGGCAATTTTTTCTTGTCCGCGCTGAATGTTAATACCATTTTGGTATGACAACGACCACTTACCCTGGGTCACACTCCTTGTTTCGCTGCATCCAGTTGTCAAAGAGCACAGCAACATGAGGAGGAAAAGATAATACTGATGTTTCTTGTTCATAATTACTAACAGACTGTTTTGATTCTGCATGCAAAGTTACGCAAAACAAAACAGTCTGTAGATTGATATTTTTGCCATTATATAGAAGATATGTTGCAATCAGTCCTTTTTCATGGCAAATTCCTTTGGTGTCATACCAAATTGCTTCTGGAACAACTTGATGAAGTAGCTGGGAGAACTGATGCCCACCATCTCGCACACCTCATTGGAACGGTAGCCCTTCTCGCGAATAAGTTCGGCAGCCTTCTTCAGACGGATCAGACGGATGAAGTCTATGGGGGTCATATCGCTCACCTCTTTAATCTTGCGGTGCAGACTGCTGCGACTCATACACATCTCGGCAGCCAACTGCTCCACGTTGAACTCAGGCTGACGAATGTTCTTCGTAATCTTCTCGGTGATCTGACTGATGAACTGTTCCTCGACCTTAGAGATGCCACCCGACTGCACTGGCAGGTAAGGGCGCTTCACAAAGCTTTCGCGCTCACGCTGTCTATTCTGCAAGAGCGTGTCTATCTGTGTCAGCAGATGAGCAAAGGAGAATGGCTTTTCAATATAGGCATCAGCACCTGCTCGTAGGCCCTCCAACCTATTGTCAAGCGTCTGTCGGGCTGTGAGCATGACCACCGGTATATGACTGGTTTCCATATCTTCTTTCAACTGTCGGCACATCTCGAGGCCATCCATCTCTGGCATCATGATATCGCTCACCACCAGATCGACATGTTCACGGTGGGCCTTGGCCAGTCCCTGCACACCATTCTGTGCTTTCACAATCTGATAGTGGGCAGACAAGCCGTCAACGATGAGCTGCATCACCTCTTCATTGTCTTCTACCACCAGCACCGTATGCTCGTGGTGAATGCTGCCCACCGATGGCAAGGCGTCGTCAACAATATTATCCAGGTCGGCACTGGCGGTTGCGCTGGCCATCTCTGCAGGACCTTGCATCTCGATGACATGCTGCTGCTTCAGCGGCAGCGTGAGCACAAAGTCATTGTATTCCGAACGTGTATTGACGGTCAGCGTGCCACCATGCATCTCGGCCAGCGAGCGCGCCATAGCCAATCCCAAACCAGAGCCCGACTGCACATGTGTGTTATCCAACTGGGTGAAGGGCTTGAAGATGTATTCTGCCTTGTCGTCGGGAATCTTGGCACCGTCATTCATCACGTGCAGCTGTAGTTGGTCTGCCTCGGTACGCACGCTGACCTGGATAAACGACTCGCTGTATTTGCGCGCGTTGTTCAACAAATTACTGATGATCTTTGTCATGGCTTCGCTATCGGCCTGCAGCACAATGTCTTCTGTCTCTATGTCAAGACTGATGGTCTTGTTCATGCGACTGATGGCTGGTTCGAAGCGTTCCACGATGCTCGTCAACATGTCATTGAGGTTGATATTGACAAACGAGAGGTTCACGCTGTTTGACTCAACCTTTCGGAAGTCAAGCAACTGGTTGATGAGGTTCAACAGGCGCTTGGTGTTCTTGCCTATGGCCTTGATGTCTTTCTGCAATACAGGACTATCGACCTGCTGTTCGTTCATATTCTCAACCGAACCGTTGATCAAAGTCAGCGGTGTACGTATTTCATGCGTGATGTCGGTGAAGAAATTAATCTTTGACTGAAGCAGTTCCTTGTCTTTCTCCTCCATGAAACGTGCCTGCCGTTCTTTCTCCTTCTGACGCTGTCGCTGCTGTATGAAACGGAACACGCCATAGGCAACGGCGCTCAACAGCAACAAATAGAGCATTTTCATCAGAGGCGACAGCCACCAAGGGTGTGCCACCACGATTTGCAATTCAGTGATTTCATCGCCACCTGCCGGTCGCACCCGGAACGTATAGGTGCCGGGCTGAAGCCGCGAAAAGCTGATGTCCTCATCGTTGTTGCGCACCAATATCCAATTGTCGTCAACACCACTGAGCTGATACTCATAACTGTCGCCTTCCACGCCACGGTAGTTGAGCGATGATACGCTGAGCGAAAAGCTGGAGAAATCATGTGGCAGATAGATTTTCTTGGCCTCAATAATATTCGTCTCAAGGATATCGCTCTCGCCAGGCAGGATGTCCATGCGGTCCACACGAAGATTTGTGATGAGCACCTTTCCCTGCTGGTCTTTTCCTGCCAGCATCGGATTAAAGGCCACGATGCCCTGCGTACCGCCAAAATACATGGTTCCATCGGCACCGACCACAGCCGACTTATAGTTGTACTGGTTGCCTGGTAATCCGCTGCTGTTAGGGTAAACCAATGTGATCTGGTCGGCCAGACTGCCACACACCAACCCGTGATTCGTACCAAACCACAGACGGTGGAGCTTATCTTCCAGCACCTTGTAGGTGACATCGTCAGGAAGTCCGTCGGCACGGCTCCACGACTTCCACCTCTGGGTGTCGGGATGATAAGCACAGAGACCGCCTCTGTCGGTAGCAAACCAAAGCCGGCCTTCGTGGTCTATACTGATACTCGACACATCGTTGGAACTGATGCTGCCGGTATTAGACAGGTACTGCTGAGTACGGCCAGAACGAACATCATACCTGAACACGCCACTACCGATGGTGGCCACCCAGATATGCCCTTGATGATCCTGCACGATGTCCTGCACGAAGATGTCTGGGATGGCCGTCACCTTGTTGAATCGCATGTCGTGACTGCGAATATAGACGCCCTTGGCCGTGCCAAGCCACACGTTGGCATCGCGATCTTTGAACAGCGCATACACAGAGCCCTCGCCTTGCAGTCCCAGTTGTTCGGGCGAGTAGTGCGTGATTTTATGGGTGTTCACACTGATGATGTCGAGTCCGTTCTTAAACAGACCAGACCACACCTCGCCACCATCGACCATCAAGGCCAAACGGTTGGTGCCGCCCTTATACTGTGGCGTGGGCAGTTTCTCGAACTCCTGCAGGTCAGGATGAAACACATTGATATGTCCCTCCTCCATGGATATCCAGATATCGCCTTTGCTATCACACTGCATCTCGCGGATATGCTTATTGCTCAGTGCACCGGGAAGACCAGTGGGGATATAGCTATAGAAATGAATACCGCGTGGAGGCATATAGTTTACGCCACTCTGCATGGTGCCGATCCACAGTCCACCATCGCGGTCGCGATAGAGTGTGTATAGCATATTGTCGCTGAGCGTATTGGGAATAATACCACCCTCACGAATATGTTGCTCGCTATGCTGCTGTTCGTTGATGATATAAAGTCCATCCTGCGTGGCCACATAGATATTTCCTTGATAGTAGTCTATGGCACGTATCACCTTATAGTGCACGTTGGAAGCCTCAACAATCCGCAACTCATTGGTCCGCGGATTAAACTTCTTCAGTTGGCCTTCATGCTCGCCAATGAGCATCCAGTCATCATAATTTACCACCTTATAGATGTCCTGTCCCAGCAAGCCTTCGGCAAACTGTTTCATGCGCCCCGTGGGTTGATCCAGGAGAAACAAACCCTGGCCTGCCGTTGCTATCCACACTTCTCCATCGGGCCTGATGCACAGGCTCTGTGGGTCATAGGTTGCATCGTCCGACTGGCGTCTGGTGGAATAGCGCGTCAGACTGTTCTGCTGCACATCATAACGGAAGACGCCCTCCAAGGGTGAGACAATCCAGATATGTCCATTCTTGTCTTGCTTGATTTCCGAGATCCAGTTGCGTATCTGAATATGATCCTGTGATGCCACATCGAAAGAGGAGAACGTTTCCACGTCGGGGTTGAATACAAACACGCCTTTATCAGTACCCACCCACAGCTGTCCTTTGTCATCCTCCATGAGTGCAGAGATATTGTGGTTGCCTCGTTGTGCGACGTGATCCGTCACATCATAATGCTTCAGCTGTCTGCCATCGTAGCGGTCCAGTCCGTTCTTCGTTCCCAACCACACAAGTCCCCAGCGGTCTTGCACGATGCTTTTCACATAGTTTTCCGAAAGGCCGTTACGGTTATCCAGATGGGTGAAATAGTAAACCAGGTTGGCATCGATAGCCCAACAGTCCTGACTTCCAAGAATGGTGGCTAACGAAATGCCAAGTATCAATAGAATTTTTTTCATAGGTGCAATAATATTTATTTGGATGCAAAAATAATAATAAATACTGAGATACGCACGCGCTTTACGATATAAAAATTGATACGGATGTAGCAAAATAGAACACGTTTGTTTCAGCGGCTGCGTTTCTCCTCAAAAGTACCATTCTTAGATACATATCGTTGCAGAGATAACAACCAAGTTCACTAATTTTGCAGCACAAAACCGCAAAAACATGAAACGATTGATTATCCTTGCAATGCTGCTTACTGCGATGGGCACCTATGCAGAAAAGACCAACATCAACATCGCAACACAAAACACGCAGCTGACACTCCAGGTCAAGGACGACGGACGCTTGTACCAGACATACCTGGGAGCACGCCTGTCTGACCACACACCACTTGCCACGCTCGACATGCCTCGCATGGCCGGCGCCAGTAGCATCGTCACCCATGGAAACGAAGTCTATCCCGTCATGGGCACCGAAGACTTCTACGAGCCTGCATTTGAAATAAGACATGCTGACGGCAATCCTACCAGCGTACTGAAATACGTATCGCATACGCAAAAGGGCAACGAGACCATCATCACGCTGCGCGATGAGCTCTATCCCGTCACGGTGGCACTCCACTATGAGGTCTTCCCCGATGAGGACATCATCAAGCAATGGAGCGAGATAAGTCACCAGGAAAAGGGAAAGGTGTATATCTCGCGCTATGCTTCCAGCATGCTATACTTTGAGGCTGACCGCTACTTTCTGACAGAATTCACGAGCGAGTGGATTCGAGAAATGCAAATGAAGACACAGGAATTGTTTTTTGGTAAAAAGATTGTTGATACAAGACTTGGCACACGCGCTGCCCTATTTGCCCAACCATTCTTTGAGGTTGGCCTAGGGCGCCCTGTAGCCGAGGAAGAAGGAACCGTGCTGATGGGAACCATTGGCTGGACTGGCAATTTCCGCTTCACATTCGAGGTGGACCACCAGCGCCAACTGAGAGTCATCAGCGGTATCAACCCTGACGCTTCTACCTATCTGCTGAAAAAGAATGAGGTCTTCCGCACGCCCGATTTCTACTTCACACTGTCGCAAAACGGTGCCGGAGAAGGTAGCCGCCGATTCCAGCGATGGGCCATCAAACACCAGCTCAACAAGGGCGAAGACGACCGCATGACACTGTTGAACAACTGGGAAAACACCTATTTCGATTTTGACGAAAAGAAACTGACGTCCCTGTTTGAAGAGGCTAAAGACCTGGGCGTGGATCTGTTCTTGCTCGACGACGGCTGGTTTGGCAATAAGTACCCACGCAAAGACGACCACGCAGGACTGGGCGACTGGCAGGCCACAACAGCCAAACTGCCCAACGGCATACCATACCTCGTCAAGAAAGCAAATGAAACGGGCATTGCCTTTGGCATATGGATAGAACCAGAGATGGTGAACCCAAAGAGTGAACTGGCCGAGAAGCATCCCGACTGGATGCTGAAACTGCCCAACAGAGATACTTATTATTTCCGCAACCAGCTGGTGCTCGACCTTGCTAATCCTCGTGTTCAAGACTTTGTCTATAGTGTGGTGGACAACCTCATGAAAGAAAACCCACAACTCAAGTTCATGAAGTGGGACTGCAACTCGCCTATCACCAATATCTACTCTACCTATGAGAAAGAGCATCAAGGCAATCTCTATATCGACTACGTACGCGGCCTCTACAACGTTCTTCAGCGTGTTCATGCCAACTACCCAGATCTTTACATGATGATGTGCTCTGGCGGTGGCGCGCGCTCAGACTTCGAAGGCTTGAAATATTTCACCGAGTTCTGGTGTTCTGACAACACAGATCCAGTGTCACGTCTCTATATCCAGTGGGGCTATTCGCAGTTTATTCCGTCAAAGGCCATGTGCTCGCACGTCACCAACTGGAACAGACAGGCTAGCGTAAAATTCCGTCTTGACGTGGACTTCACCTGCAAGCTGGGATTCGACATCGGACTGGCAGACATGTCTGAGCAGGACAAGCAATACTGCAGGGAAGCCATCCAGGAGTATAACAGGCTGAAGCCTATTATCTATTCTCCCAACCTCTATCGTCTGATGTCGCCTTATGACGGCGAGCACTGTGTGCTGCAGCGCGTGAACGACGACCGCTCACATGCCTTGCTCTTTGCCTACGACATCCATCCGCGTGTCACCGACTACCAACTGCCCGTGTGCCTGCGAGGTCTCGACGCAGAAGCGCAATATCGCGTTCGCGAGATCTGCCTGATGCCCGGTCAACAGAGCTGGCTGGACTGTCACGACAAGGTCTATACGGGCGATTACCTGATGAAGGTGGGCCTGAGAGTGACATCGGGCAACGCGCTGGTGAGCCATATCATTGAGATCATAAAAGAATAGTAATAACTCATATTTAAGCAAAAAGCGTTTTAGGTTTTTAATGAAAGCTGCTGCATACGCGATGTATGTAGCAGTCTTTTTCTCTGTATGATGACACCTGCGAAAAAGGCTAAAAGAACATCGCCACAAGCTTTCTGACCCAAAAATGCTTTAAACTGACATGATTTTATTAATTCTTCTCAGATAATTTCTATACTTTTGCATACTGTAATTCGTTTAACCAATAAAGAAATGAAACCTATTAGTTTAATCCTAACATCAATGGCTGCTGTTGCAACTCTGCAATTGAGTGCACGCCCCGTCATGCCACCTTTGTTCACAGACAACATGGTCATCCAACAACAGACCGATGCCCCCATCTGGGGTACGGCAAAGGCTGGTAAGAAAGTGACTATTACAGCTTCTTGGAACCAGACTACGGTCTCTACCACGGCCGATGCCAACGGCCACTGGCGCACCTCGCTGCGCACACCTCAGGCTGGAGGTCCCTACACCATCACCATCAGCGATGGACAGAAGATCACCTTGAAGAATGTCATGGTGGGCGAAGTATGGCTCTGCTCCGGACAGTCCAACATGGAGATGCCCATCGACGGATGGTCACGAGT
This sequence comes from Xylanibacter brevis P6B11, assembly GCF_000621825.1. Classification (NCBI taxonomy): domain Bacteria; kingdom Pseudomonadati; phylum Bacteroidota; class Bacteroidia; order Bacteroidales; family Prevotellaceae; genus Xylanibacter; species Xylanibacter brevis. The sequence goes on from NZ_JHXG01000006.1 coordinate 225,549, forward strand.
CAACAACTACGAGCAGGAGAAAGAGGAGGCCAACCAGTATTCAAACATCCGCCTGTTGCAGGTGCGCAAGAACATATCGCCAACGCCTCTCAACGAGATGGAGACCAATCTTGGCGGTGGATGGCAGGTATGCTCGGCCAAAAGCGTAAAGGAATTCTCGGCCACGGGCTACTTCTTCGGACGAGAGATACATAAATATCGCAATGTCCCGGTAGGACTTATCGACGCCTCGTGGGGCGGCACCTTCATTGAGCCGTGGACCAGCGCCGAAGCACTCCGTCAGCATCCCGACATGACAGAGGCACTGAACGACGTCAGCAAGCTCCCCACCGACAAGACCGAGCGAGAAAATATCTATCTCAACCAACTGAACCAGTGGAAACAGCAGGAACGCAGCCTCGACCCAGGGTATGAGGGAGAGAAACCACTCTGGGCAATGACCTCGTTCGACGATAGTCAGTGGCCTGAGATGACGATCCCCGTGCAATGGGAAAAGGCCGGGCTGACCAACTATGACGGTGCTGCCTGGCTACGTCGCACGATAGACATTCCCGCATCATGGGCTGGCAAGGAAGTAAAACTGTCTATGGGCGGACTCGTTGACGACATCGACTTCACCTACTTCAACGGCATACAGGTGGGCCAGACCAACAGCTATGGCGAGAAACGCGACTACACCATTCCTTCACGATGTGTAAAAGCGGGCCGCTCCACACTCGCCGTACACCTCATCGACACCGGTGGCGACGGCGGTATCTACAGTCCTGCCGACCAACTCTACCTGGAGTGCCGCGGTGAGCGCATCTCATTGGCTGGCAACTGGCATTACAAAGCCACCACACCCATGGCCTCACTGCCCCGCATTCCCGTCAACAACACCTCTTCACCTAATCAGGTCACGGTGCTGTACAACGCCATGATCAACCCCATGGTAGGTTTTGCCATTCGCGGCACCATCTGGTATCAGGGCTGCAACAACGAGCACAAAGGCTATCAGTACCGCGAACTGCTGCCGCTGATGATTCGCGACTGGCGCCATAAATGGGGCTACAACTTCCCCTTCTACATCGTTCAACTGGCCAACTACAAACAGCTTCAAACCGAACCTGGTGACGATGAATGGGCTGAAGTGCGCGAAGCACAGGCCATGGCGGCCCAACACGTAGAGAACTCTGGACTGGCATGCCTCATTGACATTGGCGAAGCTGGCGACATTCATCCACGCAACAAGCAGGAGGTGGGCCGCCGCTTAGGACTGGTGGCTCGCGCAAAGACCTATGGCGAACAACTGGAATATGCCGGACCTACCTATAACGGCTATCAGATTGAAGACAAAGCCATTCGTATCTGCTTCACCCATGCCGACGGTTTACGCACGTCTGACGGAGGCCCCCTGAAGGGATTTGCAATTGCAGGAAGCGATCATCGCTGGCATTGGGCCAACGCACGCATCGAGGGACAGACCGTCGTCGTCTCTTGTCCTGAGGTGGCATCGCCTGTGGCCGTGCGCTACGCATGGCATGTCAACCCCCTCTGCAATCTGCAGAACGCAGCAGGTCTGCCCTGTGTGCCTTTCCGCACCGACGACTGGCCTGGCCTGTCTATCAACAATCACAATGCCAACTGATTGATTTCCACATACAGAAAAGTGCCGCACCACTCAGTGGTGCGGCACTTCTTTTTTATTCATGCTTTACTTTCTTCCCGTCTATCACGTAGATGCCTGGTTGCAACGTTTCAGGATCAGCCTTCAACGGGCGTCCATCAATCGCATAGATACCTATATGGCGAGGCCTCTGGTTCATCGTGTTTGGCAGGTCACCGTCCACGCGGCAGCATCCTTGGTTTCCGGCCAGTATGTGCCGGAGTTATCGTCGGCAAAATAATAGCCTGCCGAACCATAAACGCCCGTAAACAGCGTCGTGTTGTTGTACGCAATAGACATATACTTCGATGTTTCGTCGAAGTTGATATGCCATCGTCCCTCACTGATGTTGAACGCACCCGCATGCAGAGCATTCAGGGCCATTGCCATCATAAAAACAATTGATTTTTTCATAGGAAAAAAGTTAGTTAAACATTATTAGATCAATGGTAAATGGTCAATAGTCAATGGTCAATGAAAAGACAAAGGGGCGCATTTCGATATCGGAACACGCCCCTGCCGTTGTGAGATAAGAATGGTATTATTTGATTACTTTAGTCACTTGATTACCCTTCTTCACGATGAAGAGTCCGCGGCCCAGGCCATCGATGTCGGCGCCCAGCTGACGACCATTGGCATCATAGATGCTGGTGGCATCGTACTGGATAGCCTTTGTCGTCTGGATGCCATCGGCAACACCGACCTCGGCCTTCGTAAAGGTACTGGTGGTCCAGTCGTTCTTGATGGTCTGCACACCCACCTCATAGTTTCCGTCAGGCACACTGATGGTATAGGTCATGGCAGAGGGATCCTCGCTGCGCAGAGCTACGCCCAGCGCATTGGTGGTGCGAAGTGCACCGGTCTCGAGGTCTGCGGGAATCAGCTGACTGATCCAACCTGTCTCCTTGTTCTTGACATAGAGGTTATAGGCATTGCCAGGGTTCATATCGTCGCCGGTCCAACTGATGGTCAGTTTGCCTCTTTCCTCCTGAACAGCCTTCACATTGGTGGGAGCGTCGGGAGCCTCGATGCCGTCTGTCAGCTGGTTTTCCCAGATACCGAAGTCGAACCAATAGTCGCCTGACACATCTAGCGCACCGTCTCCATTGACGTCACCTAGAGTCAAATAAGCTGTATTAGGATCTCCAAAATCTGTGTCGAGCGAGAATGTGCCATCGGTATTTTGGGTATGAATACGAGCACCCCAACCTTTTTCTTCAACATCGGTCCAACCATAAGAGAATACATCTACAAGACCATCGTGGTTGATGTCAACCAGGTTAGCATAGGCTGCGCTGGCACCATAAAGGCCATTGCCCTGACCTACAGAACTGCGTGTGAAGTTGAACTCGCCATCGCCATCGTTCAGATAGACATCGCCAGCCTTAGGCATACCCTCACCGCTCTGCGTACCAAAGATCACGATGTCGAGCCAACCGTCGTTGTTCATGTCGGCCACCTGCAGCTCACTTTCATACACCGCAGCAAAACTCTTACCCTCAAGGTTTACCTCCTCGAAAGTGCCGTCCTGCTTATTCTCATAGATGTATAAAGAGATGGCATCGTCATCGTTGCTCCAACCGGTGGTGATGATATCCAGCCAGCCATCGCCATTCAGATCGGCAAAAGCAAGCGCACCATGGCTCATTGGCTTTGCTTTCATGTTAGGCTCCATCTGTCCTGATTCTACGTTGGCTTCAAACAGATCGGCAGGCTTCTGGTTCTGTTCGAAAGGAATGGGCTTGAACACGTTGGCCTGTGTGAATGTGCCATCACCATTATTATGATAGAGGGCTACCAGGCGCTCGCCGGCCACATCCTCACCATCCATCCACTTGTGATAGCACTGTATGAGCACATCGGTATAACCGTCGTGGTCGTAGTCGCCGAAGGCAATGCTCGAGTTGGCGCGGTTACCCAGAGAGTAGGTGTTCTCGTTTCCGCCCTTGGGGAAGGGACATGGCTGCAGTTCGAAGATACCTTCAGCATTCTGCAACTGGAACGCTACATACTGGGTGTCGTCGCCCACCTTCTGTCCGCTGTACTCCGAGAACTTCCAGCCCCACTCGTCCTGACCATAGATATAGGCATCAAGACGACCGTCGTTATTGGCGTCGAAGAAGTGATAGCCGCCCCACGTGGTTGGCAGCAGGCCATGAGCCTCGGTGCTGGTGCGTGCGCCCTCGCCCCAGTGATGCCAAGAGCTGGCCACTTCGTGGGTGTAGTTGCCGCCACCCTGATTAAAGAATATATTGGCCGTACAAGCCCAGCTCAGCGAGAACCATGAGTTGGGATCTTCCGCATCGCCCTGCACAGCCCATTTGGTGTGTTTCTCCAGAATTTTGTTGTCTGTTCCATCGAGTACGTAGTTACCCTCGGGATCAGTCTTGAAGGTCACATCTCCAGAACCATCTTTGTCATTGTCGGGTCGATACTGTCCGCCATAGACCACATCGAGTTTGCCATCGCCATTGACATCGGCAAAGGTCACAATACCACGGTGCAGGGGCATGAACTTCTCCTGGTTCTGTTCCTGTTCCACCTGTTTAAACGACTGTGCCTGTGCCGACAGAGCCGAACCCAGTAGCAAGGTCATAAGTAATGTAGAATGTTTCATAAAAGATAAAGTTGTTTTTAGTTAATGATTATATGATCTCATAAAGTTTTTACGGCTACAAAAGTAGCTATAATTAGGCACACTCCACTATAACGTCTGTGGTGAAAGATATAAGGAATGTGCCTAAATGGTTTTTCTTCAATATTGGTGCAACAAATGTGTCATTTTGCGATTGTTTCTTTTCCTACAGGTACTTGTTTTCCTGCTGACTATCAGTCTATTTCTCGTGCGCAAACCATTCTGCAAGGTTCAGAAGGCGCTGCTCGGTGGCTGCGTCGTCTTCATACTTTCGGCTCACCTTCCTTGCCATGAATGCAGGATGGTTGTCGCGATGGTGGGAAATGCGCAGGAGGTCGAAGAAGCGGTTGCCCTCGAAACAACTTTCGGCTGCCATCTCATCGAGGATGGCGCGCTCCACGTAGTCGGTGGTATCTACATCTGCCGGAATCACATACTGGGTCTTATCCCAGCGGATGCCCAGTCCCAGTCCGCGGGCTGCGGTGCCGATATTCTGGTCATACTGCGAAGCGCGGAAGTCGATATAACTGGGATAGCGCTGCATCTCGAGCGTATCCACACGATGCTGGATGGTGTCGTACATCACGGCGTTCAGTCCATACTTCAGCACAGCAAAAGCTGTGGTGGGGAAGCCAGCTCGGTTGATAGCCTCGGCATAGCGAAGATACACCGTGGAAGGACGCAAGACGGCAAGTGACGTGAGCGAACGACGACTCAGTAGGTCAGTCTCGCTGCCAGAGAGGTTATTGTAGAACTTCGTGATATAGAGGGGAGAAGAGGCTGCGCCACGTGCCGCGATGGTAGGTCCGAAGGCATCGCCGATGCGTTTGCCGTTCGACAGTTCTGCCATGCCGCGCAAGTCGCCATAGAAGAAGCGCGAGATGGCCTGTCCGTTGTCAGTATGGAAGTGTGTGCGCTGCTGCATCCAGTCAGTAAAAGACTTCACTGGGAGTAATGCCGGTGCATGGAACTCTGAAGAGAGTCCGTCGTCATAGGTCAGTTTGCGCAACTGACTGTGTGCTGAGCGCAGATTGCTGTCGAAGACCTGTCGGGTGATCATCTCTGAGACATACGCACGCAGATGCCCGTTGTTCAGCTCCTGTCGGGTGGCAGTGCGCCAGGTGTTGGCATAACCGCTGCCCACCGTGAGACGTCGCTGACGTATCAGTTCGTAATAGGCGCTGGCCGCCTCTTCATACCTATTATTATATAGATACAGATCACCAAGGAGCATCGTCGTGGGCAGGAAGAACTCCGAACTGTTCCAACCATCTATGCTGCCATAGTCCAAGGCACGGATGTTGGTAAATGGCTCCAGGTCTGCTATCAGCAGCAAGGAAAGTGCATCCAGGTCGGTTTCTGTGTCATGAAGCGCTGCAGCACTGCTGACATCGGTCAGAGGTTCGGTGAAGTAATTCACCTTACCAAATATCAGTGCCATCTGCCAATAGGTATAGGCCCGCAGTGTCTTCACCTGTGCATATTCAGGCAGCAGCACTTTGGTCTGTCCCTCAACAAGGGTGGTATCCATGTGCGACAGGATGTAGTTGCAGTTATTGATGATGGCATAGAAATCGCGAGCCTGAGCATAGGCGTTATCCGACGAGAACTGCAGGTGGTCGATAGCCTGCAGATCCGTAGATGCCACCTGTGGATCTACCGTCATCAGGTCGCCACGCAACTCACCCATCAGCACGACGCGGTCGGCCACCTGTTGCAGTTGGGCCAGAACGCCAATTACCGAGTAGATAGAGTCGTTGGCCTGGTTCAGCTGATGCTGGTTGTCATAGGCCACCCGATGGTTGTCGGTCTCCATCATATCCGAACAAGAGAAGAGCGCTGCGCCAAGGCAACAGCAAACAAGGCCCTTACAAAGCTTATGATATATTCTTTTATTCATCGTTACAGTGTTATTAGAGGTTAAGTTTCAGTCCTACGTAGTAGGCACGCGATGTGGGTTGCAGACCGGCATCGATGCCCTGGTATAGCACCTTGTTGCCATAGCTGAACTCAGGATCTGCGCCGAGATAATGAGTCAGCGTGAAGATATTATTCACCGAGGCCCATAGGCTCATGCCCTGAATATACTTTGGTTTGATAGGCAACTGATAGGTGATGCTCAGCTGTTTCAACTTCAGGTAGGAAGCATCTTCTATCCAGCGATCGCTGAAGCGACTGTTACCCATGGGGTCGCCATAGGTAGCACGCGGTATGTCGGTATGCTGACCATCGGCCGTCCAGCGGAGTCGCATGGCCTCACTCTGGTTGTGGATGCTGCTGCCACTCTCCAACTGCTGGCGCAAGGCATTATACGCATCATTGCCCCATGAATAGGTGAAGAGAGCATCCAGCGTGAGTCGTTTCCACGACAGGTTGAAACCGAAGGTGCCATAGACATCGGGGTTGGGGTCGCCAATGATTGTTCGGTCGTTTTCGTCGATGATGCCATCGGGCGTCAGATCGGCAAAGTGCATGTCGCCTGCAGCGAAATTCACACGTCGGCCTGTCTCGTCGATGATGCCAAGACCAGCCTCATCAGCCGCTTTCTGGTCGGCAAAGACGCCCTCACTGCGGTAACCGTAGAACACGCCCAGTGGATGATTCTCACTCGTCAGCACCGTTGCTCCGAGGATGTCGGCCGTAAAACTACCGTTCGTCAGGTGTGTCACCTTGTTTTTATAGTGGCCCACCGACAGGTGCGCATTCAACTGCCAGTCTTTCTTATCAATCAGACGGCCAGTCAAAGCCAGTTCGAAGCCCTCATTCTGCAGTCTGCCGTCGTTGGTCCAATAGTTCTGCAACCCATACTCCTCACGCAATTGTTTGCTGACCAGAAGATCACGTGTCACAGAGCGGAAGTAGTCGGCACGCAGTGTGAACCTGTTATCCAGCAAATGAGCATCAACCCCGAAGGTGGCTGTGCCGGTGCTCTCCCACTTCAAGCGGTCATTACCGATATTCGTCAGTACAAGTCCTTTGGCCTGTCCTACAAAACCGATCGACTCGAAATAAGGACACGACACCGTGGCTGGCAGGTTGTCATTACCCGTCAGTTCGTAGCCTACGTGCAACTTCAAATGATTGATGCCACGCACCTGCTTCATAAACGACTCTCCCGTAACGAGCCAACTGGCCTCTACAGAAGGAAATAGTCCCCATCTGACGCCGCCCAGTGCAATGCCGCCATCAGCACGACTTCCGAAACGACTATTGTTCTCCATCGTGGCTGAAACCAACAACTGGTAGCGGTTCTTCAGCAGATAGTCTGCCTGGGCATACCAGGCCAGGTCGCGCCAGTCTTCGTTTGTGCCCAGGGTTGTACGCAGTGCAGAGTTGGTGACTGAGAGCGAGCGCAGATTGTCACTACCCGTGTTGTATCCCTGTCCATAGTCACCCTCAAAGGTATCATTGATAAAGCGGAAACCTGCCTTGGAGTTGAGCGTAGCCTGCTGCGTCTTCACGATCTTCCAGTTGGCCTCCATAGCTACAGACAATGTGCTGTGGCGGGTCATCAGACTTGCCACGCTGTTGTCGCCCTCACCATACCAATCGCCTTGTTCGTTGACCAGCTGAACCTCTGGCAATCCAAAGTCGGGCAAAAAGGTGCTTTCCTTTATCTTGTCCCATGAATAGTTGACCATGGCCGACAGGTTCAGGTTGCTATTGAAGGTATAGGTCGGTGCCAGTGTGGCCGTGAAACGATAATTCTTCGTTTTACCCTCAGCCTGTTGGATAATGGCCAAAGGATTGCCAATGCCCAGTTCATCCACATCCGACAAGCGATGAAACAGGTTACCCTGCGTATCATACTGGTAGGCATGATACAGAGGAGACTTCACATAACCCATGTTACGTGGAGAATACTGACTGAAAATGCCATCGTCGAAGAGATTACGGGTGACCTGCGAGAAAGAGATATCTGCGCGTGTCTTCAACTGCTTTGTAAGATCAATATCCGAGTTGAAACGCACGTTCAGTCTGTCAAAGTCTGTCTCACGAATAGCGCCCTCGTTATGGGCATAGCCCAGCGAGAAGGCATACAAGGCAATATCGTCGCCGCCACGCACGGCGATGCCATAGTTCTGTGTCACCGCATTTCGCCCGATGACGTTCTGCCAGTCTGTATCGTTATGGTTGGCATTGTAATAAGAGGTGTTGGGCTGATCATCCATGAATCGAAGAGCATGTCCGTCTATCATGCCCGTTGGTATCAGGTCAGAAGCCAGGATACGATAGTCCGAAGCGCCAAGCAGAGGCAGTGTCTTGCCCCGCTGCTTAATGCCTGCAGAGAGGTTCACTTCTATCTCGGTGGCCATATTACGGCTACGTTTCGTTGTGATCACGACAACGCCGCCAGCGGCCTTGGCACCCCATATAGCAGTTCCGTTCTTCAGCACTTCAATGCGCTCAATATCCTCGGGAGCTATCAAGGCCAGCGGATTACTGAAATAGCCTTCATGCAGAGATGTGACGTCTTGCTGCGACTGCCATATCTGTCCGTCAACGACAAAGAGCGGCTGCGACTGCATATTGATGCTGTGAAGTCCTCTGACGAAGAGGGCTGCACCGGCAGCGTCAAGTCCACTATGTCCTGCCATACGCACATCGCCCAGGAGGCTTCGCTGCACGGCATCGTCGGTACTTAGATTGACAGGCACCGATTGCGCTACGGGCATCATCTTGATCAACAGCTCCTTGCGGCCTTGCAAGGGGATGATCTGTGTGTCAAAACCTGGGGCTTCTACGCGCAGCAGACCATTGCTATCGTCCACCTTCAAAGAGAAATCTCCTCCCTCTTCGGTCATGGTCATATTCGTCGTACCGATCAGCGTGATACGTGTACCTGCGAAACGCTCGCCAGTAGCACTGTTCACAACCGTACCCTTAACTACAGTCTGCGCATGTCCTGCCACTATGAAGAGATGAAATAATGAGATTATCAATAATATTCTTTTCATATTTCTTCTGTGCTTTATTATTTTTCTACGGGTTCAAAGATGATGCGGTCTAACCTGAATGAGCGCGACAACTCACCGGAGGAGAACTCCTTGGGAGTGACGTTGGTGGTGATGGTCAACTGTGTGGTGACGGGCACCCCACTGGCATCATTTGCGTCATCCATCAACCACAGGCGGTCGGTGGTATTGCTCACGGGAATCTCCAGATTCTCAAACGCCAGCATACGTGTCACGTCCGTACCACTCGTCAGCAATGTCTTCACATTATTGCGCTTGGAGGCCGAACGTCCGTTTGTGTTCTGATAGGCCACCGTGAACGACACACGCGTGGAGTCCAACTCTTCTGATGCTCCCTCTACCGTGACGGGGAGGAACACGGCATACACATTGTATGTTCCTGCCAGCACACCAGGAATGTCGAAGATCACCGTGGGGTTGGTAGATGCCGAGATGGGAACCACCTCAATATAGCTGTCACCACTGATGTGATCCACCATACTGCGTGCCGTCACCTCGCGTGCATAGACCGAGGTCAGCGTGTTGTTATAGGTGCGACCGTTCTGCTGTTCGGCCTCTATGCTGATGGGCTTGTCCCACGTCTCGCGGTTGTTGAAGTTCAGGTGCGTAGCAGCCAGTGCGCGACCGTTCGAAGTCTCCAGTTCTGTGGTGCCAGTCACCATCGCGCTGGGCACTGTGTCACGATAAATCAGGTTCTCGACGATAGCCAGTTGTGTGCGCACATGCTGCAGAGAGTCGGCCACCGCTGCATCCTCATCAAAGACTTTGAACGAAGGGGAGATGCGCTGATAGGCCTCATCCCACGCCGCATTGGTAGGCAGCACCATGGTATAGGCAGAGTCTTCGCGAGCAATAGCACCGATACCATAGACAGCGTGCTCCAGCAGTCGGTTATAGTTCACCATCACCGAGTCGTAAACAGGTCGTCCCTGCTCGTCGATGTCTATTTCTGTCGAGGCATCGACATCAAACTTCACTTCATCAAATTGGCTGATGAATGCATACGCTTTCGAGAAGTCGGGATTCGTCTGCAGGTGTTCATAGAGATTGTTGCGGTAAGGAATGGGGTGCTGCAACTGGTGAACCAGTCCGTTTCTCGCCTGTTGGTTGCCGGCCGTGATAGGCGTTCCGGCAAAGCTGTCAGCAGCATCAAACTCATAAATCTTTCCGTTCAGCATCTCTACGCCGACGCCCTGTGGTGTCGATGTAGGATAGACATGGCGGGCTATGTGGTTGGCCACCACCCTACTGATATCTGCGGCGTCGCTTCCCTGCACGGGGGCAAACACGGTGAACGACTGACTCGAAGCGAGCAGGTCAGCATAGCCTGCCTGACGCACTTGTTCTGCAAAGGTCTGCGTGCTTCCGTCCAGCACCTGCATCACAGTCTGTCCGTAGCCCGCTGGCAACTGCTCTTCATAGTGGTCGCTCCAATCAGAGCAAGCCGTGAGAGCCAGCGACACCAACAAGACTGCTATTTCATTATTATGTTTCATCGTCTTACTGTTTTTAGTCTTTATCTTCTGTATCTATCAGACTGGTCGGCACATATTCCAGATAATCAAAATGGAACTCGCCGAGTTCACTCTCTATATTTTTCACGCGGAAGTAGTGAGGGCCATAATCCTGGAAAGTGAAGGTGCCCACGATAAAGCGCAGGGAGCCTACATTCTGTCTCAACGTCTTCTGTCCGTTGATCGCATAGACTGAGTTGGGGCCTTTCATATAACCGCGATTACGCATCATCTTGTCGTTCTCCGCACCGTTGTCGGTGGTCTGGTCATCACTGATCCAGCCTATCTGAGGCTGTTCGCCCGTGTAGTTGAAAGACACGGGAATACCGATGATGTCGCCATCCACAAAAAGCTGCGCAATACCACCCCACGAGCGAGCTGAATAGCCCAGACGTATTTCGTAGGTGCCGGGAGGCACGGGCAACATACGCACCGTGACATCATACCAGCCTCTGACCGAAATCTCATCAGCTTGGTAGTTGGTCCAATAGTCAGATGCCCACATAATAAATTTCGAGGCGTCATTGAATTTGAGGTAATCGCCACAATAGTCTGGACTCATCGTATAGCCCCCAAAGCCGTCCAGATTCGTCAGCTTCCATCGTATGTTGTTGTTGGTCAGCTGTGGTGGGATGCTATAGGCATCAAAGCGGATACGCTTATTGAGCACATCATGCTGCATCACCGTTTCATCATATACCAGCATGTCGGTGAGCGAATGGATAAAACCATTCATGCCGTCGATATTAGACCTCGACTCGTCGATGCCCACATAGCGTCCGTCTCGCTGTTCGTTAAGATGGTTGCCGGCCTTGAATTCTATCAGGCGGTTTTCCAGCATGGTCTCATAGTATTCATAGCGTTTTCCCATGTAGTAGCTGCTGGTGCACACGCCATTATATATAAAGGAGTTGGTGGACATCTGGCGGTTCAGCATGTGGTAACTGACAAACTTGTTCAGGGCATTATGGCGACTGGTCGGGTCGGCCTCGTCTTCACGGCCATAATACGTCTGGGCATATCGTTCCAGATCGGCTATGTTGTGAATACCGGCAGCCTCCATCACACTGTTTGGTTCTGCAAACAGCGTATAGCCCAGGCGGCGCTGCTGCAATGGCTTCATCGTGTAACCCAGCACATTGACAAACTCCGTTGTATAGGGACTCTTATAGGTCATGTCGTAGGTCTCGGTTATCGAGTCGTTCAGATGCGTCAGTCGCAAAGCCTCAGCAAAGATGCTGTATGCAGGCATCTGGTCCAGAATAGAGCCCAGCGTCTCGTCACTTGGCTCCAGCACGTGGTCTATCACGTGCACCACACCATTGTGCAGTTCCACGTCAGGGACGGTGATCTGCGACTGCTTGTTCACCCAGATCTGGTGTCTTCCTTCGCCGGTCGTCGCATATGAGATAATCACATAGCGGTTGTTCATGTTCGATGTGCCCAGGGCACCCTCTGTGAAGTCCTTTGTCAGATAGTCAATGGCCGTAGAACGGATGATGTGGTTATACACGATCTGCTGTTTCTCTTCCTTTGTCAAGGCATCCAACGAGGTGTGATGCGCCTTGAAATAAGTATCGAAAGCCACGTCGGTGGGGACAAAAGCCGTGTAATGTCCGTAAGTCGATAAGAGCGAGTACTCGCCTGCATCCTCTACGATCTTCGTAAAGATAGCAAAGGAGTCCGGACGGTTTTCTATATAGGTGGCCACGGTCTCACCCTTGAAGGTGTAGTAGCTGTCTCCGCTCAGGTCATCGCTATTGCAAGATGCCAGCAGGGCAACGACCACAGCGAGTGTGCCAAAGAGCACGCCTTTGGCCAGTTTACGTTTCACGTATGCAGATATCATCGTTTTCATACCTTAGTTCTTTTCTATATCACTGGAAGTTGCATAAAATGGGTTCTGTTTCAGCAGCTTATTCACCTTGAGCTCATCGCGGTGAATAGGCAGATAGAGGGCGTTCAGCGTGTTCAGGCGCGTCAACACGGTTGCCTGGTCCTGACTCTCATACTTTCGCAACAGATAGGTAGAGACCACATTGTTTAGGTCGCCCGTTCTGCGGATGCGTCGCAGGATGTCAAAATAGCGCTTTCCCTCAAACAGGAATTCTCGCTGGCGTTCGTCGAACACCAGGTCGCGCATCAGCTCTTGCGAGTTGTACCTCGACAACTGCAACGTCCCGCTACCCTTTGAAGGGTTGGCCCTGTCGTATGAATAGCTCACCAGCGCCAAGGCTGCCTCCAGGTCACCAGCAGCATTACGCTCCACCAGTGCCTCTGCTTTCATCAGATAGACGTCGCTCAGTCTGTACACAATCCAGTTCTGTGTGTTCTGATTCGTCACATAATCACCCTGCAACACCTGTGCACTGGTGCTTTCCTTGCGATAGGCCACATACTTCTTGATGGGTATGAAGGCCGCTGACGTGTTGCTCCACAGCGCGTCATACTGCCTGACGTCGCTATTCTCAAAGAGGTTATATTTCTTGAAGTCGAGAGACGACAGGTAGTTGGCACTGGTGCGTCCGCCCTCCGTGCCATACATCTCGCACACCACGTAGTTGGGCACATAGTTGTCAAACTGCAGTTCAAAGATGCTCTCCGACGAATTGCCTATACCAAACACCTGCTGGTTGTAGCGTGCCGATGGTTCCAGGAAAAGCGGGTTAAGGCCCGGTTGCAGCACCCTGTCGCACATCGCGATGCACTGGTCATACTCTCCCAGCCATAGGTACATATCGGCCATCAGCGTCCAGAGGGCTTTCTGCGTCACGCGTCCTTTGGTGTCGCTCGTTGTTGAATAGACGGCTTTCGCATAGTTGTCTTTGATGGTCTCCAGCTCTGCCAGCAACTGTCGCAGGATGGTGTCGCCATCCGTCTGTGCCAACTGGAAAGGACGGGTGTCGTCGCTGTAGGCCTGCGTGGTGAAAGGCACATCACCAAACGTACGCACCAGATAGAAGTAGCACAATGCGCGTAAGGTCATCGCCTCAGCCTCGTAGGCACGCAGTTCGCCAGTCTTGAAATTGGGATCCTGCTGCTGCACCTTTGGGGCATTCTCCAGCACGGTGTTACAATAGTTAATCACGCGATACAGGGGCGACCACTGCGTATAGCCATTGCTTGCATCGATATTGGCCGAGAGCATGTAGCTCAGGTCGCCACCGGGGTTCATGCCTGCCAGCACATTGTCCGAGCGCACCTCGCCCCAGACGATGAGACGTTCCATGGCCTCGGGCTCGAGCAGCGCGCGGTAACAGGCAGCCAGCGCACTCTCCACATCCTGCTTCGATTGCCAGAAGTCCTCGCCCACCAGTTCCGTCTGTGGTTTCAGGTTAAACCAGTCCTCGCAACTGGTCAGGGTGCAGATGCTGCCACCACCAATCATGAGGGCTATGAGAATATGATAAATCTTCTTCGTAATCATAATACACGTAATAAATTAGAGTCCTACTGTAATGCCAAAGGTGAAATACTTGGAGCGCGGTGTCTTCGACCAGTCGGCACAGATGCCCTGAGAGTCGTAGCCCACCTCGGGGTCAACACCAGAGTACTTCGTCCATGTCAGGATGTTGTTGAGCGTGAACGACAGTGACGTCTGGCTCAGGCCCACGCGCTTCACCAGCTTCGGGTCTAACGTATAGTTCACCGTGAGCTGTTTCCAGCGCAGGAACGATCCATCCTCCACGAAGCGGTCACTACCCATCCAGTTGCGACCGTCTTGATACAGGGCGCGTGGCATGTTGGTCACGTCACCATCCTTACGCCATCGCCAGTTCACCGACACACACTGGTTGTCGTTCGAGTACATATTCTCGGCATACATGCGGGCATAGTTGACCACCTTGTTGCCATAGCGGAAGTTAAAGAAGCAGTTCAGCGACAAGCGCTTGTTATAGCGCAGCGAGAAACCGAAACCGCCATTCAACTTCGGGTTGCAGTTGCCCAAATAGACCACGTCGAGCTCATCGATGGTGCCGTCCTTATACACATCCTCATAGATGGCATCGCCACCACGGAACTTCCGTGCGCTGGTGGTGCCATAGGCATAGTACAAAGGCACGGGCTCATGATAACTGTCGAAGACCACGTTTCCGTTCTTATCGCGTGCCACCGGTGCGTTTGGTCCACTGACGCCTGGCACTTCCACTTCGCTCCACTTGTCATACTGATAGACGCCGTGCGAGCGCAGTCCGTAGATAGAACCAAACGAGTTGTTGATCTGCACTCGGCTCAGATAGTTGCCGTTGGCATAGCTGAAGTCGCCGTTGTACGAGTCCAGCACATTGGCGTCCAGCGCCTTGATGGTGTTCTTATAGTTCGACAGGTTGGCGTTGAGGTCCAACGTGAACTTACCCATGTTGATGAGGTTGGTGGTGTTGATGTTCAGCTCCCAGCCGTCGTTGTCCATGGTTCCTGCGTTGATATAACTCAGATAGTCGAAACCCGAGCTTCCCGGTATGCGCTGGTCTTTGAACAGCATGTCTTCCGTGCGACGGTGATACACGTTGAGGTCGGCCGTGAAGCGGTCTTCAAACAGACCGAGATTCAGTCCCACGTTGTAGCTCGTGGAGCGCTCCCACTTCAGATTGGTGAGCTTCACCGAACTGGGTTTGATCGTTGGCGTGCCATTATAGTTGTTGCCGCCCGTGCCCCACGAACCGTTGTATCGTGCAAAGTACAGATACTCACGGTCGGGCATATTACCCGTCACGCCCCATCCGGCGCGCAACGAGAATTCCGACAACCAGTTCTCCCAGGGTTTCAGGAACTTCTCATCACTGATGATCCACTTACCCGACAGCGAGGGGAAGGTGCCCCAGCGGTTGCCAGAACCAAAGCGGGTAGAACCGTCCCAGCGGATGGTTGCATCCAGGATATAACGGCCCTGATAGGCATAGTGAAGACGGCCAAGCACCGCCATCGACCGCCACTGACCTTGTTCCGAGTTGAGGTCACGCAGGTTGGCTCCTGCCGTAGCATCGGTGATGGCCTGCGAGGGCGAGCCAAACGTCACAAAGCGCTGGCTCTGCGAGTTTCCGGTAGTCATCTGCCATGAGCCATACAGCATCAGCGAGTGGTTGTCACCCGTGTTGGGCATCCATGTCAGGTTCTGGTCGGTCATCACCGACAGGCCCTCGTTTTCCTGCTCCTCGCTGCGGTTGACCTGTTCGTTCAACCATGTTGTAGGCACAATCTCCTTAGGCAGGAACTTATTGATCTTATAGTTCTCGATGTCAAATGTCACGTAGCCATTGTAACGCAGGCGCTGATGGTCGGTGGGTTCGATGAAGTCATACTGCACACGCAGCGTGGGGATGATACGCATGTTCTTCTGCACGTTCTGCGCCAGATGTGCCACAGCGATGGGGTTGTAGAGGTCTTTCTGCGAGGCATCCAGTCCCGACGAGGGTAGGATGTTATAGTAAGCCCCCGTGTTGTTGCCGGCATTATCCTGTCGGTAGATGCCCACGTTAGGTAGTTTGCGGTAGGCCACGTCCAGCAAACCGATGTTTGAGCCCGTGGCTGGATAGTACTGCTCGTAGTTACGGTCGTTGTTGGTGTAGGTCATCGAGAAGTCGCTGGTGAACTTCAGGCGTTCAGACACCTGATACTCCAGGTTCATGCGGGTTGAGAAGCGATCCATCTGCTGTTCTATCACCGTACCTGTCTGGTTGTAATAACCCAGCGAGGCGCGGAAGCGGGCTTTCTGTCCACCGCCACTGATAGAGAGTGAGTGATCGTGTGTCCATCCCATCTGACTGACCTCCTTCACCCAGTTGGTGTTGTTGTTAAACTGCTCGTATTCCGAGAAGTTGGGGTCGTAGTTAAACTCGGGCACGTTAGCCTCGCGCTCGTCTTGATTACGGTTGAAATAGGCCTGCTTCATCAGCATGGTATAGTCGTCGCCGTTCAGCATCTTCATGCCCTCCGGCTGCCAGTTGCCGCTCAGGCGGTAGCTATAGGTCACACGAGTTGGTCCTGTGACGCCCTTCTTTGTTCTGATGCTGATAATACCGTTGGCACCGCGTGCGCCCCATATCGCGCAGGCAGCACCGTCTTTCAGCACGGTGATGTCCTCTATATCCTCTGGCGATATGTTCAGCAGCGTGGCAAACTGATCGTTCGAAGCCGTGTTATAGTCGAACGAGGCGTCTATCTGCGAGTCGAAAGGGATGTCGTTGAGCAAGATCAGCGGTTCGCTGTTGGAGTTGATACTCGTGGTACCACGCACACGCAGCGACGAGCCACTGCCTAGGTCGCCCGAGTTGGCCACGATGTCGAGTCCGGCAATGCGGCCCTGCAGGGCGTCATCGACCGAAGCTACAGACATTCCCTCGAAGGTCTTCATCGAGATGGTCTGCTGTGCACCGCTCAACTCGCGCACCGGCACGTTGAAACCGTCGGCTCCCGTGCGTCGCTTTCCTTTGATCTGCACTTCGGCAATGGTCTGACTGTCGTCTTTCAGGGTCACCACAAAGCGTCTGCGGTCTTTGATGGGCAGCAGCTGTGTCTTACAGCCCACATAGGATATTTTCAGCATGTTGTCCACGTTCTTCACCTGCAGTGAGAAGTTACCGTTGAAGTCGGTCACGGTCGATGTGATGATGCGTCCGCCCTTGTCCTGTTCCACGATGGTGGCACCAATACACTCGCCATCAGGAGCCATGACCTGTCCGGTAATCATCGTCTGTGCGGTGATACCGCCGACGCACATCATAAGTAGGGTTAATAATAAATATCGTTTCATGTTTCTTTTATTCTGGGATTAAGGCACGATCAATGAGGTGGATCACAGACTGCGACGAGCTGACCATCTGCGTGGCGTTGCGATAGTCGCTGTTGTTCACGATGAAGTCACGACTCTGCAGGTTATACAGTCCGGGCGTTTTTACCACATGGGCATGATGTCCGTGTGCATCGGTGAAGGTGAGGTTCTGACCGTCGCCGCTGACACTGATTTTCTGGAAGCGGCCACTGTTAGAGCGGGCTGCCGTTTCGAAGGTCAGCGCAGCAAAGGGTCGGCTGTCCACATAGGTTGAGTTGTCGATGAAATGGTACTGAAGGAAACGTATCAGTCTGACAGCCCACTGGCGCTGCACGTCCACATCGGTTTGCTGGGCTATCTCGCTCCAGGTATGCAGCGTCGGGTCGGCGGCAAAGGCTGCATCGACGGCATCGTTGGTGGGCACCAGCACCGTGTACTGGAAGTTGGCAAACGAAGAAACCACGTTGCCCAGTCCCGACGAGGCCGAGGTGCGGTTCAGCGTAAAAATGCTTTTGATCTCAGGGTCGTTCTGGAACGTGCGGAACACCATGTCGTCTCCGTTCAGCAGTTCGAAGAACTTGGCGTACTCGGCATGCGCCTGCAGGTTGGTATAGACCGAATTGACAGGATCCTGCAACACGCGATCCACGATATAGCAGCGACCGTTGTCCGTGTCATAACGACTTATCTGATGGGCATCGGCCACCTGTTGCTCGTTGTCGCCGCCACCCGTGGCGGTCATCTGCTGGCCGGCACCGCTGAAACGGAGGGTCGATCCGCCCTTCGACTGGTAGTAATGATGCGTGCCGTCGTCCACATAGCCGCTCATGTTTCCCTGTTCGTCTTTCATGCCCACGATGATATGGCGATCGCAGATGTCATACAGACGATTGCGCAACAGGCCCACATCGCTGATGGTGTATTGAAACTCGCCCTTTGTGCCGTCGTCATTGACGGCATAGACATCGGCCGTCACGGGCTGGTCTTTGGTCTCATCGTAACGGAAGGCCCATATCTGGCGCTGGCTCTTTCCCTTGGCCCAGGCAATGGGGTCGCGGTAGTTTTGCAAAGCCTCATCGGTGGGCACCAAGAGGTTGTACATGTTCTCCATAGAGCGCAAGTACAGGAAGAACTTCATCTCGTGGTCCTGCAGGGCCCAGTTCATGATGCGGGTGTTGCGGTTGGTCATCACCGGCGCATAGACGCTCTGGTAGTCGATGGGGGGATACACCTTGTTGGTGACATACACCACGCCATTGCCCGTCACGTAGGTTGCCACCACATCCTTCTGATCCACGTGCATCGCAAACGACGCCTCATCGTTCATCGTGGACCACGACGATGGCAGACTGCTCATGAACGACTTCTTCTGGTGGTTCTTCACAAACAGTGCCACCAGCGATGTGGGCACCTCGTCCCACGTGCCGTAGGCATCTTTCAGGTAGGCACCCTTTCCACCGTTCAGGTAGTTCTGCATCGCCTCGTCCGTAGGTACAAACATCACACCCATATCCTGCATAGATTGATAGGTGTTCTGCGAGGGGTCTATGTATAGCAATCCGTAGTGGGTCATATCGTTGCCCTCGGGATCGCTGGGTTGCGACTCGGTGAAGTAGCGCTTCACGAAGATACTGTCGCTGATCACGGGGTGCGCCTTGTCACGACCGTCGTACAACTGGTGCACGGCATCGGTGGCTGCACTGTTATAATAAGGTGCCGAGAAGCGCTCCATCAGTCGGGAGAACAGCTGGGTCTGAGGATGGTGGTTGATGACCTCACTCATCGGACTATTGGGCGTCAGCACTTCCTGCACCACGTGTACATAGCCGTTCTTGCAGGTGATGTCTTTCTCCACCACCTGCGTACCGTTGACATACACGTCTTTTGCATCATAGGCCTTGCCCAGGATCAGCGACAGGTCGGCTGCCGCCAACTGGTTGGCTGCGGTGTGTTGCGGCGTGAAGTGCACCATATAGGTATCGCCCTGATCGGCCAGTCGCACGCCCGTCTGCTGGTATTTCTGCCAGAAGGGGGCAGCCAGTTGGCGGGCATCCTGGCACCACTGTATGCTGTCCAGATAGCTATACTGTGTGGCACGGCGCAGGGCGGTGCCTTCTCCGCTCTGACTCTCCGAGTCGCCCGTATTGGCCAACATATAGGTCAGATAGGCCATGTTGATGGTGCTGGACCCCAGCAGACAGCGTTTCTGGGCATCCGTGAGCTGTTCGTAGGCGGTCACGCCCCATGGGTTGCCACCATTAAAGAAGCGCGTCCAGGCGTCATCGCGCGCAGGAAAGACGGTCTTCGAGCCCGTCAGCCTGAGCACCTGCCGGTAGTCCAGGTCGTCAACCAGTCGCAGATAGGTCGTGAAATCACCCTGTTGCTGCAAGTAGTCATAGATGCTCGCACCAAGAAAGTCTGGTTCATGGCTTTCGTACTCATACTCATCCGAGCATGCCGTCAGTCCACCAGCCAAGGTCAACAACCCAATGATGGATGCCGACCAGCGAAGCGGGACTAAGTGTTTTTGTTTCATAAGATTTTTACTAGATTGCTTTAATTTCGATGCAAAGGTAACATATTTAAATAAAGGTGGGCACGCTAATCGCACCAGAAAATGAAACGTATGTCGCAATTGGTGGCAACCTGCAACGATTCTTCCATTTTTATACATCTGCAAACCATTTGTATTATACAATATTATTGTACTTTTGCACCGTATTAATAACTAAAAGAGAACGTATTATGAATTCCAAACATTTTTGCATGCTTCTATTGGCCATGCTTGTTCGTGTCGGTGCCACAGCTGCCGAAACACCTCTGGTGCTGTCGTACGACAAGCCCTCGGAGAAATGGATGGGGGCGCTGCCTCTGGGCAATGGCCGTCTGGGCGCCATGGTCTATGGTGGCGTGGACAAGGAAACGGTGGCCCTGAACGAGGCTACGCTCTGGTCTGGACAGCCCGACCCCGAGGCCAACAACCTGTGTGGACCTGAGAAACTGCGCGAGATGCGCCAGGCTTTCCTCAGCGGTGACTACCGTCGGGGCAACGACCTGGGATGGCAGTCGCTGTGTGGCCACGGCAAGTCGTTTGGCACCCACCTGCCTTTCGGCAATCTGGTGATCACAGACGAGGCGGCCGCGACCGACATCACTGACTACAAGCGCTGTCTGTCGCTCAGCGAGGCGGTGGCTACCGTCAGCTACAAGCAGAACGGCATCAGCTACCGACGCGAGTATTTCACCTCTAATCCGGCACAGACCCTGGTGGTGCGCTACACGGCCAGTCAGGCACACGCCATCAACGTGAGCATCGGCATGGACATGCTGCGCCACAGCACCGTCTGCGCTTCAAGCGCTTCGCAACAGCAGGGCTGGCTCGACATCAATGGCGATGCCCGCTTCGACAAGAACGGCGAGGGCGGCGTGCGCTTCCGCGGCCTGGTCAGCGCTCAGGTGGAAGGGGGCGAGATCAGGGTGGTTGACAACAAGCTGGTGGTCACCAATGCCACCACGCTCACCCTGACGGCCGACATCCGCACCGACTTCCAGAACATGAACTACCGCCAGCAGTGCCGACAGACCGTGACGGCAGCGACCGCCATGCCTTACCAACAACTGAAAAAGGCGCACGTCAAGGACTACCAGCATCTGTTCAACCGCATGTCGCTCTGCCTTAATGCCGACGGCAAACAGGCCACCGGCAGCACCGAGGCACTCTTCCAGGCGGCCCGAAAGGGACAGCCGGACCCGGTCTTCGACGCGCTGTTCTTCCAGTATGGACGCTACATGCAGATCAGCTCTTCGCGCGAAAATTCTCCCCTGCCCTCCAACCTGCAGGGCATCTGGAACGACAACCTGGCTTGCAACATGCCGTGGACGTGCGACTACCACCTGGACATCAACATCCAGCAAAACTACTGGAGCACCAATATTGCGAACCTCAGCGAGTGCAACACGCCGCTGTTTTCCTATCTGTCGCTGCTGGCCAAGCACGGCAGCGTGACGGCACGCAAGGTGTATGGCTGCCGTGGCTGGGTCACTCACACCATTAATAATGTGTGGGGCGACACTGCGCCTGGGGGCTCTTGCTCATGGGCACTGAACGTGACGGCAGGCGCCTGGATGGCTACCCACCTGTGGACGCACTATGAGTTCACGCAAGACCGCGACTACCTGCGCGAGGTGGCCTACCCGCTGCTGAAAGAGACGGCCGAGTTCTTCATGGACTACATGATTGAAGACCCCCAGACGGGCTATCTGCTCAGCGGACCCAGCATCTCGCCCGAGAACAGCTTCCGCGGCCCCGACGGCAGGGATTACTCGCTGTCGATGATGCCTACCACCGACCGTGCCACCATCTATGAGATCTACCACGCCTGCATCGAGGCAAGCCGCCTGCTGAACGTCGATGCCGACTTCCGCGCACAACTGGAGCGCGACATCCGCAAACTGCCGCCCTACTGGGTGCGCCAGAATGGCGAACTGGCCGAATGGCTGCTCGACGTGGGACGCAGCGACCCGTCTCACCGCCATGCCTCTCACTTGCTCGCGCTCTATCCCTACGGACATATCTCGCCCGACGACACACCTGATCTGGCACGTGGCTGCGAGACGTTCCTGGCCAACCAGACTTCGCACGCCAACTGGGAAGACACCGAGTGGACACGTGGCAACAACATCAACTTCTATGCGCGCCTGCGCCGTGGCGAGAAGGCCTACGAGAGCCTGATTGGACTCTACACGGGCTTCATGCGCGAGAACCTGATGACGGTTTCGCCCGCCGGCGTGGCCGGTGCTCAGGAGGACATCTTCTCGTTTGATGCCACCGAGGCTGCCGTGGCCGGTGTGTGTGAAATGCTGTTGCAGAGTAGCCCCAATCACGAACTGACCTTCCTGCCCGCCCTGCCCCAGGCCTGGAAAGATGGCAGCGTGCGTGGCATCTGTGCCCGCGGTGGCATAGAGGCCGACTTCTCCTGGAAGGACGGCCAGGTCACCACACTGGTGCTGCGCTCCAAACTGTCGCAGACCGTCACCCTGCGACTCAACGGCACCACCCGCACCGTTCAGCTCAAAGCTAACCGTCAGACAAAAATACTTTAACACATGATGATACGAAAAACCATTACTTCTCTACTGCTGCTGGCAGCCACGGTGGCCAGCGCCTCCGTCAGCCAGCGCACCCTGCATGAGGGCTGGCGCTTCCGCCAGGGCAACTCGGAGATATGGCACCCCGCACAGGTGCCTGGCAACACACACCTTGACCTGATGCGCGAACGCATCATCGAGGATCCGTTCTATCGGCTCAACGAGCGCTCGGTGCAGTGGGTCGATAAGGAGGACTGGATGTACGAGACGCACTTCCAGCCCACGGCCGAAGAACTGGCCGCCAGCCATCAGACGCTGGTATTCAAAGGTCTGGACACCTATGCCGACGTCTATCTGAACCACCAGCGCATCCTGGTGGCCGACAATATGCACCGCGAGTGGCGATGCAACGTGGAGGGTATCCTGAAGGCGGGCGACAACCTGCTGGAGGTTTTCTTCAAGAGCCCAGTGAAGATGAATGTGCCGAAGTTCGACGCCCTGCCCTATCGCCACAACACCGGCCCCGACCACTCGCAGATGGGAGGCCTGTTCGACAAGACCATCTCGCCCTTTGCCCGTACCGCCGGCTTTGAATATGGTTGGGACTGGGGCCCACGCCTGGTGACCTTCGGCATCTGGCGCCCAGTGCTGCTCGAGACGTGGAGCGGCACACGCATCGCCGACGTATGGTATATTCAGAAGGACGTGACCAAGGCCCGCGCCCAACTGCGCACCATCGTTGAGGTCGAGGCCGACAGCGCACAGAGTGCCACCATAGCCATCACCGCCGACGGCAAGCCTGCCACCACAAAGGCCGTTGCCCTCAAGCCGGGCCTCAACACCATCACCCTCGACTACACCCTGAAGAATCCCCGACTGTGGTGGACCAACGGCTTAGGTGAGCCTTATCTGACGACGATGAAACTAAGACTCACCCCCGACCCCTCTCTGAGCAGAGAGGGGAGTGGTCACTCTCAAAGCAACAATCGCGATAAAAAGCTATCTACTCCCCTCTCTGAGCAAAGAGGGGCTGGGGGTGAGTCTTCCACCCTCCTCGGCATCCGCAGCCTCAAGCTCCACAACGACAAAGACAAATACGGGCATAACCTCTATTTTGAACTGAACGGTGAACCGCTCTACGCGAAGGGCTCTAACATGGTGCCCAACGACAACTTCCTCAGCCGCGTCAACGACAGCATCTACCGCCAGGTGGTGGCCGACGCAGCAGCTGTCAACATGAACATGATTCGTGTGTGGGGCGGTGGCATCTACGAGGACGATGCCTTCTACCGATATTGCGATGAAATGGGCATTTTAGTGTGGCAAGACTTCATGTTTGCCTGCCAGACCTACGAGGTTGACTCGGCCTTCCTGGACAACATCAAGGAGGAGGCCATCTGCAACGTGCGCCGCCTGCGCAACCATGCCTGCATGGCTGTTTATGCCGGCAACAACGAGGAGCAGGATGTGTGGTTTGGATGGGGTGGCAAGAAGCGCTACTTCGAAGAACTGGGACAGGCCGACCGCGTGTGGAAAATGCAGCACAGCATCTTCTATGAGGTGCTGCCCGAGGTGGTGCGCCAGTATGGTGGTGGCATTGCCTATCGCCCGTCGTCGCCCTGGGCTTTTGAAAACACGCCCAGCGATGGCATCAATGGCGACGACCACTACTGGGGCGTATGGCATGGCGGTGAACCCATCGAGGCTTACTTCGACCACCACGTGCGCTTCCAGTCGGAATACGGGTTCCAGTCGTTCCCCGAGTACGAGAGCGTGCTGCGGTATAACCCCGATCCACGAGACCACGACATCTACTCGGAGGTGATGATGGCCCACCAGAACGCGGGCACCTATGCCAACCACCGCATCGAGGAATATATGGGTCGCGACTACCGGGTGCCAAAAGACTTCAAGCGCTTCCTCTACGTAGGCCAGGTGCTGCAGGCCGACGCCGTGAAGATGGGCATGGAGGCCTTCCGACGCGACCGCCCGTTCTGCATGGGCGGCATCGTGTGGCAGCTCAACGACTGTTGGCCGGTGGCCTCATGGAGCAGCCGCGACTACTACGGCCGCTGGAAGGCGCTGCACTACGTCACCCGCAAAGCCTACGACGACATCCTAGTCTCCCCCCGCATCAAAAACGGTTCAGTCTGTGGCGATGTCATCGCCACCCCCACCAAACAAGTAGCAGCCCTCCCCACAGAGGAAAACGCCAAAGCCATGCAGCAGCAAAAGCTCCCCCTCCCCTCAGAAGGAGCAGACGGAAAGCTCCTGGAGCTGAAGCTCGTCAACGACCGACGGACCCCGGCCACCGGCAACCTAAAGCTACAGTCCATGACCATCGATGGCCGCATCGTCTTTGAACAGACAAAGAAAGTCAAGCTACCCAAGAACGATGCCATCAACGTCCAGACATGGCGCGTCAAGGACCTGATTGGCGATGAAATGGCCGAAAACGTAATCTTCTACATCACCTACGAGACGGGCGGCAAGACCTACTACAACATTGCCTATCCCGTGCGTCAGAAGGACATGCACTATCGCAAACCGCAGCTCACCACTGCCGTCACCCCCGTTGCCGACGGCTACGACGTCAGCGTGAGCACCGACATCTTTGCCCGTGCCGTGTTCCTCAAGACAAAAGGCATCAATGATTTCTTCGCCGACAACTACTTCGACCTGCTCCCCGGACAGACGCGCACCATTCATGTGCGCACATCCAAGCCACGCGCCCAGTTCCTCAAAGAGCTTAAAACAACAACCCTAGGCGACGACTACGAGACCAACAGCATACAGTAGTCATAAATAAAGGATAATAAGAAAACGGCCCATTTTACCGATGAAATGGGCCATTTTTGCATGCAATAGTATAGACATGGCGATGCAGCACCTTAGGTTTTATAAGGCAACACCATAGGTTTTAAGGAACAAAAGTATACGTTTTGAAATACAATAGTATAAGTTTGACAATGCAAAAGTATAGGTTTTAAGATGCAAAACCATAAGTTTTGGTGTCGATCTAGAGTCTAGAATACCTCAATCTAGAGTCTAGATGACTCGATTCTAAAGTCTAGATTGCGAGAGTCTAGAGTCTAGAATAGATGATTCTAGGGTCTAGAACCGACCCATCTAGGGGCTAGATCAGGGCCATCTAGGGTCTAGAATCGAGTCATCCAGGGGCTAGATCAGACCCAAAAGTGCCACTATTAGAAGTCAAAACTAAAGGAATAAGAACATTATTCGGCCAGAATAACAAAACAAAACAGCAAGAAGGAACTATCTACTCCCCTCCATACAGGGAGGGGCCGGGGGTGGGTCTCCCTCCCTTTTCCTCCCCCTTGGGGAGGTCAGGAAGGGGTCAAATAATTGGCGGCACCTGCTTCATGGTATTGAAGCCGGCGCCGCCGAAGAATTGGTTAAGGTGAATCAATATGATGGGTTTACAAACATGCCAAAACTATCGTTAATAAGGCTAAGAGGTAAGCTCCGTAGAGGATAATCCAAATACTTTCCTGCTCGAGTATTAGCCTAATGCGCTGATAGCGCAAACTTGTCTTTTCCATGGCGCTCTGTTATTTAAAGATCGATATCACCGCTAAAGCAAATATCGCCTTGTACAATATTAATATAATAGTAACCCGAGATGTATGAAGGAATCACCACTTTGGTGGCACCCTTAGCTACATAGATGGTGTACTCCACCTCTTCGTCTTCGTTGAGCAGGTCAATCTGTCCTTCTACCAATGGTGCACTGAAGTTCAGTGTGTGTCCATCTACGGTAACCACGGGGATGACAGGCTTTGCGGGAGCCTTACGAACAGGTTTCATAACCTGCATAGGGTTAGTGAATTGGTGTGCGTACAAACTTAAAACATAGGCTGAAGATACCTGGGCGCTGGCAACAAGCAACCCAGCGAACAACAGCGAACTTAAAACTGATACAAACTTTTTCATTTCTTTCTACTATAGGTTTAAGTGATGCATTGATTTTAGTCGATGCAAAGTTACGAAAACATTCCAGAAAGAAATATCAAAATTGGATTTTTTCTATAAGTCAAAATAAGTCAAAACGCAAAATAAGTCATTGCAATAAACTACACATCAGCGACTTATAAAAAAAATAAGTCAAAATAAGTCAAAGGTCCTTTGAAGCCAAAAAAAGCCCTCTTTTTAGTCCGTGTGCACCTTTTACACCAAACAATTTCATGTTGGCACGGGCCTTTGCCTTGGTGATTGTTTGAGGTATTGAACCCGTGAGATTGCCGATGGAAGCATCGTCGAAGCCCAGCAATATCAGTATGCAGACGTTCAACTCTAGTGGCGATAGTTTCTTTTCCTCGACCAGCATGTGGTGCATGGCAGGCATCTCTTTAGAGAACTGCAGCACCAAGGCGCGCCATTCCGCCTGACGGGGCGAAGGCTTTTCGAGCTTATTGTCCTGCTTTCGGCGGAACACCTTAGCGATAACGCTCTCATCAAACTTCTCAAGACTATCTTTGTCTGTGGGCAATCCGCTGGAAGCCTCCAGTCGTTCGATGGTTTGGCGCAGTTCTTTCTCTTTCTTCTCCTTATCGGCAATCAGTTTCTTGATGTCACGGTTGTTAAGTGTCAACAACTCGCTCTGCACAACCTGATACTCCTTTTTAGCATCGGAAAGCGACTTAGACAACAAATCGATCTCCTCTTGCTTTTTCCTCTTATAGCTCAGATACAACTTATAGGCCAGCGCAACGCCCAGTAAGACGGTGAACAGAATGCCGATAGTCCAAATACGAGCGATGCGTGCATTGTGAGCCTCTTGTTCTGCCAATTTCTGACTGCGGCTATAGTTATACATGGACGACATTTGATGGATGGCATCTATCTGCATCTGATTATGAACAGAATCCAATGCTTGTTCATGAAGAAGAGCAAAGTGCAGCACTGAATCCATATTATGCTTTTTATGATAAAGAGACATCAGTCCCTTATATGCGTCAACCGTAAAACACGTATTAACCGCCTTTCGGAAGTCTTTTTCAGCCGCATCCACCTTTCCCACAGCCTGTTCGTAGACACCGCGGATATAATAATAGTTCTCTCGACCTTTTTCAATATTACCTCGAGCATCGAATAGACCCGACTCATGTTCAAATATGTCCATAACTCGTCGTGCCTCGTCCAATTGTCCACGCTCTATATAGATAAATACCGATGAAACCAAAGCATCGGCCGCTTCACGGTCTTCACCAAGTTTCTTCAACGACTTATAAGTATCGTTGATGATAGCCAACACGCTATCTTTCTCATCAAGTTGGTAATAAGGATTGATTAATCGCTCTTTTGCAATGATATATTCTTTCTCCGAATCGGTTTTGTGGATATAGTCAATGTAATGTCGCAAAGCCCAGATTTCATCGTGGGGCAGGTTTTGATTGCCATAAATCAAAGACATTTGTCCATAAACAGGTATCAGCACATCGTAGTCGCATTCGTCGCTCAGCGTGTCGGCACATTCGATAGCATCGTAGAAAGCCTGCAAAGCCTGAGGGGCCTCGCCCATATCGCTATACACACGGCCCAACAGATAGTTAGCCAGCAAGCGCTCGTTGTCGGTACCATGGTGGTTGTAGTAATCGGCCACCTCTTTTGCGATGGAATCGGACGAAAATAGCACATTTGCCTTATTTTGCGCCTTCATCTTCACCAGCTCATAGTGCATGCGATCGCCCTTGCTCCAGTGGTCCGCCTTGTCTTCATAGACTTTCAACATGGTCAACGCCGAATCAGGATGCTCGTCGGCTATCTGATTGATAGCCTCCAGCTCGTTCATGGCCTTCTGGTCGTGGCAACCGGTCAGTGCAAGCACCGCCAGTGCTATATATGCAAGAAAAGAGAGCGTCTTTTTCTGAAAAACAATCATCATAACTAATACTAATCTATTTCAATGGACTAAGATTTGGAATGCAAAGATACAATTAAAAGTCGGAAAAACAAAATAAAAATTCAGCCCGGCCGAATAAAAACGCCATTTAATCGCTATAAACTGAAAACTTTTTCAAAATGTGCAAGTTTTTCCAGCGGAGCAAAGCGAACTTGAGGTCCGAAAAAATCACCATAAAAAATCGCAACAAAACGTACAATTACAGTTGGCATAAAATGCATAAAAACAGAAAAAGGAAAGCAAAATGGCGCAAAATAGAACAGTTTGTGCATAAATAATGTAAAGGAGTCGTTAAACATTGTAAAAATCACACCCTTTGTTTTTTATCTAAATAATTTTGACTAACTTTGCATCCGAAAATAGAATTGCTACAAAACTCTACGTTTAAGTGCAAGCATTAGTCAACCATTTAAGAATAAGTATTTTTGCTACTATTATGATTCTCGGCTTATCAAACGGATGGGCCGAGAAGATAGATACATTGCGCTACAGACAGTTGCCGGGCTACCCCTTTGTCTATGTGTCTGACGCCTATGTCAGCACGCCCCCTGCCATTAGCGATTCGCTGTTCGACATGGTGGCACGAGGCATCCGCTTCAGAGTGAACCGCACGGAATTGCTGGAAGACGATCCCTTCATCACGCTCTATAACGACAGTCTGGTGCCGCTGCTCAAGCAGCAGAACCTGGTGCTGCGACAGGTGTTTGTGAAGGGTGCCGCCTCACCCGAGGGCCCCTACTGGAACAACATCCGATTGAGTCGCGAACGCACGAAGCGCCTGATCGAGTTTCTGAAGAGCAATCTGGATCAGCCCATTGGCAACTGCAAGACCGACGCGAAGTGCGTGACCGAGGACTATGCCTACCTGGTGAAGCTGATGGAACTGGCCGGCGACGAAGAGTATGAGCAGGTGCGCGCCATCTGGGAGCACAGCAAGGGCGACGAACACCAATGCAAGCGCGAGCTGATGGCCCTGAACGGCGGCAAGACCTGGAACCGACTGCTGCAGGTGTACTACCCCACCCTGCGCCAGAGCCGCGTGGTGTTGTGGTTCACGGTGAACCCCGACCGCATCCAGTTCAAGGGCTGTCCGGTGAGCACAGAGGCATCCAACCCACTGCTGACGCCCCTGCCCGAGCAGTTGAACCTGATGCCCGCCACCTACAAGGCCTACACACGCCGCCACCTGATTGCAGCCAGGACCAACCTGCTGCACGATTTTGCATATATACCGCAGTTCGGCTTTGCGCCTAGCGGTAATATCCAATTGGAATACTACCCACTGACGGGACACTACACCTATAATGCAGGCTTCACATTCTCTAACCATCGCCACTGGCAGGACCATCAGTTCATGCAGGTGCGCGACGTGCAGTTAGAGCTGCGCCGCTACTTCAAGGGCGGTGGCGCTTTTCTGGGCACCTATCTGGGCGCCTACGCCCAAGGCACGGTCTATGGCATCGGCTTCAGCGAGACCAAGGGATGGGAAGGCGAAGGCGGCGGCGCGGGCCTGACGCTGGGCCACACCTGCCGACTGAACAAGAAAGGCAGCCTGCGACTGGAGCTGAGCCTCAGCATGGGTGCCTTCATCACCCGCTACGACCCCTACGTGTGGGGCAACCCCATCAACGGAACCATTGACGGGCTCTACTATTACAACTACCGTGGCAGCACGAGTCAGTTTAAGAAGCGCAACCACCGCTTCATGTGGTTTGGCCCCACCAACGCCGGACTGCACCTGACCTACGATATCATCTACAGAAAGAAAAAGGAGGTGACAAGATGACACGTACACCTATTTATTATATAGTAGTCGTCATGACGGTTGTGCTGGGCATGAGCTCGTGCATCGAACCACCGCTGCACCTGCCCGGACAGAACCTGGACTTCGTGATGCCGCAGGTGGAGACCGAGATGGACGTGGTGTGGGACGTGGACGTGGACATGGAGACCGACTGGTACTACGGATGGGACCTGAAGGACGACTCTATCTGGGGTTACATCGGCTACGAGCGCCCCTCGAGCTACGAGGTGCACCGCTACTACAAGGGCGACGACCCCAAGGCGAAGCACACCACCGACGAGGCGTTCTCTATTCGCGGCAACAGATTCCGCCGCTATTTCCAGTTTGGCTACTACGACATGCTGTTCTACAGCGACATCGACTCGAAAGACGGTACGCAGGTGCTGGTGATGCATGAGGAACTGGACTCGGTGACGGCCACCACCACGGGCACGCGAGGCATCTCGCGAAGCATCGTGGATCGCAGCCGCGCCAACGACAAAGATGGCTCGAGCGCCATCGGTCTGCTCAACCAGCCTGAGATCTTCTTCGGTGCCTACCCGGAAAACATCTTCATCTCGCACGACCTGGCCGACTATGAGTACGACCCCGTGGAGAATGTGTATATCAAGCACCTGGAGACCAAGTTGCGCCCGCTGGTGTATATCTACCTGGTGCAGTTTATCCTCTACAACAACGAGGATGGCAAGATCAAGGGTATCAACGGTAATGCGGCACTCTCGTCGATGGCCAGTTCGACCAACGTGAACACGGGCCACACGGGCAACAAGCCTGCGCTGATCTACTTCAACACGCGCATGAAGAAGGGCCTGACGGTGAAGGGTCGCAAGAGCGACGTGATTGGTGGAAAACTGACCACCTTCGGCCTCTGCGACAACGAGCCCTACACGCGTTCGGGTGCGAAATACATGGGATCGCGCGCTGCGCTGCGCAACTTCCTGTACTATGACCTGGTGTGGAAAGACGGACAGGTGAAGACCTACGAGTTTGACGTCACCGACCAATGTCGCGCGCAAGCGCACGGCGGCATCCTGACGGTGTGGGTGGACTGCGACAAGCTGACGCCACCCGACCCCGTGAACCAAGGCACCGGCAGTCTGTTCATACCTACGGTAGAGGACTACGACGAGGTGTTCTGGGAAATTGAGATATAAGGGAAAAAGCCTCCCCTAAAAGCCTCCCCTAAAAGCCTCCCCTAACCCCTCCGAAGGAGGGGGACTATGAACTCCAGAAGGAGGACAATACGAGACTAAGATTATTCACATTTTTATATATAATATTAAACCATTAAAATGAAAAAATTAGCATTCCTGGCAGTTGCCGCTGTAGCGCTTGCAAGCTGCAGCAGCGATGATCTGGTTGACCGATCAGCTGCCGAAAACGAAGCTCCTATCGCTTTTAGCGTGGAGAAGAAAAACATTACTCGTGCTGCTGAGCCACAGGCTCTAGAGAACCTTGGTCACTACAACTTCGGCGTGTGGGCTTACAAGTACAAAGATGGTCTTACCACCCAGAAGGTGATGGACAACTATCTGGTTGGTTACTCTAATGGTAGCGGTCTAGGTTATGACAAGTCTAAATCAACAACATGGGAAGCAAGTGCTGGTGATCTTGATGACCATAAGTCTCCTTGGTTCTATGAATATCTCGGAACTGCAGAGTATCTGAATGAAGATGCCTCAAAGGGATATACAAAATCACAGGCAGATTACATGTCAGCCAATGCTAATCAGTATCTTCGTTACTGGGACTTGAAGTACGCCAACACCAACTTCTATGCCTACGCTCCTTATCGTTCAGCTGGCGTTAGCTTCGACGAGAGCACAAAGATAATTACTGTAGCCAACACCGCTCAGGTAGCTGGTTATGATAAACCCTCACTGCAGGAGTTTATGTATGCAGGTGCTCAGGCTACCAATGCAGAGCTGAAGGACGTGAAGCTGAACTTCAAGCACCTGGGCGCACAAGTAAACCTGCGCTTCTATGAGGATGTACGTGGTTATAAAGTGGAGATTATCGATGTAACAACCGATGGTTCTGGCATTCAGGCTACTCCTGCTACCAAATCTGGTGACACTTACACCAAGGCTGACTATTACACCAGCTGCGGTGCAACCATCGACTTCACCAATGTTAGCACTCCTACTGCATCAGTTAACCACACAGATGCTTCAAAGACTCAGGCCAACCTGAAGTTCGTGATTCCTGGAACTGAAGACGGCCTGACTTCATATACGTCAAAGCTTAGCACTACATACAATGTAATCCCTGAAGTTGTTACAAGTGGTACGCAAGGCTATGCTAAGTCTTCTACCATTTATTATCCCGTAGCTCAGCCTACTACCAGCGAAGTTGGTTTCACCTTCCACGTATCTTATAAGCTGATTGCTGAGGACAACGGCGAGGAAATCACTGTTCACAATGCCCGTGTCTATGTGCCTGCAAAGAACGGTTCAGAGTTTATCGCTGCTTGGCAGCCTAACACCAAGTACACCTATACTTTCAAGATTACTAAGGATTCTAAGGGTACAACCGATCCAGATGATACTGAAATTGATATCGAAAATCCTACAGTTCCTGCAAATCCCACTGTTTATCCTATCGTATTCGACGGTGCTACTGTTGTGGATTACGACACTAAAGATAGTTCAAGTGATTTCTAATCATACAATCAACAAGACACTAAGCTGGTGGACTGGCGCACTCCTGTTGTGCGCCAGCCTCACCGCTTGTTCTTCAGACTCTACTTTCCTGGATGAGGATACGGACGATGGACGCGTGCCCATGCAGTTCAGTCAGGCAGTGATGAGTGCACCGGTGATGAAAGCACCGACACGTGCAGCATCAAGCAACTACCTGACACAGGGTTTCCTGGTGAGCTGCTGGAAGGGCTTTGCCACCGCCAAACAGGCCGTCATCATGGATAAGTATGAGGTGAAATACAAAACAGACGCTTGGGCCAACCTGTCGAAATGGGACTATGTTGGCTCTAAGACCGAAGGCTACTACAAAACACAGATTGAGCGCTATTGGGATGCCTCGGCTTTCCCCTACCGCTTCTATGCCATCAGCCCCTGTCCTGCTCAGGACGCCATCGCCAACTTCACCCTGGATGCCAGCACGTTGGAGATTCCTGCCACCGTGGCTTACGTCTATCAGACCTGCAACAACGGTGTGCTGACTGCAGGTGCCGAGCCTTACATGCCGGCACAGGTGGCTTGCAACGATGGCTCTAACACCAAAGACGTGGACCTGCTGAACGGCAGCACGTTTATCAGCAAAGACCGCACAGAGAATGGCGCTACCACCAAGTACGACCGCTACGTGGCGCTGCCCTTCCACCACCTGACGTCTAAGGTGCGCTTTGCCATCTACAACAACTACGGCAAGGAGACACCTGCCAACTTCTACTTATATAATATAAAGGTGAAAGTTGTTTCCGACAACTTCGTCACCGAGGGTCATGGCTACACAGCCGACCTCGCCGGCAGCGACATGCTGCATGGTGCCTTCACCACCACGACGAAGGCCGCCAACGACAGCCAGAGACTGCTGCTGCAGACCGACGACAACAAGCAGGGCGACCTGAACAAGGCCATCGACCGCGAGCACGCCTACTACTGCGAATGCAAAGATGGCATGCTGCAGATACCACAAACGGGAGTGAAGATGACCATCTCCTTTGATGTCTACGGACTGGACTACGAGAGCGATTTCACTAGTACCGACGGTCATATTGTGTATGACAAGACAAACAAGACCATCCACTACACGGACATCGCTATTAAAGACGACAAGAAGAATATAGATTCCTTTAACTGGGAGTCGAACTACATATACACGTACATCATCAAGGTGACGGAGTTCTATCCGCTGACCATCGACTTCAGCGCAGAGCTGATGCCTTGGACGAATGTTTACGGCGACATCGAGACCAACCTCGAGCAATAAATCTATCACAGAATCATAATTAAAAAACAATAACCAAAATGAAAAATCTCTTTTTCCCGCTGTTAGCCGCTACCGCACTGGTAACCACAGCATGTTCAAACAGTTTGGAGGACGATGCTTCTGTCATCGACCCAAGTAACAAAACAGCCATCTCATTCGTAGGCGAAGACAACGCTGCCATGACTCGTGCCGGATTCGCTGCTAACACACAGATTGCTATGCATATCCGCAGTACAAAGGATGCCAGCAACATCCGTGAGACTCGCACCTTTGCTTATGCTTCTAAAGATGAAACACTGGATGAAAATTCTTATTCAACGATTGAAGCTCCCACTGATGCAAATGTACGCTATTGGGATGATGCCTATGGTCGCGATGCCAACCTATCTGTTTTTGCAATAGCTGTTCCTGGAGAAATTACCCCTACAAACAACAAGAAGAGCCTCATCAATCTTCTTTCAGGTGGTGACGGATGGAGCGCTGGAGCGCTGGTTGATACCATCTCATGGACAGTATCAACTATTCAAACCACAGACTCCATCAATAAACAGGACCTAACATTCAGTAAAAACATCAGCGAAAACGGTAATGGTGGTGCCAAAGCATTCAATTATACAACTTCTGCTTACGATGACGTTCAAAACGGTTGTCTGAAGTTCCGCTTGAAAGATAATACATTGACGGACGGTCCCGGTAAGTTCGACCAAGGTAATCTGCAGTTCACTCACGCCCTGAGCCGCATCACCATCAACCTCATCAAAGGTACCGGCTATGGTGATGGTTCGTTCAATTTTGCTACAGGCACCAACGTAAAGATCCTTGGTGTACCAACTACTGGTAGATTGAACCTAGAGACGGGTGCATGGACCACTCTTGCATCGAAAGGCATCGAAAAGATGGCAACAACAACTCTCGCTTCCGGAGCTAGCTATTCATTGCTGGCACAGATTTTGCCAGGCTATGTTATTAATAAGGGTAAAGATACCAACGTGCTGGAGTTCACCATCGATGACAACAAATACTTCATCACACAGGATATGATGTTCAATGTCTTGGATGGAAAGACTGGCATCACAGAAAACACAAGTACCGCTATCACCATGGAGAAGGGGCGTAACTATGTGTTCAACATCACTGTAGGTAAGAGTAAGATTATCAACGTGACTGCTACACTTGAGCCATTCGTAAATGTGACTGCTACGGATCAGACCATGGATAACTCACACATAGAGGTTGGACTTTTCAAGAACGATAACGGAACGGCATGCACAAGCTTCGACCTCTACAGACTGAATGACGAATCAGCAGAAATCAATACAGGTGCAAGTACAGCTACGAACTGGAAAGGTAATTATACTGAAAAAGCAACACTTACCCCAAATGGAGACAAGTGGGAAACCAACTGGTTCTTTGAAAATAACAAATCATTCTATCACTTCCGTACTGTAGATAAAGGCAGAGCGATTGAGGGTACCGCAGATAATAATGTTGACGACTACTTCGTAATCACTTCAGGCAGTGACACCACTGCTTGCGACTATCACTGGGGTGCTCCTTTCAAGAACTCAACAACAAGTCCGATCCAATATAGCGAGTCTAATGGTTACACGACATTCCTCAGCCCTGCTATCGGTGCCACCAACTCTACCATCAACATGACAGAACTTCACATGATGAGTAACATCAAAGTGGTGCTGCAAACTACCAAGACTTCAAATGCAGTAGCTCTTGAGGCCAACAACAAACAATGCGAGGTTACACTAACATACTTTTATCCAACAGGTCAGGTGAAGATGGGTAATGGTTTGGTAACTCCAACCGGCACTCTCACAGATGATACATTTAAGGCACCTGCCAAAGGCATTGACGAAACAGATGCGACATACAATAAGACAAGTGCATTCTCCTATGCTGTAGTTCCACAGGCTTTAGTTCGAACCTCAGGCACTAATGTCTATGTAGGCATCACCATCAAGACTCCCGATGACAACCAGTATTATGTAGTGAAGTCATTGGCAGAGATTGCTGCAACAAATAATGGCGGAAGCCAGAATCAGGGAACCAATGCCATCAACTTCTGGTATCCTAACCACAGCTACACCTACACCTTCACTTTGACAAAGGCAGGTATCAAGAGTGTGACCTGCACCGTGGAAAAATGGGTTGACGTAACCGCAAACAACAAAGATATTACTCTGGAAGACTAATTCTCTGTAATGACAGATAAGAATTTCATATATACGCTGATGACCTCATTTGTGCTGGTACTTGGTGCCTGCACAAGTGAGGACGTGAGCGATTCGTTTGACAGGACGGCTGATGGCACGATAGACTTCAATGTTGGTGTTGAGGCTTCGCCTGTCAACCGCACCGTTACTCGTGGCGGCGAGTTTTCGTCTTCCAAGTACTATGCCATGAAGGCTGGTACGCAGGTGCGACTGAAGGTGGATGGTACATGGGCAGGAAAGGATCCTGAAGCTATCAGTAAAAAGACCACATGCACCACAATAGCTGCCACTGATGCCGCACCAACCATCAATGCCTTGTCGTTTACAGAGAACGAAATGCTCTATTGGGACGATTATGGCACAGGCGATCCCAACAACAAGACCAACACTGATAATGGCTTGAAAGTACTTGGCGTAGCTGTGGATGGCATGGCTGAGGTTCCTGCTGTAAAAGACACAGAGTGGGAGAGTCTTACTTGGCCTGTTATCACCGATGGCAAGGATGTTCTTAATAGTGACATCATCGTATCGAACAACCTTTTTACGGATCCTTATAAGTTTGTGAAGCCAACAAAGGAAAATGTTCGTAACATGATTTTCGTTCATCCGTTGAGCAAGATCACATTCAACCTCACGGCTTCCGATGGTTTTACCAAGGGCTCTGTTGGTGCTACCGATAAGAAATTTGAGAAAGACCCGCGCGTCATCATGACCAATGCCACGGAATTAGCCGATACTGCAGACGTTTCTAAGAACTACGTCCTTGCAACTGGTACTGTCAATATCCAGAAAGCAACAGCTGAGAGCGACGGCCAAACATCAAAGGTAATTGCAGGAACAACAAGTACGACCGACAAGAATGTTACCGTAATCAAGCAGGCTATTGTCTATCCTGGTACACAACTTGGAGCTCGTGATGATGCCGTGATTGCCATCGTAAATGCCGACGACAACATCTACTATATCAAAGCGAAGGAAATTCATAAAGCCATTGATGATGCAACGGGACATACTGACTACAAGACACTTCCCGGCTACAACTACATTATCAATGTGACAGTCAAGAAGACAGGTATTATCCTGACTGCTACTGTTACCAAGTGGATAGATGTTGAGGCCGAGGAAGCCCACCCAGAGATTAACATTGAAGTACCTATAGGAGCTGGGAATGACGATGCCTTACCTCCTGGATTTAATGGCTTTGACCTCTATCGTAACGATAAAAACATAGCCAAAGGCTATACGAAGGATGCAACTCCTACTGTTGATACTAACGGAGACGTTACGTTTACAAATACATTATATTGGACGCACCATTACCAGCACTATCATTTCCGCGGCATCTATCCGACAGGTACTCCGGTGGAGGAGGATGCAACAGACCAACATCAGTATGTAGAGGTTGAAAATGGTGCGTACGATGCCAACACATTCCCCTGCAACTTCGTACTGGGCATGCCAGAGATTGGCGAGAACACTCCCTGTGGCAACCCTGACCACGAGAACGTATATATGGACAAGGATGGCATCTGTGCCCGTAAGGCTGCCATCAACCTGAACTTCCGCTATATGATGAGTCAGGTGGAGGTAACACTGAAATCAAGTGCTGAAGGTTCAGACAACTATGTGGACCTGACCTATGCCGAGGTGGATTTGGTGAATGTAGGTACCGAAGGACACATCCTGCTGAGCGACCGCTCGGCCGTGGTTACGAAGTATGCCAACGAGGAAGCCCTTCATAGCATTGACAGCCGACACTACCACGGCATCATCGTGCCTCAGCTGCTGGAGAATACGGCCAAGGGAAAGGTGCTGTTCAGGATTACCGTCTATAGCGACGCCACCAAGACAAAGAAGGATGTCTATTATGCTGAGGTGGCTCCTATCAAGGTCAAGGTGGCAGGCTCTACAGACGCCGCTGCACCTACAGACAGATGGCAGTCTGGCGTTCACTATGTTTACGACCTGAAGATCACCAAGACAGAAGTGTCGGCTACGGCATCGCTGACCGACTGGCAGACGGTGGAAGCAGAAGAGAATGTATGGTTCTAATCATATAAGCTATTAGTAAATGACAATCAAAAGATACATCATACTCGCACTATCGGCACTGACAATGGCTGGATGCAGCAACGACGACGATGCCTCGCTGGTTCAGGAGCGCTTGCCCCTGACATTCGAGACATCGCTCTCGGGCAGTAGTCTGGTGACACGCGCCGCTGGCAGCACGATAGAAGCCGACGACAAGCTGTTGTGCTACGTGCGCCACATCGCTGACCAACAAGCAGATCCCGTGCAGAGCAAACTGGTGACCATCATCAATGATGCGCCTACCGAGCCCCTCTACTGGGATGACTTCAGCGAATCGACAGCAGATGGCGCCAAGGACCTGCGCACCAGCGGTCACGGACTACAGTCGTTCTACGGCTACTGCTATAATGGCGGTACGCCAACGACGGCACTTGATGAAGCAACGGGTGTCCTGGGTTGGACCACCACTGCCGACCAGACAACTGCCGAGGCGCTGAAGGAGAACGACCTGCTGTGGTCGGACGCTCAGAGTATGATAACCTATCATCATGCTAAGGACAAGCATGGCACGCTGACAGTGCCTTTCTATCACGCCATGAGCAAGTTTACCATCGTGGTGGTGCTGGACAAGGGCTTTCAGGCTGACGACCTGGCAACCACTACAGTCACCCTGGCAGGCATGAACCTGAATGGCACCTTCACGGCGCCAGACTCGACGGTCACCGCTACGGGAACTACCTCCGTGAAGATGTATGCCAACGCAGCCTCAACGACAGAGGCAGGCAAGCCATGTCGCACCTACGAGGCTGTGGCTGTACCACTGACTGCACTGACCGACGGCAAATTGCTGGCCACGATTCAGTCGGTGGATGGCAACGACTATGAGGTGGTGCTCAACTCGGACGTACTGAACAGTTGGCAGGATGGCATCAAGAACGATGCCAGCATCAGCGGCGTGAACTATAAGCTCACCGTGACACTGAACAAGCAGGCCATCAGTCTGGTAGCCACGCTGGCCGACTGGACCGACGTGAGCGCTGAAACTATTGGCGAAATCAACTTCACCGCAGACGTGAAGACCATCAACAAGACCAACAACGCCAGTCTGAAGGCCGGCGACTCGTTCTCGCTGTGGCGCTCTACCGACAATACCGACTTCGACACGATGGCCACCACAGCAACATACGACGGCAGCAAGTTTGTCAACAGTCCAGTCATCTACTGGCCCAACGGCAGCACCAACTATTATTTCCGTGCATTGGCCCAGAAGACCAACGAGAAAACACTGGAGGCTGTCACCACGATGGAGGCTCATCAAGGCACCGACCTGCTGTGGGCTACCACCGCTGCACACACAGGAACGGAAGCCGATGGCACCACCACACATGACTATGCCGAAGGCGATGCCATCAATCCCCGCACGGGCGACGTGCCCCTAGTGTTCAAGCACGTGATGAGCAACGTAAAGGTAGAACTGAAGACCAGCGATGACGCCTCTGCCGTTGACCTAACAGATGCCACGGTGACCATCACCAACCTGAAGAACAAGGGTACTGTCAGTCTGGCAACAGGTGTTGTCACGGCTGGTACAACCAAAGCCACCATTCCGGTGGAGGACGAGACGATCATGGTGCCACAACACATCACAGATGCGTCAAGACTGGTCATCACCCTGAAAGATGGTACGACCTACTCGGTGCAGCTGAACCTTTGTGAGGATGACACACAACAGGTCATCACCAATTGGCTTGGCGGTAATAAGTACACCTACACCATCACACTGACGAAAGAAGCTATTCAGTTCCGTGCCCTGATCAAGGATTGGACCGAGAACACAGGCAGTGGCAATGCAACACTGGATTGGGACTAGAGGGGTGCGGCTGCGCCGCAAGATGAGAGATGAGAGATGAGAGGTGAGAAGTGAGAGGTGAGAGGTACTTTTAAGTGAGAAGACGTGAAGAATTGGTATAACATATATTTAAGCTTTGTATTGCTGTTGGCAGGGTGTACTGCTGAACAGGAGACATACGACGGTGGACAGCAGATGGAGCGCATGCCGGTGCTTTTCTCTGCCGGCAATACGGATGCGGTCATCACGCGTGCCGCTTCGGCTTCCTTTATGCCAAAGGATGGCCGCTTCGTGTGCTCGATGTTCTTCCATGCTGGTGCTAACGACGACAACGACACGGAGTTCTACTCTGAGACCAAGGAGTTGTCGGAGGATGTCAACATGACAACGGCATGGCTGAAAATCAGCAACACCGTTGGCAACGCCGTCTATTGGAACAATGCCTACGCAGCAGCCACAAAGACCGACAGCTATGGTTTCGACGAGGCAGCCAAGTGTTTCTACTGGCAGAACCGACTGAACCATATCTTCTTGGCACTGGCCGACTACAACAAGCTGAACAGCGATGATGGCACGGATGCAGGCAATCTGAAACTGTATCCCAACGTCACCACGCAGTACAAAGACCAGTATATGATGGCCTATGACCTGACCCGTGGCGACAAGACTGACATGACACAGCAACCCGACCCCATCCTAGCTGTAGAGGTAGCCAAGCCCTCAGGTGCTACACCCGAGGCCAACCGCGTAAAACTGTTCTTCAAGCACCAGTTCTCGCAGATTCAGGTCAACCTAAAGAACTCGCAGGATGCATCGGTCACCATCGCCCCCGAACAAATATTGAGCGTAGAACTGCTAGGCGTTGCCGAAACAGGCTATGTGGCCTACTGCATACAGACCGACGGCAGTGTGCCCGCCACCACGTCGGTCCCCATCAATGTGGACGATGCTAGATACAGTGCCACGAAGAAAGACAATCCCTATGGTTCGCTCTTCAACATGTTTGAGCGCACCACCACGACACCCGGCTACCTGAAATCGTTCGAGGCCATCGCCTTCGGCACACTGCAGGGCATCCGCATCACGTGGAAGGAATCAGATGCTGCCGATGCCGTGGTGCACAAGGCCACCTTCAAAGGCGTGAAGAACCTGACGCTGGAGAGTGGCAAGAAATATATCTATAACATGGAGTTGCGACGTAGTCTGATAGCACAGGTCACAGCCGAGATTGCCGACTGGGAAACCGACAAGACGGTTTACGATGCTGATGCCACCATTCAAAATAACGAATAGAACACGTATGAATATCAACCAGCTATATAAACAGTCACGTATCGCACTCATGGCCGCACTTGCCTGTTCGCTGACAAGCTGCAGTGAGTTGCTGGACAACCTCTTCTCTGGCAATGGATCAGAGCAAGAGGAGGTGATGTTTACCACCGCTATACCCAATGTCACGATGACCCGTTCAGCCAAATCTGAATATGAGGAAGCCATGGGAGCCTATCAGGCCGTGAACAAAGCCTACGAGTTTACCGTAGGCATGTATGCAGCCAACGGAGAGCTGTTGGGCACCGGCATCTATCAGCCTGTGGCCGACGACGCCCTGGGCACGCTGGCTTCCAAGGAGGACGAGACACCCCTGTACTGGCCCAGCACCACCACGGCCTATGGCTTTAAGGCAACTGCCGGTACGGAGACGCTCTCTGCCGACCAATCGACAAAAGAGAGCTGGCTGCTGCAAGACCGACTGGAAGGCTATGGTTATATCCAGAAATGGGATGGCGACGACGACAGTGGCAGTCCTATTGATGACCTTGACGCCCTGAACTACCACACCGCCAAGGAGTGGCGACGACTGAATAGCGAGACAAAACTGGTGAGCGATGACGAGGACTACAAGAAGATTCCCCTCTACCTGCAGCACCAGCGCGCACTGATCACCATCATTCTGAAAGCCGACGAGGGTGTGAGCCGAAAGGCACTGAACTTCAACGTGGCCGAAAACGACCTCAGCGCCAAGATCTACTCGTACGACACCGATGCCATGGCCATCACGCCACTGGCAGGCGAGGAGTTTATTGACTACGAGGAAGACAAGAATGGCGCTGCCGAGACACACGTCAGCACCACACGCTACGACGCCATCGTAGAGCCCCACGACTATTCCCTTCAGCCAGCCAGCGACCTCATCACCCGCATCACGCTGTCTGGTCAGCACTATTCATTCTATGCCGGCAACGACAACGACTTCGATAACAATAAAGACAGTTACAACCTGGAGGCAGGTAAGCACCTGATTATCACGGTGACGCTGAGCCGTAACAGTCGTAAGGTGATGATGACGGCCTATATCGAGGACTGGACCGAACAGGTGACCAACACCATCTGCGACGACTATGGCAATGCGGGCGACCCCATCATGATTGAGAACCGCCAGGAACTGATAGACTTCCTCAGCAGTGAGTCGCAGAACAAGGCCGGTAACATCGCCTTGATCACCAACGATATCGACCTGAAAGACTGGTCAACGACCTACGACCTGAACTGCACACTGAACCTGGGTGGCTGCACCCTGTTGAGCAACTACCGCTTCCTGAACAACATGCAGGATGCAGCCAGTCTGCTGAACGGCACCATCCAGATAGGCGATGCTGTTGATGCCGCCATTGCCGAGGCCAACAGCGGAACCATTGAGGACGTCAGGGTGACCACGAAAACCAACAGCGACGCCCATGCCACCGTGGCCGGTGCCGTGAAGCTAAACACCGGTACCATCTCGCGCTGCCGTTCGTCGCTGAAGGTGATAGGCGCCTCCACCACCAAGTTTGTCGGTGGTATTGCGGCCGTCTCTACCTCTACAGACAACAAGATTGCCACTATTGACGCCTGCAGCGTGAGCAACAGCGTGAAGGGCGGACAGGTTGGCGGTGGCATTGCAGGTCAGGCCAACGGTGTGATAACCAACAACACCTTTGAATACGGCATCACCCTGCTGCAAGACAAACAGACCCATAAGAACATTGTGGGCCTCAAGAATGCCGACCATACCTTCACAGCCGAAGGCAACGCCTGGCCCACGGTCGATGACGACCTCGACCTGAAGAATGTCACTGCCAGCGAACTGCGCTATGATGGTATCATCGACAATGGTGAAGAGCTGCAAGAATCGACCAAGAACGCCTATAACAGCGACACCAAGCGCTACCGTCTGGCTCAGAACATCAACGTGAGCCATCAGGTGGGCAGCATCGCCTACGAGCTGGATGGTAACAACAAGCAGATTACAACAGAGGGCATGATTTTCGATGCCGTCACTGGTCAGATACATGACCTTACAGTATATGTGGCAAGTAATCTGATAGCCGAACCAAAGGAAGCTGCGACCGATGCTATCGCCCCCCTGGCCTTTGAGGTTCATGGAGAATCCGCAGAGATCAAAGATGTCAAGGTAAAGACCGCCGATGGCGTTCGTATCCAGGCATCCAACCCTGCTGGTCTGGTGGTATGGATATGGGATGGTGCCACCCTGAGCGGCTGTGAGGCCAAGGTGAACCTCTTTGCCAATGTCGAGGCCAACATCACCCAGGGACGTAAGTTCGCCGGTGGACTGGTATCTACCGTTTCCCGCGGCACCATCACCCAGTGTATCCTACATTCTGGCAGCACCTTCAACGGCACCGCATCACCTATCCTCTTCTATGGCGGCATCGTGGGTGGTATTGAGAAAAAAGACGGTTCCAACGATGACCCCT
The DNA here is from genome assembly GCF_000621825.1 of Xylanibacter brevis P6B11. Taxonomy (NCBI): domain Bacteria; kingdom Pseudomonadati; phylum Bacteroidota; class Bacteroidia; order Bacteroidales; family Prevotellaceae; genus Xylanibacter; species Xylanibacter brevis. The sequence continues at coordinate 269,717 of NZ_JHXG01000006.1, forward strand.
CACTCACGATTACCGACTGCAACAGCTTTGTCGAGATGGTGAAAGACGTGCGCCATGGAGCAATCCTGGGCAATGCCATGCAGGCTTCTACATTGGCCACCAAGGACTGTCAGGGTAACTGGTGGAATGCCGACTGCAATGGTGTGGGCACCTGCACAGGTCACAGCATCGAGGAAGCCATCGGCAAGCGCAATGCTATTATCCCCACAGAAAAGGACTTTTAAGTATGAAGATGAAGACTACTTATATCTATATAGCAATGGCTCTCGCCATGTTGTCGGCTTGCAGGCAAGACGAGGACCTTGCCACTGTCGATGACAGCAGCATCATCCACGTGGGAGGTGTCAGCACCGAAGGGATGATGACCACCACGGTGGTGACACGTGCGGTCACGCCCGTACCGGCAGAACAGGAAGACTGGCTGGCCGCCATGCTGAAACAAGGCATGGACATCACCTATTTCACCAAGAGCGCTCAACAAAAGGCGCAGTTGCTGCTGCAGACCGACGGTGAAGGAAACATCCTGAAGTCTGAAGGCGGTTTCACGATCTACAGTCTGAATGCCTACAACACCGATGGCGAACTGACCACCATCCCAGCCAAATGGTTGAACAACGGTGTGCACACCTTTCAGGGAGTCATCGTGCCAGACGGTCTGAAAGACCAGCAGAGCGCAAAGACCCACGAGGACCTGTCGCACTACACGGCCGTGCCCCCCATGGCAGACATCTCGGCCACCGTGGGACGCATCACCATTCCCCTGCAGCACCGTCTGGCGCGTGTAGAGGCTTACGTGCTGATAGAGCCTGGCATGAGTGCCACACTGAAGGGCTATGACACCCAGAACGTCCAGAACAACGAGAACGTAGAGAACACGAAGTTGCGCTTCTGCAACGTGAAGACGCTGGACTACGTCAACACACAGGGACAGCCCGTGTGGAAGACGGAACGTAAGGCCATCCCCCACTTCATGGGCGAAGAGGAGGTCATCCTCTACAAAAACAAATCTACCGGTGACCTGGTCTTCCCAACCGATGAAGGATGGACCGAGGCCCACGCCGACTATACGGCTAAAGGCAGCAGCAGTAAGTACACCGCTACGAACTATGGAAAGTGTCCTTACTACGACCTCATCGTGCGTCCCACCTATACCGTACGTACCGAAGGCACAAATGTGATGTACGATGAGACAACACCCACCGCAGCAGAATCAAACAATATCGACTTTGAACTCACGCTGAACAACGACCTGGAATACGAGAAGTCGTTCACCTTCGACCTCAATGCCAACGACGAGACGGTGGTCTATCTGCGTGTGAGTCCGGAACGCATCGACTATAACAGTGCCGGTTCGCGCCTGTGGAAGGAGAGCAGCTATGCCGACAACTATTATGGCGTGAACAACCAGAACGGCAACAACCTCTCGGTGGCAGGCGGCAGTTGGCAGCGTGCCTATACCAACAAGGTGCTGAAGGCAGGCGTCACCGACGGTCACCTGTATGATGCCGACGAAGAAGACCCCGAGGCCCAGTATGTCTCTGATGGCAAATGGATCGAGATGTTCTTCCAGGCCTGCAAGGGTGGCGCACACCATGGCGACTACTTCATCCTGGACCACGACATCACCATCCCAGCCTCAGCCATCCCGGCCGACTTCGAGTTTACCGGTCATCTGGACGGCATGGACCACACCATCACCATCGAAGGCGACTACCTGCTGACAGGACTGGACGGCATCTATCGCACCCCGCAAGAGGACGACAAGAAAGCCACCTGGGAGGCTAATGTCCACCTGGAGAACGACACCTGGGTGCCCACTGCAGGCTGGCGCTCTGAGGTGGTCAACGTCACCATTGCCGGTGGCCGCCTGTTGCAGGCTGGTGCCAATGTGACGGGCTATATCAACAACTGTCAGGATAAAACAGGCGCCGTCACCCATCATCCCACCACCATCCCAACCTATTAAGCAATGAATATAAAACACACCATATATTATTTGTTTGCAGCCATCGCACTGACGGCTTGCACCGCAGACGACGACATCGTGCTCTCTGACGAGCAGCAAGAGCTCATCGGTCAGGCCGTGCACTTCGACGCGTCGATGGCGGAACCTTTCACAACCCGCGCCACCTATCGCCACGATGGCTCGTTCAACGAGGGCGACCAGATGCGCATCTTCCGTCAGTATGCCGATGCCACCGGCTCAGTGTTCCTCACTGACGGCGAGATCTTTCGCACTTACTACCAGAAGGTGAACTACGCCGCCGGCACATCTGTATCGCTCAATGCCGACTGGCTGCCCATGGCCGGCAAACTGAAGTCCGACGTGCTCGGTAAGACCGCCGAACAGACCGCAGCCGACTCGCTGACCTGGGAGAACGGTAAGATTGTGCGTTTCCGTGCCTGGGGCCGCAGTAACCTAGCTGGCGCGCTGAGTGCTGGCACCAAAGGCAGTTACTATCCAGACTATACCATCTCTGACTGGGTGACGGTGTCGGGTCCTACCAAGAGTATTCCGCTCACCATGCGCCATATCACATGCCGTATAGGGTTGACATGCAAGGCAGGAAACGAGTTTGGCAGCGCTACCATTTGTACAAACTGGGAGGACTATAAGCGTCAGGACAATGCCGACACCAATGAGCATGATGCTCTGGAAACCAACAAGACAGACGAACAAGCCAAAGACGAGCTGGCTCAGGTGATGGCCGTTTACGAGAAGATGTGTATGCCCGCCGGTGTTGACGATGAGACCTTTCTCCTCACCACGATGACGCAGGCACTTTATAATGGTGCCGATACCGACTTTAAGAACATAGAGAAATACACAGAAGCAGATGGCATTGTGAAGATAGGTACCAAGAGCGCCGAATATATAGCCTCAAACATTCAGCATCCCGTCTTCAACAACAACGATGGTCGTCTGTATATGATGTCAATCCCCATTGATATAAGCAGCACAGGCGCTGGTAAGGAACTGGTATTGCCTGCCTGCACACGCTTCAAAGTTTGGCTCTATGATGTAAACAATGGCGATAAGGCCGGCACATCAGGCACAGAGGGCAGCTACCACATCTTCGCACTCAGCGATATCAAGGACAGCAAGGGCGATGCCGTATTCCCCAATGGTCTCACCCTGAAAGCAGGCTATAGCTATCTGTTCAGCGTAGGCTATCACTACGACAAGCTCACCATTACGCCAGCAGACCATTTCTCCTGGACAGAACAGGACCTTGGCGAAGATGATGCAAAAGATGAAGCACAAGCCAAAGAGAAACTTGATTTCTCCTGGTGGACAAAGGCATACAGAGATGCAGCTAAAAGAGCACTTCTCGAAAACAAGGATTTCCTTCCTGAGTTCAGTATTGCCAACCAAAAGCAGTTCATCACGTTTATTCATCTCGTAAACGGCACAGCTGCTTCAAGGATGAGCGGACTGACACGTGGCGAGGTGCGTAAGGATGCCAACGGACAGGACATCAAGGACGAAGACGGCTTTGAGACCTATTGGTGGATTCTTGATAACGAAACTGACGGAAGTGGCAATCCCAAACAGATCACGATGGAAGAGGCTGAGGAAATGGGGTATGTATTCTATCCCCACTTCTATCCCACCGTGTCCACACAGCAGGCCCACGTCATAGAGGATTATATTACTGGTCCCATGGACTTCTACGATACCGACTTCGGAAACCGTTATGTTGTGAACCTGACCAGCGACCTTGATTTCTACGACTGGGAACTTCCCAGCATTGGCAAAGCCAGTAAGAAACCCTTCCGTGGCAACTTCAAAGGAAATGGACATACGCTTACCAACCTGAACATGAAGAGTGGCTACCTCTTTGACCAGGTCATGGATGGCGCCATCACCAACCTGAAAATAGAAAGTACGCATAATGTCAGTCTGCTCAATAGCGCCACCGCCAGTGGCACCACAGGCTGGGGATGTTATATTGCTGGCATCTCTATGATGTGCAACAGCACCACCAACTCTATCGCCACGAGCCTCAGCGGCACCAGCTATGTGGTGGGATGCATCCACGTGGGCAATGCCGGCGGAGCGCTGGTTGGCTCAGCCAACAATCTGACCATGCTTGGTTGTATGCAGGCTGCCGCAGGCATCGCATCGGGCACAGGAGCCTTGCTGGGAGCTTATGGTACAGGAGCGAAATCCAATTTCTTCGCGCCCCAATCAAAAAGCAACCTGACGTGGGGTGCTTTCATGTGCAACTACTACGACGTGGAGAAATCACCCGAGACGAATGCCGTTGGCAATATCACCGACGACTACCTCCCACAGCAATACATTCGCGGCAGCAAGTCGCACATTCTCAAAGCGAAGAACGACTATCTCATTGGTGCCAATGCCGACTACGACCAGTTGAGCGCCAACATGAAGAAGGAAATGTATGGTCTGGCACCTTGGAAGGCCATGAATTATGCCATTGCGAAATACAACGAATCGAAAATAGGTAAGGAATATCCCTGTCAGATGAAGTACAAGGCGTCGGAGGTGGGCTACAGTCACCTCTACCCCACACTAATCAATGGTGCACCCGCCATGGATGACAGTGCGAATCCTTTGGTGCAGAACAACTGATTAAGTGAGAAGTGAGAGGTGAGAAGTGAGAGGTGTAATTAGATTATGAGATATTGAAAGTTATGATGGAAATATATAAAAGACTTCGTTTCTTCATTTCTTCGTGTTCAGTCATGCTTTTGATGGCTGGCTGCACGGCTGAAGAGGGTGCGGAGGATGCGCTGCAGGGATCCCTGACGTTCACAACGGCTGTCGAGAACTTCGATGGCGAAACGGTGACGCGTACTAACTTCATGGGTAACGCCTTTGAAGATGGCGATAAGATCAAGCTGAAGATTATCTGTCCATTCTCTGCACACACCGAGTTTGGCGAGACGACCTATGGCAACAGCTTCGATGCTTTCTGGCTGTTGAAATGGGATGCCAACAAATGGAGCACGCTGACCGCCAAGGATGGCTTCGACATCAATGGCGACTACAGTCCTTCGGGGTCGCCAGACATCTATGCGCGCTACGAAGCACAGCAAACGCCCTATGTCTATACGGCTCAGACCTGGAGCGAGGAACAGATCTTTATCGCGGGCAAGGGCACCCGCGTAGAACAATATAGCAACGTGTTTCATGCCGACCAGACGAAGGCTGCCGACTATAAGGCCTGCGACCTGATGTGGGCACAAACCATCCAGCAGACGGGCTCGTACAATGTGCATCTGAGTTTTAAGCATGTCATGGCGGCACTACTGATCACGGTAGATGCCAATGCAAACCTTAACATCTCTGACAATGCGGTGCTGACGCTTGAAGGTATGCCCGACATCGACCAGCGTGAGGTGATCGTGGGCGACTACTACGCCTACAAAAGCAAGGTCAACTCCAACGACTACGGCTACAAGGCGAAGCACGAATGCGCCGTGGGCAACAACGGTCAGGTGATTGGCGTGGCCGTGATCAACGACAGTCAGGCTAAGGCCTACACCGAAGCGCTGGACAACATCGCGCAGACAGCCGTCTATACCGCCTATAACGCCGGCAACAAGACCTACCGCCTGATTGTGCCTCCCTGCACGCTCAATGGAAAGGCCACCTTCTGGCTGCGCGATGGCGAGAAGCGCTACAGCATGCAGCTGCCCCTGAATGAGTTTAAGGGCGGCAAGCTCTATCAAATAACAATGAAGATTCTATGATGAAAGCATATCAGTATTTCCTTCTGGTCGCCATGATGGCGCTGGCCTCGTGCAGCAACGAGGACGACAGCTTCATGCCAAGCGATGCCACAGAGATTGTGGGCATCGAGGCTACCATAGACGGCGAACAGCCCAGCCGACGTGCTGCCGCCACACCTGCCGTGACGGTGGGCCGCACAGAGTTCGTGACCGACGACCGTATCGTGTTCACCAACATCAAGCGAACCACGTCGCCACTGGAGAGTTTCACGTATAGCGACATACGCTATTACTTCACCAACAAGAAGAACTGGAAGCGCACCGAGGGCAACCTGCCGGAAAAGATCTATTGGACCGACGGCTCTTCGCCCCACACCTTCATTGGCTATAGTCTGCCCTCGCAGCAGTACTACTGGGAGGACAATGGCGACAATACCTACTCGGGCGAGCTGGGCCATAAGCTAACAGTGATTGACTATACCGAGGGCAACGAGACACTGAAGAAGGAAGACTTGCTGCTGAACTACGACACGAAGACGGTGGCAGAGACCGGTGGCTTGTCAACCAAGGTCATCTTTACGCATGCCTTGAGCAATGTGCGTGTCGTGGTGAACATCAAGAACTTTGCTTCCAGCGCCAGTGCGGTAGATACCAAGGTGGGCGTCGGCAATATGGTGCTGCATAAGCAGCCCACCAAGTTCAAATGGGGTATTCATAGCAGTAAGGTGCAGGTGCTCGACATCAACGACAGCGAACAGAAAACAAAGGACCTCATGCTGTGGTGCCCGGCTGCTGACGGCGAGGGCACTGGCCAGAGCAAGACGTTTACGTTTTATGGTCTGACCACGCCCCAGGACGAGCTCTACCATCACATCAACGGCAACGACCAGCCGCTGGAGTTCTCGTTTACGGTGAGCTACCCCAACCCCATGAACCCCGCCGAGACCCTGACAAAGACTTATTCCGGTGCGTTCAACGACCTGGTGCACTTTAACCCAGGCATGTGCACCACCATCAATATCTCGCTGAACCACAAAGACGAACAGATGTTCACCGATGTGTCTTATAGCGACTGGAACTTCGTGGCCACCCCCGACCTGGGTGAACTCCGCAAGAAATCAACGTTCCTCGACATCAACAGCAACGTGACCATCCACACCGACGCACAGGCCACCATCTACGACGCCACATGGCTCTACAACGACGGCACCGTGCTAAGAGATATCTATGGCAACGACGGAACCGCCGGCATGCCCTACCGCATCTCGTCGGCATCGCAGCTGCTGTCGTTTGCGAAAGAGGTCACGGCAGGACTGACGTTCAAAGACAAGTATATCCGTCTGGATGCCGACATCACCATGCAGTCTAGCTCTGCCAAGACCAACCTGGAAGACACCACCTCGACGCAGGCGGCGGTGAAATGGATTGGCATCGGCACCGCTGCCCACCCCTTCGAGGGCACGTTCCTGGGTGGCGACCGCTTCATCAACCGCCTGTACGACGCACCGCTGTTTGCGAGTCTGGGCAGCGAGGCACGCATAGAGCAACTGCACATCACCACCATAGGAAGTATCTCGGGTGGCGGTGCACTGGCCCAGACCAACCAGGGCATCATTGGCGGTTGCAAGGTGATCGACGACGTGGAAACCACGGGTGGCGCACTGGTGGGCACCAATAGTGGCATCATCTATGCCAGCTATCACACGGGCGACACTAAGGGTACGGCCGGACTGGTAGATACCAACACGGGCACCATCGTCGGCTGCTATCAGGCAGGCGATGTTGCTGGCGGCACCGCCTTCAGCATTGCCAAGACCAACCAGGGCACCATTGCCTGTCCTGTACCCACATCGCTCTACGAGATTCAGCAGCAGGCGTTCACCGATAAGCTGAACAGTCAACTGGACTCTTGGTATGCCACACATGCTGACTACACCCTGTTCCACTATGTTCACGCGGCCGCCAACTGGCCCACCATTCAGAAGCAATAAGTTTGCTTACACATTATTAGTGTTTATTAACTTGGGTAGTTCGCTGAAATAGCGTAACTTTGCACGCGGTTTTCGAGCCGCCCCTCTAAAGGGGGCGGTGACAGGCTAGTAAGTAATAAGGCAACCATTTTGTATTATATTCAGGATAAAACCATTAAACATGTACCAAACAAAATTCAGTGCTGCTGATATCCATGCAGCTTTTGTGAACGACAGAAACAGAGCGTACAAGGTATTTTTCAGTGAACATGTTGAGGTCACCGGTGAGATCACCTACATTGGTCCCGACCGTTATGATCGCCCCTCTATCGAGATGGGCGGCAACCACTACGACGGTTCACAGGTAGTCTTCATCTTCGCGTCTGGCTACGACAAGAACGTCACCATCGAGAAGTGCCAGAACGTCACCATCAGCGGCGAATGCCGTGGCGCCCTTCAGAATGGTACCGTGGTGATTGAGAACTGCAAGATTCTGTAGTCTGTCAGAGACTGCAAGACGTATTCCAACGGAAAAGACGTGATGAACATGGCCTACATGCTCATCACGTCTTTTTTTGTTGTACAGCAGAAAAATCTGCTGCCACAAAATATTCTTCAGGATAATGATGGTCTATTAAAAGATAATTTGTATCTTTGCCGACAAATCCTTAAATAGAAAGATATGGCACTAAAAGTATTGTGCGACCGCATCCTGTCAGACGGCCGCAGTCTGGAAGGCGCCATCCTGAAGGTTGACCGTTTCATCAACCATCAGATGGACCCCAACCTAATGAAACAGATAGCAGTAGAGTTCATACGTCGGTTCAGCGACGTTCAACCCAACAAGATTTTAACGGTCGAGGCATCGGGCATCGCCCCCGCAGTGATGCTGGGCTACATGATGGAACTGCCCGTGGTGTTTGCCAAGAAGAAGCAGCCATCCACCATGATCGATGCTTATGTGGCTCTGTCTCACTCGTTCACCAAGGACAGCGACTGCGAGTTTATGGTCAGCAAGGAGTATCTGACCGCCGACGACCGTATTCTCTTTGTCGATGACTTTTTGGCCTATGGCAATGCCGGCAAGGCCATCATCGACCTGTGCCAGCAGGCTGGCGCCACCATCGAGGGCATGGGCTTCATCATCGAGAAAGAGATGCTGGGCGGACGCCAGCGTCTGGAGGACGAAGGCATCAAGCGCATCGAGTCGCTGGCTATCATCGACTCGCTCGAGAACAACGAGATACACATCAAGGAGGATTAGGCTCGGTGGGCACACCGCGCTGAATTGATTCAGAAAGTGGCACTATGAACCGTCAAAAGCAGTCCTTTTGACTCGTTAAAGTGCCACTTTCGCTATGCAATAGTGGCACTCTTGCTCTGATTCTAGACTCTAGAAACAGGCTTTCTAGACTTTAGAAATGGTCGTTCTAGACTCTGGATTTGGTGATTCTAGACTCTAGAATTGCCTTTTCTAGAGTCTAGAATCGAAATGAGAGCTTGACTGTGGCATGCCGAAAGGCTGTGAATAACGTGCTGAAAGCATGCGTTTTGTCCCGCCATATCGGCTATTTTCTTAACTTTTCTCAAAAGCTTTGGTAGTCTCGTGCAAAAGACTTAACTTTGTAGCATCTAAAACTAAATAGTAATGATTAAAAGCCTTGACATGAGAAAATTATTTGTATTCTCCGCAATTATCGCATCTACATGCATGGTGACCATTTCTGCAATGGCACAACGACTGACATCTTTTGTTGACCCCTATATTGGCTCGGGCGGCCACGGCCACGTGTTTGTGGGTGCCAACGTGCCGTTTGGCATGGTTCAGCTGGGCCCCACCGAGAAATCGCGCGGCTGGGACTGGACGTCGGGCTATCACTATAGCGACTCTATCATCGTGGGCTTTGCCCACCTGCACCTCAGCGGTACGGGCTGTGGCGACCTGGGCGACCTGGCACTGCTGCCCATCAGCAATGTGCAGCAGCGCGACATTCACTTCAAACACAGTCAGGAGACCGTGGCACCGGGCTACTACCGCCTGAAGACCAGCGACGTGGATGTGGAGCTGACCAGCACCAAACGTGTGGGCATGCACCGCTACACGTTCAGCGGCAAGAACGGTATGCTGCGCATAGACCTGAACGAGGGCGTCGGCGACGAGCTGACGGCGGCCGACCTGCGCCAGGTGGACGACTGCACCCTGGAGGGCTATCGCAAGTCGCGCGGATGGGCACCCCGTCAGGAGGTGTACTTCACCATCACGTTCAACCAACCTGTCCGTCTGTGGGAGCCTCAGCCCGGCGAGGGCATCGTGGACCTGAAAGACACCAGTCGCCCTGTGCTGGTGAAGGTAGCGCTGTCGCCCGTGAGCAGCGAGAAGGCGCATCAGAACATGACGGCCGAACTGCCCGGTTGGGACTTCGACCAGGTGCGCCGCGATGCTGATGCGGCCTGGGAGCGCGAACTGGCCCGCGTAAAGATTGAGACTACCAACGTGCAGGACAAGAAGATCTTCTACACGTCGATGTATCACCTCATGGTGGCTCCCTCGGAGTTCTGCGATGTGGACCGCCAGTATCGCGGCAGCGACGGTCGCGTGTATGATGGCGACTTCACCAACTACACCACGCTCTCGCTCTGGGACACCTATCGTGCCTTCCACCCGCTGATGACGCTCATCTACCCCGAGCTGCAGGCCGACTATGCCGAAACGTTCATCAAGATATTCGAGCAGCAGGGCCGACTGCCCATCTGGCACCTGTGGGGCTCGGAGACCGACTGCATGGTGGGCTCTTCGGCCGTGCCCGTGCTGGCCGACCTGGCCCTGAAGGGCTTTGTGCGCAACCCCGAGCAAGCTTTCAACGCCATGAAGACCTCGCAGTTGCAGGACGTGCGCTCGCTGGGACTGCTAAAGAAGTATGGCTTTATTCCCTACGACAAGGAGCCTGCCAACGAGACCGTGGCCAAGGCGCTGGAGTACTGTCTGGACGAAGACGGACTGGCACGACTGGCCAAGCAGCTGGGACATGAGGAAGACTACCAGTATTTCTTCGACCGCAGCCGTTCCTACAAGAAATACTTCGACCGCGACATCCAGTTCATGCGTGCGCTGGGCAGCGACGGCAAGTTCCGCCCCGAGTTCGACCCCATCAAAGTGATCCATCGTGCCGACGACTATACCGAGGGTAATGCCTGGCAGTACACCTGGCTGGTGCCCCACGATGTGCACGGACTCATCGGCCTCTTTGGCGGCGAGAAGCAGTTCCTCAAGAAGCTCGACGAGTTCTTCGTGACCGAGGGCGACATGGGTCCCGAGGCTTCGCCCGACATCAGTGGCTTCATCGGTCAGTATGCCCATGGCAACGAGCCCAGCCACCACATCATCTACCTCTACAACTACGCCGGACAGCCCTGGAAGGCAGCACCCAAACTGCGCTACGTGATGCGCAAGCTCTATCATGCCGAGCCCGACGGACTTTGCGGCAACGAGGACGTCGGTCAGATGTCGGCTTGGTATATCCTGTCGTCACTCGGCCTCTATCAGGTGGAGCCTAGCGGTGGCCGCTTCATCATGGGCACCCCGCTGTTTGCCAAAGCCCAAGTGAACGTGGGCAACGGCAAGACGCTGCAAATCACGGCACGCAACCTGAGCGACAAGAACATCTACGTACAGGGTGTGCGCCTCAACGGCAAGAAATACACCAAGACCTACGTTGATTTCGACGTACTGCGCCAGGGTGGCACCCTCGAGTTCCAGATGGGTCCACGCCCCTCAAAGTGGGGCACAGCCATTGCCGACCGTCCATAAGTGACGAGAAAAGTATAGACACCCTTTTAACATACACTTAAGAACAATGAAACGACTCGTTATTTTTTCATTTGCCTGCATGATGGCCGTCACTGGAATGGCACAGCAGGCATTGGGTATGCGCCCCTCTGTGAAATCGCCCATCGTGAATGGCGACGGCACGGTGACGTTCAACTTCTTCGGTCCTAAGGCTCAGGAGGTGAGTGTGACAGGCGACTTCGAAGAGATTCACTGGAAGACACTGCCCATGACCAAGCAGGACAACGGCGTATGGACCGTGACAACCAAGGCTCTGAACCCTGAGCTCTACTCTTACAGCTTCAACGTGGACGGACAGCGCATCGTGGATCCTGCCAACAGCTATGTGAACCGTGACATCTCGACACTGAGCAACTTCCTGATTGTGACAAAGAACAAGGACGACAAGGGGCACCTCTACCAGGTGAACAACGTGCCTCACGGCACCTTGGCACGCGTTTGGTACAACAGTCCCACACTGGGACAGCAGCGCCGCATGACGGTCTATCTGCCTGCTGCCTACGACGGCAAGAAGCGCTTCCCCGTGATGTACCTGCTCCACGGACATGGCGGCGACGAGACAGCTTGGGGCGACCTGGGGCGCACCTCGCAGATTATGGACAACCTGATAGCTGAAGGCAAGTGCGTGCCTATGATTGTGGTGATGCCTAACGGCAATCCCACGTGCAACGCAGCACCAGGCTGGTGGCACGAAGGACTCTACACGCCCGATGGCAACGCCTTCAACGAGCGCGGTGCCAAGGCTTCGATGGAAGAGAGCTTCATGGATATCGTGAACTATGTGGACCGTCACTACAAGACCATCCGCAAGCGCTCGGCACGTGCCGTGACGGGTCTGTCGATGGGTGGCGGCCATACGTTCAACATTGCCCGTCTCTACCCCGAGACGTTCGACTACTATGGTCTGCAGTCGGCTGCTGCCCGCATGAGTCGCGATGCCGACAAGCTGGACGACCAGATGGCCCGCCTTTTTGCCTCAAAGCCCAAGCTCTACTGGATAGCCATCGGCAAGGAGGACTTCCTGTTTCAAATGAACAGCGACCTGCGTCGCTATCTGGATGCCCACAAGTATCCCTACGAATACTACGAGAACGATGGTGGACATATCTGGCGCAACTGGCGTATCTACCTAACACTCTTTGCACAGAAGATTTTTAAATAGAAAAAAACGAAGTGAACCCCAGAAGCTTGACAGGATGCTTCTGGGGTTCACTTCATTTTGAGACAACCTCAAATTTTTCTAACGTTATCGGTTCAGTCTGACAAACACGGGATAGTGGTCGGACGGCAGGCGTTTGGTATGCTTGCTAAAGTCTATCTCCTGAGGAGCATGCGCCCCTTTCTGCTTCTGCTGTGATGCCTCGTTGGCTGTCCAGTAGGTGTTGGTCAGCACGCCGTAGCGCTCCACGGTGAACGCGGGCGACACGAAGACATGGTCTATGCGGCTGTCGGTCTTCAACTCGGGGTCGAAAGCGTTGAAGGTGCCATTCTCGGCAAAGCGCCAGGTGGCATGTTCGTAGCTGTCCTTCAGGATGCCTGATTTGGTAAAGATGGTGTAAATCTCGTTGGTCTGGTCCACATTGAAGTCGCCAGTCAGAATGACGGGCTGACCCTTTGCGATGTCGCGGATGCGGCTCACCACCAGCTTGGCACCCTCGCGGCGTGCCACGATGCCCACATGATCCATGTGGAGGTTAAAGAAGAAGAAGGTTTTCTTGCTCACCTTATCCTTGAACTTACCCCATGTGCAGATGCGTGTGCAGGCAGCATCCCATCCCAGTCCTGGCTTCTCGGGGGTCTCTGACAACCAGAAGTCGCCATGATCCAGCACCTTCAGTCGCTGTTTGTCGAAGAATATGCACTCGTGTTCGCCCCCACTCTTTCCATCCTCGCGGCCCACGCCGATGTAGTCGTAGTCTGGCAGTTGTGCCAGCATATCGTCCAACTGTGAGCGCAGCACCTCTTGTGTGCCGAAGATGTCGGGATGCTCGAAGTTCAGCTGACCGCAGATCACAGGACAGCGCTGCACCCAGCCATTGCCCTGGCGGGCATCGTCATTGTTCTGATTACGGATGTTGTAGCTGCCCACATACAGTTGTTGAGCCAGCGCGCCGGTGGTCACCAGCAGAAATGCTGCCATCAGCAGCAGACGACCTACCGCAAGACCTCCGGTTGTGAGGTACTTGCTGTGAGAAATCTTGTTTGTTTTCATTTTTACTTCCTATTTAATAGTTGTTCTAGATATTGTTTCAACGACTTATTTCCGCTTGAGATATTCAAAGCCAATGCGACAACGCAGACAGTCTTTGCGGTCGCAATACTCTTTTTTGAGTTGGATGAGCGCCTGCGACTCGCCGGCGGTGCTCACCTCCAGGCCGCACTCCTTCCACATGGTGATGATGTGGTTGCGCTCGGCTCCCAGCTGTTCCAGGAAGTCGAAGGCGCGGTCGCACAGCTCGTCTTTCTGACGGTGGCGCCCCACGGCAAAGAGCATGGGAACGGCCGTGTTGATAATGAGCAGATTCATGGACGATGCCGATATGTTCTTGGTGCTCTTCGTGCTCTCTGAACCAAAGGTGTAGTGCGTCTCCCAATAGGGGGTGACGTGCGTAGAGAGCAACTGTCGCAACTGTTCTACCGACTCGCACTCGAGCAGGGCGCTCAGTCCCGCCCGGCGCTCGTAGTAGAGGTTGGCCAACTGCGAGATTCGCACGTGGGGGAAATTCTGTGGGCGCAAGCGCAGAAAGCGCCAGACAGACGGGTCCATGGGCGTCAGCGAGAACTTATGCGCCAGGTAGGCATATTCATTTTTGAGCTTATTAAAGTAGCCTTCTTGCAAGGCCGCATCATGATAGCGGGCAGGGATTGCATCGAGCGTGAGCAGACCGGCCTGGCCCATAAAGATGGCCTCTATCTGGAAGAGGTCGTCGCGGTGCTTGCCGACAGCATTCAGCGGCACGTATTGTGCCCACTGCTCGAAGGCATCGCCATTGATGCCGAAGCCGAAGTTGCGCGCCAGCGTGGTGAAATAGGCATCTTCCCACGAGCCGTTGCAGTGCTCCACGCGCTGCACGATGGCTTGTGTCTTCTGCTCGAGTCGCTCGGTCTGCAGGGCTGCCATCCAGGAATGGACAGTGAGGCGACTCAGGTCGGGAATGATACGATAACAAGGGGGATACATGTCAGTGGCTAACAGTTCTCGATAGCTGGTGACTACAGTCTCGGGCACGCTGATGACCAACTGCGGCAACCAGAGTCCGCTCTGGGTTTGCACCTCGCGGTCGGCTTCTGCCACCACGTGCAGCACCACATTGTTATAGTGTGCATCGTGGTCGTGTCCGTGCAGGTACCAGTCGCTGGAGCGCTGGTGTATCTCCACATTGCCCACCCACAGCGTGTCATCTATCTTCACCTTGGCATTGAAGAAGTCAGGCCCCGCATTTTGATTGTGCAAGCCCACGTCAACCACCTCGACAAGGCGTCCGTCGGTGGTTCGTAGCTCTTTCAGAGGCAACAGCTTGTGTTTCCAAGTGTAGTGCAACAGTTGTTCCATGGATGATTTTTAGTTTTTGTGGTGCAAAGGTATAAATAATTCTTAATTATGGCCTTAATTCGTAGATTTTTTTTATCTTTGCACCCGTATTAACACGAATTACAACATGAAGATTGCTTTGATAGGCTACGGCAAGATGGGTAAAATGATTGAAGAGATTGCCATCAGCCGAGGCCATGAAATTGTGAGTGTCATCGACATTCAAAATCAACAGGACTTTGACAGTGAGGCCTTCGCATCAGCGGATGTGGCCATCGAGTTTACAAACCCCACCGCAGCCTTTGGCAACTACCAGAAAGCCTGGAGCAAGGGCGTGAAGGTGGTCAGCGGTTCAACAGGTTGGATGAAGGAGCACGGCGACGAGGTGAGAAACGCCTGCGAGAACGGCAAGACGTTGTTCTGGGCTTCTAACTTCTCTATCGGCGTGGCTATCTTCTCGGCTGTCAACCGCTATCTGGCTAAAATCATGAACCAGTTCCCACAGTACGATGTGGAGCTGGAAGAGACGCACCACGTGCATAAATTGGACCATCCCAGCGGTACGGCTATCACCCTGGGTGAGGAAATCGTAGAGGCCATCGACCGCAAGGAGGCTTGGGCCGAGGATACCACCGATCCCAAACTGCTGCGCATAGACCATATCCGCCGCGGTGAGGTGCCTGGCATCCACACCATTCGCTATGACAGCGATGCCGACATGATCAGCATCACACACGACGCCCACTCACGTCGCGGCTTCGCGCTGGGTGCTGTGCTGGCAGCAGAATACACCAAGGAGCACACGGGTCTGCTGACCATCAGTGATATGTTTAAATTCTAAGACATGGAAAAAAGAGAAAAGAAAAAGCTAAATATGAAGGTGCAGTGGACCAAGTGCGTGATTGTCACGATCTTGTGGCTGCTGTTCCTCTATTGGGTAGAGTCATGGCTGGGCCTCCTGGTGTTGCCTTTCATCTATGACGCCTATATCTCGAAAAAGATCGACTGGCAGTGGTGGAAGGATGCTGAGGGTCCCACGCGCTTTGTGATGTCGTGGGTCGATGCCATCGTCTTTGCGCTGGTGGCCGTCTATTTCATCAATCAGTTCTTCTTCCAGAACTACGTCATCCCCTCTTCTTCGCTGGAGAAGTCGCTGCTGACAGGCGACTACCTGTTTGTGTCGAAGGTGAGCTACGGTCCCCGCATTCCTGAAACGCCCCTCACGGTGCCCTTGACACAGCACACGCTGCCCATCGGCAACATGAAGTCGTATGTGGAGTGGCCGCATTGGGACTACCGCCGCGTAAAGGGTCTTGGCAATGTGGAGCTGAACGACATCGTGGTGTTCAACTACCCCGCCGGCGACACCATCTGTGCTTTCATGCAGACAGAATACTACCACCTGTGCTACGGCTACGGCCACGGCATCTATGAGCAGCTGTACCCCGATGCCGTGAGCATCGACTCGCTGTCGAAGGCCGACCAGCTGAAGCGCTTCGAGGAGATCTACTATCTGGGCAGCCAGTATATTCGTCAGAACCATGCGTCGTTTGGCGATATCGACACACGTCCCACCGACCGTCGTGAGAACTACGTGAAGCGCTGCGTGGGACTGCCCGGCCAGACGCTTCAGATTGTGGACAAGGTGATTTACCTGGACGGTAAGCCCAACAAGGAGCCCGACAATGCGCAGTTCGAATACGACGTACAGTTTGTGGAGCATGCCCGACTGACCGACGACCTGCTGAAGGAGCTGCACATCACGCTGGAAGACCTGAACCTGTCAACGGCCGACCGCGGCGCGCTGGACAGCAATGGCTACGTGGAACTGCTCTATTCGCACGTGATCATGCCCATGACACGAGCCACCTACGAGGCACTGAAGAAGCGCTCGGACCTGGTGGTCAACATCACACCGGTGAAAGGCGGAGACACGTGGGACATCTACCCACAGAACGGCAACTACCACTGGACGCGCGACAACTACGGACCAGTGTGGATTCCGAAGAAGGGCGAGACCATCGACCTGACACTCGACAACATTGCCATCTATGAACGCCCCATCAAGATCTACGAGAAGAACGACTTGCAGATTCGCGATGGCAAGATTTTCATCAATGGCAAAGAGAGCAAGAAATACACCTTTAAGATGGACTACTACTGGATGATGGGCGACAACCGTCATAACTCGGCTGACTCGCGCTACTGGGGCTTTGTGCCCGAGGACCACATCGTGGGTAAGCCTATCTTCATCTGGTGGTCGAAAGATCCCGACCGCGGTCTCATCTCGGGCATACGCTGGAACCGTCTGTTCCGCATGGTCGATAATATCAAGTAAATGAAATAGTGTGAGTAAAAGGAGTCTGGTTCGTTTCCTATTGGCGCTTGTCATCGCCTTCGTCCTGATGCTAGTCTTCAGGACCACTGGTGTGACGATGTGTACCATAGCAGGAAATGGACTGGAGCCTACGCTCTTGGAGGGTGACCACGTATTGGTGAACCGCTGGAGCTACGGTCTGCGCATTGGCGGAACAGGCAAGCTGTTCAGCTATGGCAGAGTGGGCCGGCAGGAGGTGAAACGTGGCGACCTGATAGCTTTTGAGAACCCCGCAGACTCTGCAAACAGACAAATGCTGATTTGTCGCTGTAAGGCGCTGCCTGGCGACACCATTACCACGGCCGAGGGTACGGTGGTGGTACCAAGCATCAAGGACTGTGCCGACCGCGACTACTATTGGGTGGAATCGCTGCATAACGACAAGACGAAAGAGGGCCCTGCGCAGGGATTTATTGCCGAGGAATACATCATCGGACGTGTCTGCATGGTTGTGTATAGCCGCAACACGGCAGATCCGATACACAAAGGATGGCGCTATTACAGAATGTTTGTTCCACTATGAGAAAGGCATTACTAGCAACAACCTATTTCGGACCAATACAATGGTATCAGAAGCTGAACCGCTACGACGAGGTTGAAATCGAACAGCATGAGTCGTTTCAGAAGCAGACCTACCGCAACCGTTGTATGATAGCAACTACGCAGGGTGTTCAAGCACTATCTTTCCCTGTGGAGCATGGAGCCGACGACCGTATTGCCAACATGCGGTTGAGCGACCATGGCAACTGGCGACATGTGCACTGGCAGGCTATCGCTTCGGCTTACGGCGACTCGCCGTTTTTTGAATTCTATGAAGATGACATCAGACCGTTTTTCTTTGAGAGAAACTGGGAACGGCTGATGGACTATAATGAGGCTATCACGCAGAAGATGTGCGAACTGCTGGACATTCATCCCACGATGAGTCGCACCGTGCTGTTTGAAGCACAAGTTGAAGGGGATGATTTCCGCGAGGTGATACGCCCCAAGCGCCCATTGCCCGACGAGAGTTTTGTGACCAAGCCCTACTACCAGGTATTCCGGGAAAAGCACGGCTTTCTGCCGAACCTGAGCATCCTGGACCTGCTGTTTAACATGGGACCAGAAGCCATTTTCTACTTATAACAATAAAAAATACCAAGCTATATGAAAACAAGCCTACTAACTTCACTACTGACTCTTGTGTGTGCTACAACAGCATGGGCACAGCCCCGACAAGAAATAACCCTGCAAGACAACTGGCAATTCTCGCGTGACATGAAGTCATGGGAGACCGTCAGCGTGCCGCACGACTGGGCCATCAGTGGTCCTTTCGACAAGAAATGGGACCTGCAGGTGGTGGCCATCGAACAGAATGGCGAGAAAGAGGCCACAGAGAAAAGTGGACGCAGCGGTGCTCTGCCTTGGATTGGCGAGGGACACTACGAGCGTATCTTTTCTATTCCCGAGAACTTCAAGGGACATGCCGAACTGGTGTTCGACGGTGCCATGGCAGAACCAACCGTATCTGTCAACGGACAGCATGCCGGCTACTGGGCCTATGGCTATAACGCCTTTCGCATAGATATCAGCAAGCTGATTGTGGCTGGCGACAACAAACTGAGGGTTGACCTCAAGAATCTTGAGGAGAGCTCGCGCTGGTATCCCGGCGCCGGCATCTATCGCCCGGTCAAGCTGATTCTCACACCGCAACAGGCGCATATCGACGACTGGGGCATCACCACTAAGACGGAACTGCACGCCATGAAAACGAAAAACGGGCACGACGTGACGAAGTTTACTGTCGAGGTGCCTGTGGCTGACGGTCAACTGCCTGTCACGATGGAGCTTATTGCGCCCAACGGAGAAGACCATACATTTGTGAGTCCTGCACCTATGCGCAAGGGTACATCAACGGCAGTGGGCACCTTCATGATTCCCAACGCCAAGCTGTGGACTCCCGAGACGCCCGACCTCTATACGCTACGCATCACACTTTGCGACGGCAAGGGCAATCCCAACGTGTATGATGACTTCGGAAAGGTCATCGACCAGAAGACCTTGAAGGTGGGACTGCGCACGGTCAAAGTGTCGAAGGAAGGCGGTTTCCAACTGAATGGCGTGACACGCAAGCTGAAAGGTGTCTGTCTGCACCATGACCTGGGACCACTCGGTGCTGCCGTCAACAAGGCGGCGCTGATACGTCAGATTAAGATTATGAAGGAGATGGGCTGCGACGCCATCCGTACAGCCCACAACATGCCGAGTCAGATGCAGATGGAGGTGTGCGACTCGCTGGGTATGATGGTGATGGCCGAGAGCTTCGACATGTGGATTTATCCTAAGTGTAAGAACGGTTACGCACGCTTCTTCAAGGAGTGGGCCGACTGCGACATTGAGAATCTGGTGCGTGCCAACCGCAACCACCCCAGCATCGTGATGTGGAGCATTGGCAACGAGATACCCGAGCAGTGGTCGAAGGAAGGCACGGAGATAGCTGCTCATCTGCAGAACCTGTGTCACCGTCTGGACCCCACACGTCCTGTCACACAAGGCATGGACCGAGCAGAACAGGCTCTTAAAAGTGGTTTTGCGCAGGTCATGGACGTGCCGGGATTCAACTACCGTGTTCATAAGTACGAGAACAATATCAAGCAGTTGCCACAGGGCTTTTTGTTGGGTTCCGAAACAGCATCAACCGTCTCGTCACGCGGCGTGTATAAGTTTCCTGTGGTGCCTCAGGCTGCCGACAGCCGTGAAGGAAAAGCTTTCCACCAGGACGGACAATGCTCTTCGTACGACGTTGAATGGTGCTCATGGAGTAACTTGCCCGACGACGACTGGGTGTGGCAGGACGATAAAGACTGGGTCATCGGTGAGTTCGTGTGGACGGGTTTCGACTACCTGGGTGAACCAACGCCCTATGATGAGTACTGGCCCAGCCGCAGCAGCTATTTCGGCATCTGCGATCTGGCAGGACTGCCCAAAGACCGTTATTTTCTGTATCGCTCGCACTGGCGCAACGATGCGCACACCATCCATTTGTTGCCACACTGGACATGGGGCAAGGACCGCATAGGACAAGAGACACCGGTGTATTGCTATACCGACTACAACGAAGCAGAGCTCTTTGTGAACGGCAAGAGTCAGGGACGCATCAAGAAGAACTCGGCAGAGCGCCTAGACCGCTATCGCCTGCGCTGGAACAACGTGAAGTATCAGCCCGGCAAACTGAAGGTGGTGGTCTATGACGACAATGGCAAGGTGGCTGGAAAGAAGACTGTGAAGACAGCTGGAAAGCCTGCCAGACTGCAGGCCAACGTATGGACACAGCATGATGGCGACTTCCTGAAAGCCAACGAAAACGACCTAGCCTTCGTCACCCTGCAGCTCACCGACAAAGATGGCAACCTGATTCCCGACGCCACTGATCAACTGACCTTCGAGGTGGCAGGTGCCGGCACTTTCAAGGCCGTCTGCAACGGCGATGCCACCTCGCTAGAGTCATTCACCGAACCCACGATGAAACTCTTTGCTGGTCAACTGGTTGTGATTGTTGAAGCAGGAAAGGAGCGAGGCCAGATTGAGCTAACAGTCAAGGACTCACAACGCAAGCTGTCGCAGAAGGTTCTGATTGGGGTTAGATAATCCCTCTTAACAGCCATAGGTACCCGACATGACCTCCACTTGGGGAGGCATAAAAAGTAGTGAACCTGGAAAGTCGCATAGGCCTTTCCAGGTTCACTAGATTTTGAAAAGCCCCTCCCTTTGGAGATGCGTCGGGAGGAGACGCCAGACTAAAGTTTCTCGCCATAACAAAGGTCACCGCAGTCACCGAAGCCTGGAACGATGTATTTCTGTTCGTTCATGCCTGGGTCGATGGCGGCGCACCAGAGTGAGGTATCCTCGGGCAGGTTGCTCTTCAGCATCTCAACACCTTCGGGCGTGCCAATCACACTGGCAATATGAACACTGGCGGGCTTGCCGGTCTTCAACAGAGCCTGATAGGCTGCTACCATCGAACCACCCGTTGCCAACATGGGGTCAACGATGATAAGCGTCTTGCCCTTGACCGATGGCGAAGCCAGGTATTCCGTATGCACGCCCACCTCTGTATGCTCACGATTCGTGTACATACGATAGGCCGAGACGAAGGCGTTGGCAGCATGGTCGAACACTCTCAAAAAGCCCTCGTGGAAAGGCAGACCGGCACGCAGCACAGTGGCCAAAACGACCTCGTCCTTGACCAACGGAATATCGAGAGTTCCCAATGGTGTGGTAACTGTTTTCGTCTTGTAGGTTAACGTTTTCGAAATCTCGTAAGCCATCATCTCGCCAATGCGCTCAATATTGTTGCGGAACAGCAAACGGTTCTTCTGATAGCTCTTGTCGCGAATTTCAGCCATGAAATGGTTCATGACAGAATTTTGTTCACTGAAATTAATGATGTTCATAGTGTAAGCTTTAAAATTGAGGACAAAGATACAAAACCCATTTTAATTTTGTAAACTCCGCGTGCCAAAAAAGCAGCAAAACACTTTATTTTTTGATACTTTAACCAAAAAAAGCTTTGTGCGCGCACAAATAAATAGCATTATCCAAGTAGCAATTCTGAATTTATTCGTAACTTTGCACCCGTAAAAAGAATCACACATAGTAATTTTTAAATATTTAAGAAAGAAAAATGGCAAAGTTAGATTTAACGCAGTATGGCATCACCGGTTCTACCGTGATTGCTCACAATCCTTCGTATGAGACTCTGTTCGCAGAGGAGACTAAGGCTGAGCTGACTGGCTATGACAAGGGTCAGAACACTGAGCTGAACGCTGTTAACGTGATGACAGGTATCTACACCGGCCGTTCACCTAAGGACAAGTACATCGTTTGCGATGCACAGAGCAAGGACAAGGTATGGTGGACTTCTGAGGAGTATAAGAACGACAACCACCCCATGAGCGAGGACGTATGGGCAAAGGTTAAGGAGATCGCCGTTAAGGAGCTCTGCAACAAGAACCTGTATGTAGTTGACGCATTCTGCGGTGCTAACGAGGGTACTCGTCTGGCTGTTCGCTTCATCGTTGAGGTAGCTTGGCAGGCACACTTCGTTACAAACATGTTCATTCAGCCCACCGCTGAGGAGCTGGAGAACTTCGAGCCTAACTTCGTAATCTATAACGCCTCTAAGGCAAAGGTTGAGAACTACAAGGAGCTGGGTCTGAACTCAGAGACTTGTGTTGCCTTCAACACAACAAGCCGCGAGCAGGTTATCATCAACACATGGTACGGTGGTGAGATGAAGAAGGGTATGTTCTCAATGCAGAACTACTACCTCCCCCTGCAGGGTATCGCTTCAATGCACTGCTCTGCTAACACCGACATGGAGGGTAAGAACACCGCTATCTTCTTCGGTCTGTCTGGTACAGGTAAGACCACTCTGTCAACCGATCCTAAGCGTCTGCTGATTGGTGACGACGAGCACGGATGGGACGACGAGGGTGTATTCAACCTCGAGGGTGGTTGCTATGCTAAGGTTATCAACCTGAGCAAGGAGAACGAGCCCGACATCTACGGTGCTATCAAGCGCAACGCTCTGCTGGAGAACGTAACTGTTGCTGAGGATGGCAAGATCGACTTCGCTGATAAGAGCGTAACTGAGAACACTCGTGTTTCTTATCCTATCGATCACATCGAGAAGATCGCTCAGAAGGTAAATGGTAAGAGTGCTGGTCCTGACGCTAAGAACGTTATCTTCCTGTCAGCTGACGCATTCGGCGTACTGCCCCCAGTATCTATCCTGACTCCCGAGCAGACCAAGTACTACTTCCTGTCTGGTTTCACAGCTAAGCTGGCTGGTACAGAGCGTGGTATCACTGAGCCTACTCCTACATTCTCTGCTTGCTTCGGCCAGGCATTCCTCGAGCTGCACCCCACAAAGTACGCTGAGGAGCTGGTTAAGAAGATGGAGAAGAGCGGTGCTAAGGCTTACCTCGTTAACACTGGTTGGAACGGTACCGGCAAGCGTATCTCTATCCCCGATACACGTGGTATCATCGACGCTATCCTGGATGGCAGCATCCTGAAGGCTCCCACCAAGAAGGTTCCTTTCTTCGACTTCGAGGTTCCCACAGAGTTGCCTAACGTTAACTCTGGCATCCTGGATCCCCGCGACACTTACGCTACTGCAGCTGAGTGGGAGGAGAAGGCTAAGGATCTGGCTGCTCGCTTCATCAAGAACTTCAAGAAGTACGAGGGTAACGAGGCTGGTAAGGCACTTGTTGCTGCTGGTCCAAAGCTCTAAAACAGCGAAACAGCGCTGTAAAGGCGCTTGTTTAGGGCTAAAAATTGAAAGATTTGTTAAATCCTTCACAATAGAAGAGGTAAGGCTTTGCTTTACCTCTTTTTTTTGTATCTTTGCAACACCAAAAAACCTTTAAACCATTTATCATGAAGAAGAGTCGCAGTTTCGTCCTGCTACTGATGAACGTTTTACCCTCTCATCAACTGTGCCTTATTGGTGCTGCTATGCTTTTATTTCTTTCGGCTTGCAATCGCCCTTTGGTCCCTTTTGCAGCTGAAAACGGAGTTGATTCTATCTGGGCTGACTCTGCCTACCAACGGGCAAAGAAAGCCGAATTCTACTATAACAACAATCTTAAAGACTCACTGTTCAAACAGGTTGCAGAAGACATGGCCTTTGACAAGGAGCATCAACAATGGAACTGGTACTACTATTCCTGGATGCTGCTGGTCAACAAGTGCACCTTCAGCGGCGATGTCAAGCGCGCCCTGGAGGAGTCGAACCTCATGCACTCTGATGCCACCGAGCGCAACAACGCCTATGGTCTGGCACTGGCCAAATACGCCATGGCCCTGGTCTATGCCTGTCAGGAGAACTATGAAGAGGCCACCATCGGCTTTGAAGAGGCTCTGAGGCGCTATCCGAAGGACTGCGACCCCTCGGTGCTGTTCGTCATCTACTATTACTACAGCAGCACACTGGAGGAGAAGCACGACATGAAAAGCAACGAGGAAGTGCTCACACTGTGGAAGGCCACACTTGACAAGACTTTCCAGGAAAGCGATAAATACGACGACACCAAAGCGCTGTGGCTCTATCAATACTATAAAGCCCTCTTCGGCTTTCACTTCTCGCAGCAAGACCTGGCACAGGCCACCGACGACCTTGACTCCATGCAATACTACGTGGAGCACAGCGGCAACACCGTCTTTGGTGTAGCCTACGTCACGAGCTCACGTTCAAAGCTGGCATTGGCATCGAAAGACTATGCCACTGCCATTGCATATAATAATAAGGAATACGCAGAAAGTAAGAAGCTCGGTCCTACGATCTACATGAAAGCTGTGGAACGCCGTGCAGAGATTCTGGAGGCCATGGGCATGTATCGCGAAGCGCTCAAACTGAGAAACGAGTTCGACCGCTTGAAAGACTCGCTCAACCAGGCCGACAGCCAGCACGAGTTGAACGAGATGGCCAAGCGCTATGAACTGGACGAACTGCGCACGCAGCAGGAGAAAGAGAAAGACGCCCTCAAACAGCGCCAGATGAACTTCATCAAGGCCTTTGCCGCCATCCTCTTTTTCATCATGTTGGTAGTCAGCATCATCCGCCACCGCTCAAGACTGCGTCTGGCACAAGAGCACCAGAAGTTGACCGACGCCTATAAGCAGTTGACCATCGCCAACGAGAAGGCCGAGGAATCGTCGAAGATGAAGACGATGTTCATCAAACAGATGTCGCACGAGATTCGTACGCCACTCAACATCCTCTCGGGCTTCACACAGGTACTGACCTCAACCGACGTTGAACTGGATGAAGAGACACGTGCCGAGGTGAACGAACGAATCACGAAGAACACCGCACGCATCACCGAACTGGTCAACAAAATGCTGGAGCTCAGCGATGCCAATAGCACATCGGTCATCGAGAAGAATGACACCATCACCGTGGAGCAAATCATCATCAGCGCCGTAGAGTCTGTAGGCATGTCATCCTACAAGATGATTGACTTCCGCACAGAGATCGCCCCCGAAGCCAACAATAAGACGCTGCTCACCAACTACGACCAGTCGGTGAGAGCACTCTCGCTGATTCTGGCCAACGCCCGCAAGTTCCTGCAGAAGCCCACAGGCGAGGCCAATGGTCAGTCTATTGGTAAGATTCGCCTGAAGGCCGGTCTCCAAGCCGATAACCTCATCGCATTCGCCGTCGAAGATTCTGGCATTGGTGTGCCACCATCGGAGGCCGAACACATATTTGAAGAGTTCGTTCAGTTGGATTCCTACTACGAAGGTATGGGAATTGGACTCACCGTGGCTCGCAGTATAGCACGAAGACTGGGTGGCGACATCACCCTCGACACCACCTTTACAGGCGGCGCAAGGTTCATTATGACGCTTCCTTTGAGTTAATAAGTGTCATTTTTGTACCTATAAATCTTTATTTATTTAAAATCGTGTTATAAATGTGTTAAGAAATGTGTCTTAACGATACAACTGAAAGAAATTCTTTGTACCTTTGCATCCGTAGTCGAGATGACTATACACGTTATTCATTAGGTTAGTAGTTAATAGATTTAAGGTAAAGATTATGTTATTAGATTTTCCGACGGTCATGTAAGTTTAACCAATTGGTGACTTGCATCCGTTGAAAGGAGCGCGGGGTGAGTGATTCATACCGCGCTCTTTTTTTATTTATTTTTGAAAGAACACAGCATGGAAAAACACTAAAACAACTTAAAATAGAACAAAGAATGATATTTTTTCATTAATAATAAGGTGAAAAAGTACAATAATTGAGGAATTGTTTTTACCTTTGCACCTAAATTGTTTAAACAATAAGAAATGAAAAGAGTTTTTAGGAACCTTGGCGTTCTGCTGGTGACACCCATGTTGCTTGCCTCATGTCTGGGCGATGGCGACACGGAAGAAATAACCCCACACAGCGATGTGGCCATCACATCCTTCACCTTGGGAACGCTGAATAGAGACACCCATACCACCTCGTCAACGACAGGCAATGATACAATCATCAGGACCACGTTGACTGGCTCTGACTATAAAATGACCATCGACCAGCTGGGACATCAGATTTATAATCAGACGTCTCTGCCACTGGGTACAGACATCAAGCACGTTGTTTGTACCGTAGTGTCGAAGAACAGTGGATGGATCACACTGAAATCCATGACCAGCGATTCTTTGTCATGGTACAGCTCTACAGACTCTATCGACTTCTCTCAGCCACGCACGTTCCGCATCTTTGCTATCGACAACTCGGGCTATCGCGACTACACCGTGACGCTGAACGTCAACGCCACCGAAGGACTGGATTTCGGCTGGACCAAGGTGAAGGACGACGATGCCCTCGCTGGTTGGACAGCCAAGAAACTGGTGCCTTTCGCTGACACCGTCAAGCTGGTAGATGATGGTGTGGTGATGAGAGCTGGCAAGGGCTATCGCATCAACGGTCAGGGTTATGTAGAGGCGTCAGAAGATCTGGAGAACTGGTCGCTGGCCGATGGCGTGGTCTATACCAATGCCAATCTGAAACAGCTCCTGGGTGCCAGCAGCAAAGAACTCTATGCACTGGGTAACGACGGCATGCTGAAAGTCTCTGCTGATGCCTATGCAAAAGACTGGACCAACGAGACACTCGACGAAGCTGCCTCGCTGCTACCTGCCAATAATATCGCCATGATCAGCTGGCCCTATGCCTCTGCCAACAATACCGACTATGTCCTGATGGTTGGCGATGCTTCGTATGCCAACAACCAGACATCCGTATGGCGCAAACTGAGCTGCTACGACACAGAAGCCAACAACAAGTGGGTGTTCATGGGACTGGATGACAGCAACCGCTACACGCTGCCTGTACAAGAGCACCTGTCGCTGACCTGCTACAACGGTCACGTACTGGCCATTGGCGATGCCAAGACCATCTACGAGAGCCGCGATCAGGGCCTCACCTGGCGCGAGGAATCCATCTATCAGTTGCCCACATCCGTGCAGGGCACGCAGTTCAGCATGACCACCGACTCGCAGGGACGCCTTTGGGTGATTACCAATAGCGGAGAACTGTGGAAAGGCTATAAGAAATAAAAACGAAAGGAGACAAGGCTTTTGACGATGCGAATCCTGATTCTCACCACTTGTCTGCTGCTGGGCGTCCTTGGGACAAAAGCGCAGGATGAACCTGAATACCGCATGGAAATAGGTGCTGGGGCAGGTGCACAGAGCTACGTGGGCGATTTGGATGCCAACCTGCTCAGAGGACAGAACGCCATGGCAGGAGTGGTGGCAAAATACAAGCCAAACCCTCGCACCGCATGGGCCGCCAACCTGCGTTTTAGCAAACTGGACGGTTCTTCATCCAATGCGGAGACCGTCTATCCCGTGCTGAACGGAGAGGCATGGAACTTCAAGACTAAGACCGTGGACTTTGACGTCACCTTCGAATACAACTTCTGGCCCTACGGCACAGGACAGGAATACCACGGTGCACGCCCCTTTACGCCCTTCATCGCACTGGGCATGGGACTCACCTTTGCCAATGCCGACGTCACCGGCCTCGACAACTTCAAGAAGTCATCGACCGGTTTCCAGATGCCTTTCGGCATAGGCGTGAAATATAAGGTTGCCAACCGCCTGAACCTATCAGCAGAATGGCTGATGCACTTCACAGGCACCGACAAGCTCGACGGACTGGCAGACCCCTACGGCATCAAGAGCAGCGGCCTCTTTAAGAACACCGACTGCTACAGCACCTTGCAGCTGTCACTTACCTACGACCTATGGACGAAGTGTAAGACCTGCATGAATGACGACGATTAACAATGAAATAACGATAAGCATTATGGAATATGCATTAGATATGACGCGCATCCCCCAGCACATTGCCATCATCATGGACGGTAATGGCCGTTGGGCCATGGAACGTGGCAAGGAGCGCACCTACGGCCACCAGGCCGGAGTGGAAACCGTGCGCCGCATCACCAAGGAGTGTGTACGATTGGGTGTGAAGTATCTCACGCTCTACACCTTCTCTACGGAAAACTGGAACCGCCCTACCGACGAGGTGGCAGCCCTGATGGGACTGGTACTGACCTCGCTTGAGGACGAGATCTTCATGAAGAACAACGTTCGTTTCCGTGTGATAGGCGACCGCAGTCGCATTCCTGCCGAAGTCAACAAGAAGCTCGACGAGACCGAACAGCATACAGCCAACAATAGCGCTATGACCATGGTCGTAGCGCTGAGCTACTCTTCAAAACTTGAGATCGTCAAAGCCACTCAGAGCATCGCTCAGCAGGTGAAAGACGGTCTGCTCAAGGTCGAGGATATCAACGAGACCACTATCGACCAGAACCTATGGACCAACTTCATGCCCGATCCCGATCTACTGATTCGTACGGGCGGCGAGGTGCGCATCTCTAACTATCTGTTGTGGCAGATTGCCTATTCCGAGTTGTATTTCTGCGACACCTACTGGCCCGCCTTTATGGAGGAAGACCTGCACAAGGCCATCGGTAGCTTCCAGCAGCGCCAGCGCCGTTTCGGCAAGACCGAAGCCCAGGTAGAAGAAGAGGATGTGAAGAATGAAAAGTGAACTGTAAAGATGAATAATAAGATCATATATAATATGGTGAAGAAAGGCATGAAGAAGACCAAACTGATGCTCTGCGCAGCATTCCTCCTTCTGCAGGCTCCACTATTCACTATAAATGCACAGAACGTCATTGTCAACCCCGATATCTCTTATGCGGGTACACCACGCCAGTGCACCATCGGTGGCATCAGAACCGAAGGTGTAGAAGGCTATGAGGACTATGTACTCATCAACCTGTCGGGCCTCTCGGTAGGTCAGCAGATTGAAGTGCCTGGCGCTGAGATCACCGAGGGTGTGAAACGCTACTGGAAGCACGGACTGTTCTCAAAGGTGTCTATCACCGCCGACTCTATCGTGGATTCGCGCGTCTATCTGTGCATCCATTTGGCTCTGCGCCCACGTATCTCTGCCATCCACTACACGGGTGTGAAGAAGAGCGAGCGCGAAGACCTCGAGTCGAAGCTGGGCATGGCGAAAGGCATGAGTTTGACCAAGAACCTCATTGACCGTGCAAAGATTTTGGCTAAGAAGTATTTCGACGACAAAGGCTACAAGAACGCCGAGATTGAGATCACCCAACATGATGATGTGACGGGCAAGAACCAGATCGTGCTGGATGTGAACATCGACAAAAAGGACAAGATGAAGATACGCCACCTCATCCTGGATGGCAACAAGCAGCTCTCTGACACCAAGATTAAGGGTAGCCTGTTTAAGAAAGGTGCCTTCGGCAAGATTCATGAAGCTGGCAAACTGTCTTCTTTCCTGAAGTCCAAGAAGTTCACCCCCGAGCGCTATCAGGAAGCCAAGGAGAAACTCATCGAGCGCTATAATGAGCTGGGATTCCGCGATGCTACCATCGAGGAAGACTCTATCTGGAACAACGACGAGAAGCATCTCAACATCTACTTGAAGATTGACGAAGGACAGAAATACTACCTGCGCAACATCTCTTGGGTGGGCAACACCGTGGTCAACACCGACTATCTGGATGCCGTGCTGGGCATGAAGAAGGGCGACGTGTACAACCAGAAGTTGATGGACAAGCGTCTGAAGACCGACGACGATGCCGTGGGCAACTACTATTATAACAATGGTTATGTGTTCTCTAGCGTTGACCCCACAGAAATCAACATCGTTGAGGACTCTATCGATATTGAAGTACGTATCCATGAGGACCGCCAGGCCCACCTCAGCCACGTACGCATCTTTGGTAACGACCGCCTCTATGAGGAGGTGGTACGTCGTGAGCTGCGCACCAAGCCCGGTGACCTGTTCAATAAAGAGGCACTGACCCGTTCTTACCGTGATATCGCTTCTATGGGCTACTTCGACCCCGAGGCCATCGACCCGAAGGTGGAACCCAACTACGAAGACGGTACCGTGGACATCAACTGGAACCTGGAGCAGAAGTCTAACGACCAGTTGGAGCTCTCACTGGGTTGGGGACAGACCGGTATCATTGGTCGCGTAGGTATCAAGTTCAACAACTTCTCGCTGCGCAACCTCCTGGGCAAGAACAAGCTGCACCGCGGCATCCTGCCTGCAGGTGATGGCGAGCAGATCGGCCTCAGCTTCCAGACCAACGGTCGCTACTACAGTTCGCTGAGTGGTAACTATTCTACCGGCTGGTTTGGTGGCAAGCGTCCTAACGCCTTTAACATCGGTGCCTACTACTCTAAGCAGAGCGACGTATCGAGCAACTACTACAACCAGTCGTGGATGAACAGCTATATGTACTCTTCCTATGGCTACGGTATGTACAATGGTGGTTACTACAACAACTACGAGAGCTTTCTCGATGACGACAAGTACGTGAAGCTGTTCGGACTGTCTTTAGGATGGGGTAAGCGTCTGCGCTGGCCCGATGACTACTTCCAGTTCTCAGCCACCCTGGCCTATCAGCGTTATATGTTGAAAGACTGGCGTTACTTCCTTATCTCTAACGGTAACTCCAACAACCTCAACCTGTCGCTGGCACTGACCCGTACATCTACCGACAACCCCCTGTTCCCACGTCACGGTTCAGAGTTCTCGCTCAGCGTAACTCTTACCCCACCCTGGTCACTCTTCGACGGCAAGGACTACAAGAACCTGGCACTGGCATCTACCTATGAGAAAGACCAGGAGCGCTACCAGGCCGAACAGCAGGAGAAATACCGCTGGGTGGAATATCATAAGTGGAAGTTCAAGAGCCGCACCTATACAGCCCTCACCGGTGGTCAGAAGTGCTTCGTGCTGATGACCCGCGTAGAGTTCGGTTTGCTGGGTGCCTACAACCAGCATAAGAAGTCACCCTTCGAAACCTTCTATGTGGGTGGTGACGGTATGAGTGGCTATAGCACCAGCTATGCCGAGGAGACCATCGGTCTGCGCGGTTACGAGAATGGTTCGCTCTCTTACTCTGCCAACGTGAAGGCTGGCTCTACTGGTGGCTACGGCTACTACGATGCCTATGCCTACGACCGCTTCACACTGGAGCTTCGCTATCCCTTCATGCTGGGCAACACCACCATCTATGGTCTGACATTCCTTGAAGGTGGTAACGCCTGGGCCAACACCCGCAGCTTCAATCCCTTCGACATGAAGCGTTCGGCCGGTATCGGTGTGCGCATCTATCTGCCAATGGTTGGTCTGATGGGTATCGACTGGGCCTACGGCTTTGACAAGGTGTATAACGGCTCTGGATGGAACAAGGGCGGCAGCCAGTTCCACTTCATCCTTGGACAGGAGTTCTAGGGAACTGAGAGGGTGCGGCTTTGTCGCAAGATGAGAGGTGAGAACTGAGAGGTGAGAACTGAGAGGTGAGAGATGAGAGATATGATTAGATTATGCGTCTGACTCTTCCCTTGAAAAGTCGCCTGAAAAAAATAAAGTAATTGTGGAACTATCAACAATGAATATGATGAAAAAACTAATTATCCTAATGATTTGTGCTGTATGCGGGCTTTCAACGGCCTCAGCACAGAAGTTTGCCTTGGTAGATATGGACTATATCTTCAAGAACATCCCTGCCTATGAGCGCGCCAACGAGCAACTCTCACAGGTATCTAAGAAGTGGCAGGCCGAAGTTGACGCTTTGACCACCGAGGCACAGACCATGTATAAAAACTACCAGAACGAGGTGGTCTTCCTCTCAAAGGAACAAAAGAAGGCCAAGCAAGATGCTATCATGGAGAAAGAGAAGCAGGCTGCCGACCTGAAGAAGAAATACTTTGGACCCGAGGGCGAGCTGTTCAAGAAGCGCACCGCCCTCATGACTCCCATTCAGGACGAGGTCTATAATGCCATCAAAGATGTGGCCGACTTCCGCGGCTATCAGCTGGTACTCGATCGCGCCAGCGACACCGGCATTATCTTCGGTTCACCCAAGATCGACATCAGCGATGAAGTGCTGAAGAAGTTGGGCTACACTTATTAAACGAAAACATTAAATTAATAAAATCATAACAACAATGAAAAAGATTATTCTTTGCGCTATTTGCGCCATCTGCAGCTTCACCGCTGCATCAGCACAGAGTGCTCCCAAGTTCGGACACGTAAACACTCAGGAGATCATCCAGGCTATGCCCGAGTTCACCGCTGCCCGCACCGAGATCGAGAAGCTCACACAGCAGTACGAGGCTGACCTGAAGTCTATGCAGGAAGAGCTGCAGAAGAAGGCTGAAGCTTTCGAGAAGGAAGAGGCTACTCTGCCCGAGAACATCAAGACCCGTCGCAACCAGGAGCTGCAGGACCTCTACCAGCGCATTCAGCAGACCTATCAGGACAACCAGCAGGCTCTGGGCAAGGCTCAGCAGGAGAAGATGCAGGTGATCCAGACCAAGGTGCTCGACGCCATCAAGGCCGTTGGTCAGGAGGGTGGCTATGTATATATCATGGACACCACTGCCGGTATCCCCTTCATCAGCACCACACTGTCAACCGACGTAACCGCTTCTATCAAAGCCAAGCTGGGTCTGAAGTAATGAAGAAATTCCTGTTATTAATCATGATGATGGTGTCGCTGCCTCTTCTGGCTCAGGAGAGTAGCGACACCACCACCGTTGTTCCTCGCCAGCCTGTCATCTGCATTGGCTATCTGAGCTACGACGCAGCCCTGACCGCCATGCCCGAGTACGGCAACGTACAACAGCAGGTGAAGGATCTGCGTGCAGCCTACGAGGCCGAGATGAAGCGTGTGGAGAAAGAGTTCAACACCAAGTACGAGGCTTTCCTCGACGGACAGAAGGACTTCCCCCGCACCATTCTCTTGAAGCGACAGACCGAACTGCAGGAGCTCCTGGAGCGCAACCTCCAGTTCAAAAAGCAAGGACGCGAAGATATCCAGAAGGCAGAGCGTGAAGCCATGGCTCCCCTTCAGCTCAAACTGAAAGAGGCTATTGCCAAGGTGGCACAAGAACAAGGACTGGCCCTCGTGGTGAATACCGACTCAAATGCCTGTCCATTCATCGAACCCCAGATGGCTGTTGACATCACCCTCGACGTCAAGGAACTACTGAATCAAACAAAATGAAGCTTCCCTCCACAGCCGGTCCCATCGGCATTTTCGATAGCGGATATGGCGGACTGACCATCCTGCATGGCATTCGTCAACTGCTGCCCGAGTACGACTACTTGTATCTCGGCGATAATGCACGTGCACCCTACGGTCCACGTTCGTTCGATGTGGTCTATGAGTTCACCAGACAGGCTGTGCTGCGACTTTTTGAGATGGGCTGCCACTTGGTCGTACTAGGGTGTAACACGGCCTCAGCGAAGGCGCTACGCACCATTCAGCAGGTCGATCTGCCACAATGGGATGCCGACCGTCGTGTGCTGGGCATCATTCGTCCCACTGCCGAGGTCATTGGCTCGCTCACCCAGAGCCGCCACGTAGGCGTGCTGGCCACCGAAGGCACCATCAAGAGTGAGAGCTATAACTTAGAAATTCACAAGCTGCATCCAGACCTCACCGTCTCGGGTGTGGCTTGTCCTTTTTGGGTACCACTGGTAGAGTATAACGAGGCCGACAGTCCCGGTGCCGACTATTTCGTAAAGAAGCGCATAGACCAAATCATGCGCCTCGACCCGCAGATAGACACCATCATCCTGGGCTGCACGCACTACCCACTGCTGATGCCCAAGATACTGAAATACCTACCCTCAGGCGTCCGTGTCGTCCCACAAGGTGAGTATGTGGCCGACAGCCTGAAGCACTATCTGCAGCGCCACACCTCTCTGGACGCCCTCTGTTCGAAAGGCGCCACAGTCCACTATCTCACCACCGAGAATCCCCAGAAGTTCAAGGAGCAAGCGCAAATCTTCCTTCACGAACCCGTAGAGGTGGAAAACATCACCCTCGGCTGAGGCTCTTTATCGAGTAACAACTAACCAATAATAACGTACATTTTAATGAAAAAAAATCTATGGATGCTTACCGCCATCCTGACAACCTGCGGTAGTTTGTTTTTTACTTCGTGTTCAGATGATGACAACACAACCGTTCCCGATGTCATAGAACAGCAACTGCAACAGATGACCCTTCGCGAGAAGATTGGTCAGATGTTCATGACCCGCATCGAGTCGCTCGACACCACCATCCACACCCATGACTATGCGCCCATAAAGACACAAGAGGTCAATCAGACCATGACCAACGTCAATGCCGATTATCCCGTTGGTGGCATCATCCTCTATGCCCACAACATCAACGACGAGACACAGCTTACACATTTCGTTTCACAGATACGCCGCTTTAAGGGCGCACCTATGCTCTGCATCGACGAGGAAGGCGGTCGCGTGGCACGCATCGGCAACAACCCCAACTTCAACGTTGATAAGATACAGCCCATGGGCACCATCGGAGCCACAGGCGACCCACAGCAGGCTTACAACGCTGCCAACTACATTGGTACTTATCTGTACCGCTATGGCTTCGACGTTGACTTTGCACCCGTTGCCGACGTCAACACCAACCCCGACAATATCGTCATTGGCGCCCGTGCTTTCAGCGACGACCCCGAAGTGGCCGCCACAATGGTTGTCAGTTATCTGCAGGGACTGAAAGACGCAGGCATCACCGGATGTATCAAGCACTTCCCCGGTCATGGCGACACCAAGGCCGACACGCACTATGGCTACGCCCAGTCACTGAAGACCTGGGACGAGATTAGCAACTGCGAGATGATACCCTTCCGTGCAGGTATCAACTGGGGCTGTCAGCTCATCATGACTGCTCATATCTCACTGCCCAACGTATCAGGAGCCGACATGCCCTCTACCCTCTCCAGCTACATTCTGCAAGACAAGCTTCGTAAGGAGATGGGCTATAAGAACGTCATCGTTGCCGACGCCATGGAGATGGGAGCCATCACTCAGCAGTACAACAACGTAGAAGCCACGCTGCTGGGCATACAGGCAGGTCTTGACATCATCCTCAACCCCTACGACCTTGTAGAGGCCTTCGATGCCGTTGTCGATGCCGTCAACAAGGGCACCATCAGCGAAGCGCGCATCGACGAGAGCGTGCGACGCATCCTGAAGCTGAAGCAGAGCCTGCGTCAGCCCACCAGCAAAGAATAAGCATTCGTACATCCCGCAACGGGGTGACGACACCCCCATCATAAAAGCCTGACTTTCCCGTAACGAAAGTCAGGCTTTCAAGTAAGCAAGCTTGAGGTTTCAGGTAACCAAAGTCAACGAAAGGCAGGCCCAACGATTAATGTTCCTTGATATAATCCGTAGGACTCTTTCCAGTAAACTTCTTGAACTTCTTTGAGAAATAGTTAGGGTCAGAGAATCCGCTGCGATAAGCCGTCTCCGATACTTTATAGCCTTCGTCCATCAATCGGCAGGCATACTGTATGCGCTTGTGGTTGATATACTCACTGATAGACATATTGAAAAGACTCTTCATCTTAACATGAAGCAGCGTGCGACTGACGTTCATCTCGGAGGTGATATCTGCCACACAAAGGTCACCGTTGCAGATATTCTGATCTATATAGGCATTGATGCGCACAATAAACTCCTGGTCCAGCTTGTTCAGATGCGGCACTTCCTTCTCCTCTTCAACGGGCGTCTTGAGCAAAGCATCCTGACGAGCCTTCAAGAGCTGAATCATATTGTTCACCTGAAGGTCGAGTGCCTGCGGATCGAAAGGCTTTGGAATATAAGCCTCAGCACCACTCTGATAGCCCTCAATAAAGTCCTGCTGCTGATTCTTAGCCGTCAGCAGGATGACGGGAATGTGCGAGGTGGCCACATCGCTCTTCAACCGATGGCACATCTCTATGCCATCCATGCGTGGCATCATCACATCGCTGATAATCAGCATCACGTCGTTCGACTGTGCCATCTTCAAGCCCTCATCGCCATCACGCGCTGTGAAAACGCGGAAATGAGGCGAGAGATAGTCGGCCAAGAACAGCCGCAACTCATCGTTGTCCTCCACAATGAGGATGGCATTCTTCTTTTCCTCACCATCTTCGGTCTGTTCTGTGGCAGGAAAGAACGACGTGGTAACCTTAGCAATATGATAGTCGTCGATAGATGCGAGCGTCTTAGCATCGCCAACCAGACTCTTCTCGTCGAAAGCACGTCTGTCCACATTCACCCATACCTGGAAGTCAGAGCCCCTGTTTACCTCGCTTTCCAAACCGATGAAACCCTTGTGAATCTCCACCAGGCGCTTCACCAGCGAGAGTCCGATACCCCATCCCGTTGTACCAACAGAGACACCGCGTGGCGTCTGATAGAACCGATTGAAGATGTTCTGCTGCTCTTCCTTCACAATGCCTATACCATTGTCTATCACCTCAAAGAACAGGTAGTTAAAGATATCGCCCTCGCGATTCTTTATCGCAGCATTAACGATTACCTCGCCACCGTTCTTCGTATATTTAAAGGCATTAGTCAAGAGGTTGTTTAAGATACGCTCTACATAGAACGGCGAGAACCATACCTCCTCGCCATTATCCTCACAGCGCACATAGAACGAGATACTCTTCTCGCGTGCCACATCCTGGAAGGCAGCTGTCACACGGTGGATGAACGCCAGCGGGTCGCCTTTCTGCAAATAAAAGGGGAAGTTGTCGCTTTCCACCTTGTTGAAGGTCACCAGCTCGTTGATAAGTTCCTCCATCTTCCCCGTGTTATGAATGGCCATATCCAGATGCTTGCGTTCATCCTCAGGAATGTTTTCACGGTGAATGCTTTTCAAGGGGGCGACAATCAGCGAAAGCGGGGTCTTCAGTTCGTGAGACACCGTCGTAAAGAAGCTCGACTTTGCCTTGTCCAATTCCTCTATCTTCTCCTTCTCCATCAGCGCCATCCTTGTCTGGTTGCGCGCCTCCATACGGTGTGTGTACTGCCGTTGTATGTAGCCCACGATGAGTACCAGTATGATGAGATAAAAGACGTAAGCCCACGTAGAGCGATAGAACGGTGGTTTTACTACTATCTTGAGCACCGTCTCCGGACACTGATCCCAGTTCTCGCTGCTGTTATTAGCCCTGAG
Organism: Xylanibacter brevis P6B11; assembly: GCF_000621825.1. NCBI lineage: Bacteria > Pseudomonadati > Bacteroidota > Bacteroidia > Bacteroidales > Prevotellaceae > Xylanibacter > Xylanibacter brevis. The sequence continues at coordinate 307,251 of NZ_JHXG01000006.1, forward strand.
ATGCAGCACATAAGTGCCAGGTGCCAGATTGTAGGCCATAAAGCGATGGTCGTTTCCTGCATCCTGCCACGTCTTGTGAATACCCTCCACCCATATCTGGTAATTGATGCTACTATTGTTAGCAGGGATTATCACACCATAATCGATGGCAAAAGAACGACTTTGCTCATAGGAAAGCGTTACCTCTCGAGTCGAATTCAGCTCCTTTTCGAGTGGAGAATCAACTGTTCCCGCATCGATTAGCTTACCATTGATGGTCAGTTGCTTGAGGAACACCTTATAATCCACCTTTCCGCCCTCCAAGTTTCCGGGGTTAAAATAAACCAATCCATCGACCGTTCCGAAGTAGAGATTGCCATCAGAACAGCGAAGAGAGGAAGAGAAGTTGAACTGATTGGTAGGTAGTCCGTTCTCTGTGGTGAAGCGTGTCAGCGCACGTGTCTTTGAAGAATAGCGGAAAAGACCGCGGCTGGTACTTATCCATATATGTCCGAAGCTGTCGCCAATGATACTGCAAACGGTGCATTGCTGCAGCGTGGACTCGCCCTCTATCTGGCTGAACTTGCCCGTTTGCGGATGGAACGTCTGCAAGCCATTATTGTTTGTACCCAACCACACGAGGCCGTCGTCAGCCACATAGATACTTGTCACATAATTGTCCTTCAGTCCATTCCTTGTATTAGTGACATTCCATTCCGTCACCTGACCCGTTTTTCCCTCTATACGGAAGAAGCCATTAGTAGTGGTTCCTGCCCATATATTATTAGCAGCATCAGCTGTCAGCGTATAGACAAAGTGGTTATCCAGGAAATCATGTCCCATCTTCTGGAACGAATCCGTCTTGTCATCATACCAACGCAGTCCCTGCGTGGTAGCCACCCATAGCTTTCCATCGCGCTGCTTGGCAAAGCTAAAGACACTGTTGGATGTAAAACCAGGAATTATCTCATAGCGTTTCTTAGCCTTTGTCTTCAGATTATACCTGAAAAGACTATTGCGGAAAGTACCTATCCACATGTCACACGTCTGCTCATCGTAATAAAGACTATGGATATTAGTGCCTATATCAGGAATCGCCGTGAAAGGCTGTATCTCCCTCTTCTGCATGTCGCAGATATTCAATCCTCCGTCTTCCGTAGCTATCCAGATAATACCCTGTCCCACTTCAGCCATCATACGTGCCACCTTACCGGACAGGTTGAACTGTTCCTTGCCAGGTACAATCCATTGGAAGGTGTGATTATTCTGCAACAACAGGTCTACACCACCAAAGTAAGTGCCTATCCATGCATTGTTGTCAAAGTCAAATAGGATATCATAGATGGCATTGTCAGAAAGCAAGTCCTTGTTCACCAAGTCCTGACGAATGATGTCTATCTGTCCGTTCTGCCGGATAATCGTCACTCCCTGCTCAGTACCCAACCAGATGTTGTGCAAAGCATCTTCGCGAATTACACGCACCGTACCATCGGAAAGCATCTGTGGCTCATAGACCCTCAACTGTTTAGTCTTCAAATCGATGACTTCTACGCCCTTTCCATTACGACCTACCCATAAACGATCATAAGCATCAAAGAGCATAGGGCATATACCATCCGCTCCCGTCAGGAAGTCGTAGTATTCCGATGGCAGATGCTCTATGCGCTTCATGTCTTTGTCGTAGTAGTAAATGGAATTGTTGGTGGCCACGAAGACCCGTCCTTTCTTATCGGATGCCACAGCAAGGTTAAAGCCCTCGCCAATAGAAGGTATCGCATTGAAACGGTCGTTCTCCTCATCATAGACATAGACATCGGCTCCGGCTGCAATGATGCGTCCGGAGGTTGTCTCTGTGATACAAGGTATTTGACGGTCGGGATAGTCGTAGTTCACGAAGTCGTTCGTCGTATTGCGGTATCGACTGATACCCTCTTCCGTTCCTATCCACAGACGTTGCTTACTGTCAATAAAAAGATCCTTGATGAAATTATGGCGTAGAGAATGAGGGTTGCCATCATCGTGGAAATAGGTTCGCATGCCGTAGCCGTCGTAACGCGCCAAACCATTACGCGTGCCAAACCAAATATAGCCATTACCATCCTGGGCAATGGCCTCGACCTGCTGGTGCGGCAGGCCTTTCTGACTGGAGATGTGCTGGAAACGAATACCGTCAGCCCGTATGACCATTGCCAGAAGGAGCAATGGGCATAACAGGAGTAACCGGAGTTCGTTTCTTCTCATCATCATTTCATCATCACCTTATGTGTGCTCGTAGAACCATCAGCATGCTGCTGACGCACAATGACAGGTGCTCCCCTCTTACGAAGAAGAGGGAAGCTATTGCCATTCGTTTGTTCTATTAATCGTCCTTGAAGGTCGTAGATACCGACCTTGTTTGTCTTGTTGCTTACCTTCGTATCTTGAACGGCTGATGCGTCATGAGGTTGCAGATAGAAGTCCATCCACGACCACGACTCGTCGCGCTTGGCATCAGGCAGCATCTCGTAGTTCAATGTCGCATTGTCGGTACTGCGATTCTGCAACATTACATTCACACGCATATGTGTGCCATTGGGACGTGTTTCCTTAGAGAATCCTAAACGTTCCCAGGGAATGGCCGCCTCAACAATATAATAACGGTTGGTGCCGCCACGCTTGTAATTCACGCCAAGCGTATCTGCACTCATGGCATTCCACTGCCACGAGCTGGTGCCATTACCTTTAGCCACTCGCATCTTCCCATTGGCCATAAATTGGAAGCGGAATGTTCCTTCTGAAATAATTTGGTCAGAAGAACTATTCTTGGTATCAATGAACAACGTGACACCATCGCCATTAGAGCCACTTGAAACCTGATCGGCGTCTGAAACGCGCGAAGTGAAATAGAGCGAATCCTCATCATAGGCAAAGTCGCCTGTGAAACGCATGACATTCTGCTGACCCAGTATCATCTGCGTCGCAGTAGCGCTATAATAACCCTCATTGCGTGTCTGAGTTCCATCAATAGTGGTCTTGGCAAAGGGAGCCTGCAGCATTCTCACGGCATAGCCCTTCTCCATATAGACGCCTCCGCCTACAAGGTTTCCTATAGCAACGACAACGCCAGTATCAATCACGCTGACGGAGTTCCACATATAATCCTCGTTAGCACTGGTCTTAAACGGATTGCTCATCGCCTTGAAGCTCTGCGCCTTTTCATCACCCACATAGACCATCATCTCGTATTTCCCGTTGTAATGAGTCTGGTGCGACAAGACCGTCTCACCCCATGGTAACTTTCGGATATAGGGAGCACCACCCTTAACCTGCGGATTCACATAATCGCGATCGATGGCCTGCCAACGATTTGTCGAAGGATAAGGCACAAAGCGCTTCCAGTTGTCCTTGACAGCACAGACAGCTATTGTTGGAATGAAGTCGCCAACGCCCGGCCATCCAGGATTCTCAAAACAGAGCGCAATACTGTCGTTGTCCAGAATGACAGCCGACGGCATTCCGTCGCGACTTCCAGAATGGTAGGCAACGATCTTCGGAGTCGTCCACGTAACACCTTTATCATGAGAGCGACAGATGGCTATGCGCTGGTCATCATTACTGGTAAAGGGAGTCTCGTCTGCGAAGTAGAGATGCACCTCTCCATCGGGCATCTCCAGGAAAGCCGGCTCCCAACAACCGTCCCTGAAGTCATAGTTTCCGTCAAACACTGCGATATCGTCACTCCAGGTCTTTCCGTTGTCGGTGCTTCGCTTCAGGTGAATACCAAATAGGCGATCGGCAGAATAAGGAGCCGAAGGTCGAGGGTTGTAGGCAACAAGGATGGTGCCGTCGCTCAACTGAATCAGATCGGGCGCACACTCAGGGATGTTCCCGTTCGTCACTATCTTAGTAGGAGCGGTCCACGTATTGCCCTTGTTGCTACTAAAGGCTATATCAATGCCTTTGTTCTCACAAACAGCCATCAACCTACCGTCCTGCAGCTCTATCATTCGCGGATAGCCGCCACTGGAAAAAATCTGTTTCTTGGTAGCCGTATCCCAGAAGATACGAGAACCTGTATAGGGAGCCTTACTACCTGCATACACACCTTGCAGACAGAAAAGTATCACGAGAAAAAATGAGAATAACTGTTTCATTGTTCAAAGGATTTCAAAAGTAATAATAGATGTTGCTTTCACACGACTGTTCTCTGGCGCTGTTGTTACAAGGGTATAGATGCCCTCCTGTGTTAAGTCGATGGTAGCGCCTGAAGGAATCTCCCTCCCATTAATATAAAACTTCTCATTGTCTTTTATATTGTGTAAAAGAGTGATATTTTGCTTGTCCGTCCCCTCTGGAAGCGCAAACTGATATGTCAGTGCATTCTGATTAAAGGCATCACGCACCAATACCCCCTCAATGCCATTCAAGGATACAGACGAGAACTCTGGGTAAACGAGCGTGTAGAGCATATAATCACGCACAGAACCAAAGTCCGACTCCACCTTGATATGGTGTGTCTTCGTCAGGTCGTAATAGGTCTTGGCCGTCCACAGCACGTCATCGACATAAACCTTCGACGAGTCCGACTCAATATCGAAACTCAGTCGCTGACGTTCGGCTTTCAGCACCACCTCTCGACCGTTATACACCTGTTTGGAAGGCAGACAGAGAACCCAGTCACTGCTTTCCTCCATCAGCTCGGCATAGTAAACATTCGGAGTGATGCTGGAATAGAGCTTGTCGATGGTTGTCACATCATCCTTCACCACCACATCAAAGGCGATGGTATCGCTGCTGAGGTTGTCGCCCATGAAAGTATCGTAAGTGGTAGCAACCACCACGATATGAAACTGTCCAGGCACGCTGTATGAGTAAGAGAAGTGACCCTTGTTCACGGCGAAGCCCGTATCACCAGCCTTGCGCTTAGCATAGTCGTGTCCCTCGTCGCCAGTCCATACCACCACCTGATCGGCCACCCCCGTAAAGTCAATCTGTGCACTTTGGTTAATCTCCAGTTCCGTCTCGCTGATAGTTGCGCTGGCAACAGGCGTACGAGCGCTCTCATTCTCGTCAGAGCATGCCACCAGGAGCAGGCTCATCAATAGTATAGCATATATTGTTTTCATCTTGTTTGTCGTTTGCATTAATAGCCATAATTCTGTTTTACCACACCATTTGCCACGTCAACCTCAGTCTGTGGGATAGGCATCAGCTCATGAACACCCTCGCGGAAGTAAGCACCGCGACGCGTGGCGCGATACTGCGCAAAGTTATGAAGCGTCTTGGCAGCGATACCCTGACGGACAAGGTCGAAATAGCGGTCCCACTCAAAGGCAAACTCCATGCGGCGCTCACTCCATATCTGGTCGCGTATATAGCCATAGCCACCTGCCACATAGAGTTTCGTGGAATTATTAAGCGTGTTGACCTGTGCCTTACACTTATTCAGATTGGCAAGCGCCTGCTCACGCTGTCCGCACTCGTTCAGCGCCTCAGCATACATCAGCACCACATCGGCATAGCGCAAGACGCGACGGTTTCTGCCGTTATCGCCGGCATACTTTGGTTTATCCTTCTTTGGCGTGTACCATTTCAACGACACATAGTTGCCTTCGCCACCTTGCCATATCTCTCCATCGAAGGTCTGGCCCTGGTGATGAATCGTAAAGTCCTTTCTCACGTCGGTATCAAAGATGTTAGTCAACAACTGATCGGTGGCGTACATCTTCACCTGACCAACATTGAAGAATTCCAGCCCCTGTCCTTCGTTGGTATCACCACTGGTGCCATCGGCACTCTCCTTGAAGTTGATCTCCCAAATAGACCCCTTGCTGAACTCACCATCGTTGTAGAACTGATACAGATACGACAGCTTATCACCATTATGCAGAGCATTGCCATAATAGTCCTTATACTCCAACGAATAGACATTGTTCATGGTTGGCAGATTCGCTGTAGGACTCTCATACTCACTCGTGTTCTGTGTTCCGTTCTGTATCAGCGAAACAGGCTTGAACCACAGACGCTCTCGCAATGTTTCCCAGTCTTCCTTTCCGTCGTATTTCAACATCTGAGCATAGGTCATTGTAGTATTGTCAACCATATACTGTCCCAGCTCCACCATTTCATTCCATTTCTCGGAAGGCACGCCTGGCTTCGCCTCATACATCAGCACTTTCATCAGCAGGGCTATCGCAGCACCGCGTGTCGCCTTGCCCAGGTCTGAAGAACTGCTATACACATTCGGCAACATGACGGCAGCCTCGCGCAGGTCCTTTTCCACATAGGCATAGCACTCCTCCAAGGTAGAGCGAGGCACAACCAGGGAGTCCACACGTTCCTGTTCCGGTCTGATGGGCACGCCACCAAAAGTCTTTATCAGGTTGAAGTAATAATACGCACGCAGGAACTTTGCCTGTCCATAAATCCAGCGCACCTGATTATAGGTAGCCAACTGATCATTGGTGATGCGCACCCGGTGGATGTTATAAATCACCTGATTGGCACGGTGAATACCCTTATAGTTCACGCGCCACCGCTGCAGAATCCATGTGTTCGACGTGTTGAAACGAAAGTTCACCAGCTGTCCCATCTGCGACGAGAGTCCTTCGTCTGTGCCAAACACATTGTCGCCCATAGCTTCGCCGAAGCGCCACTCCTGGTCGTTATATTCATCAGACTGCAACTCATCATAGGCCGCATCAAGTGCGCTCTGCATCTTATACCGCGTGTCGTAATAGTTCTCGTCGGTGGCATTGCCCAGCACGTCCTTATCCAGGAAGTCGTCACAGGCCGTCATCGAGAAGGCCATCGCAAGAACGGATATCTTATATAAAAGCTTGTTCATAGTTGTTCTATTCAATAATTATAAACCCAGTTTGACACCAAATGTAAACGAACGAGCCTGGGGATAGTTACCTTGGTCAACGCCCATGCTGAGGTTGTTGGTTTCTGTGCCCGACACCTTACCCACCTCGGGGTCGAAACCGTCGTAGCCCGTAATGGTAAACAGGTTATAGGCTGTTAACGACAGAGACAGCGCATTAATCTTCAAGCGCGACAGCACACTCTGAGGCAGGTTGTAAGTGAGTTGCACCTGCTTCACGCGTAGGTAGTCGCCATCCTGAATGAAGAAGTCGCTGGCGCGGAAGTTGCGCGGTGTATCGTTGTTCGCCAAGTCTGGAATGTTGGTATTCGTATTCTTGGGGAAGAATGTGCGTGCCTGACCTTCCAGCTGTCCTGACCAGTGGCGCGAGCGGATGTCGGCATAGACATTGCCCTCGGCGGCATTATAGAGGTAGTAGTCTGTGACGTTGAAAATCTTATTGCCCGTCTGGCCCTGCATGAAGATGCTCAGGTCGAGGTTCTTATAGCCCACAGACACGGGAATACCAAACACGAAATCAGGTAAAGGAGAGCCCAGGAACGTACGGTCCTCGGCCGTGATACGGTTGTCGCCATTCAGGTCTTTGAAACGGAAGTCGCCAGGCATTGTCGTCTGTTCAAAGTCGTTCTTGCCCACCTCATACTGTGCACTCTGCTTCACCTCTTCGAAAGTCTGGAAGATACCATCGGTTACGTAGCCATAGAAGCTACCGATAGGCTGTCCGACTGCTGTCTTTGTAACATAGTCCACGATGCTACCCTCTGAAAGGTAAGACCCCCAAATAGGCTCATTTCCTGTTCCAAGACTGGTCACCTTGTTCTTTATCCATGAGAGATTGAAACCTATCTCATAGCGCCAGTCCTTAGCAATATTGTCACGCCACTTCACGTCGAACTCCCATCCATAGTTCTTGACTGCACCGGCATTCGTCATAGGACTGCTGTCCAGTCCGGCAGAGCTGACCGTAGGCACACGCAAAAGCATGTCGGAGGTCTTTCGGTTAAAGTATTCGGCAGTCAGCATCAGTCGGTTATTCCACAGCGAGATGTCAAGACCCACGTTCCAGCTCTCGTTCTTCTCCCACTTGATATCATCATTGCCAAGCACAGTGGCCGTGGCACCTTCGAATACGGTGGAGTTGCCAAGACCGAAGGGGTAGTTGAAGCCCGAGGTCAGATAGGTATAGCGAGAGAGTTCATCAATACGGTTGTTACCCAACAGACCCCAGCCCACGCGCAACTTGGCGTTAGACAGCCAGCCCTTGAACGACTGCATGAAAGCCTCGTTAGAGAATTTCCAACCCAAAGAGACCGAGGGGAACACACCCCATCGGTTGCGTTTCGAGAACATAGAAGAGCCGTCAGCACGCACATTGGCCTGCAGAAGATAGGTGTCGTTCAGACTATAGTTGACACGACCTATATAACCTATTGACGTCCATTCACGATCCAGGCCGTAGGCCTTATCACCAGTATAGGCACCCGACAGATAACGGAACGCCTCTTCGTTACTGGGAGTGCCAGAACGATAGCCTTCCTGCCAACTGTACTTATAGCCTTCAGCTGTCTGACCTGCCAGAACTGTGATACTATGGTGCTTATCCTGCCACATGAAAGTAAGCAGGTTATTGATTTCCCATTTATTGGTATTGCCTTGTTTCTTGTAAACAGTTGACAGAGAAGTAGGCATTACAAAATCCTCATCAAGTCCGAAGACCTCTGAATAATCATCATCAACGCGACGTATGGTATAGTATGACGCCTTGAACTGATAATCGAAATACTTCAGGAACTTAGCATCCAATGAAAGATTCAAGTCCAGACGGTCATTACGCATCTGGTTGTTATATTGATCCAGCTTAGCAATAGGGTTTGCACTATACCAGTAGCCCACATTATTATAAAGATATTCCATTGGCGACTCGTAAAGCGCTTGCTTCAAAATACCAGAAGAGCCTTCTGGCACTCCATTACGCCGCTCATTGGTATAGGCCATATTTCCTTGCATCGTGAGCCATGCTGCCAACTTTGTGCTGATGTTCAGACGACTGTTGAAACGGTTGTAGTCTGACGTCTTCACAATACCATTCTCTTTATAGTAGCTGCTGCTGGCCAGGAACTGTGTCTTCTCAGAACCACCGCTCACACTGACGCCATGCTGCATCTTCAGTCCTGTGCGCGTCACAGCATCCCACCAGTTGCCTGCCGAGTTATGGTGCAACGTGTCGAGGATGGCATATTTTGCCGGGTCATAACTATAAGAGCCATCACCGTTCTTGCTCATGAACAGCCGTCCGTCGGCAGAATAGGTCGAAGAGCCATTGACATAGTCCATCATCAGGGCATAGTTGTCGGCATCCATCACGTCAATCTTCTTCCAAGGGTTCGACACGCCCATATATCCATCATAGACAATAGCCACCTTACCCTCCTTACCGCGTTTCGTGGTAATGGCCACAACGCCGTTAGCGGCACGCGAGCCGTAAACGGCACTTGAGGCAGCATCCTTGAACACTTCCACGTTTTCGATATCATTAGGGTTCAGATAATCGATATTGTCCACGATGAAACCATCTACCACATAGAGCGGGTCGGCATCGTTGATGGTTCCCGTACCACGGATTTTGATTGTGGTTCCGCCACCAGGCGCACCAGAGTTCTGGACGATGTTCACACCGGCGGCGCGGCCTTGCAGCGCCTGCAGCGCAGACGACACGGGGGTATTGTTGATGTCCTTACCAGCAATAGAACTGATAGAACCAGTAATATCACTCTTTTTCTGCACGCCATAGCCAATGACCACTAGTTCGTCGAGTGTGTTGGTGTCAGAATGCAAGATGACGTTCACCTTTCGTTGTCCGTTAACCGCCAGCGACTGTGTCTGATAGCCCACATAAGAGAATACCAGCGTACTACCGGCAGAAACCGTAATAGAGTAATTACCGTCAAAGTCTGTGACGGTACCGTTCGTCGTGCCCTTCTCTTTGACGGTGACGCCAATCAGGGGCTCGCGAGTGTCGTCAATCACTTGACCCGTGATGTTCATTTTCTGTGCAAAGCCGAAGCTCGCACAGAAAACGAACAGGGAAACAAGTAAGCAACGAGTGAATGCTTGTTTCAACATACTAACCTAAACAATAATAATTTATAAAACGATATGTTTCTTGTTACCAATGATGTAGATGCCTTTCTTCAGGCCCTTGGCGGCCTCGTTGGCATCGATGCTGCGGTGCAGCTGTGTACCATTGATAGTATAGACATTGACGGTTTTCTCCTGAACCTTGTCGCCAGCCATGTTCTTTATGGCATCGGGCATGCTGCCAAAGTCAGGCTCCATATAGCCCTTGTCGCTTTGACCGTCCCAGTTCACCTTAGTATATTCATCAGCATAAAGGCGGTTGTTCGCACCACATACATAGAGGATTGTGCCGTTCAGGTTACGCAGCGTGTTCACATTGTCACCAGTCGTTGTGATAGTAGGAACAACAACAGGCTCGTCAGCAAGGTCATCCAGACGATAGAGTCCGCTACCCAAGCCCTGATCCACATTGTTTGCTTCGTTCATCCAGTAGAGAGAACCACCTGCTACGATAGGCTCTTTCACCCAGTTGCAGAGAGTACCAGGGAACTTTGTCTCAGTCTGGCGAGTAATGGTCTCACCATCGAATATCAGCATCTCACCACCATGCTGCACCGGATCGGCATTGGCATCAAAGCCGTCGGCACCGCAGAACACATACTTATCCTGGAAGACACAACCTGGATCGGGAAAAGAGTTGTGGTCCTGCGAGGGATTCAGCGTGAAGTAGTCGAACACCTGGTAGTCGCCCTCCTCCAGGTTCGAGCCCACAAGCTCGAAACCTGTCGACGAGCTCCATCCGCGGAACCAGATGCGGTCTTTGTAAACCTCCCAGCCTTCACCAAAGACGCCAGGACCAACGCCCAGACCATTGTTTGGATCAACGGCAGGATTGGCATCATAAACCTGATAGGTGCCAGCCTCTGTACCATCAGAAGCCCACAACTCGTTTCCGCTCTCCATGGTCCATGCCTTGAAGAAGAGCTTACCATTCTTATAGTTCTCCATACAGTCAATGGCAGAGTCGCGCGTATAGCCATCGCCCTTGTCGGTATTGGGCTCTTTGTTGATATCCTTCACCAGATAGGTACCAGCCTCCGTACCGTCGGTCACCCACAGCTCTGTGCCGTAGTGACCGTCAATATCGTCGGCTTTGAAGAACAGACGGCGACCCACACGCACAAAGGCAGAGTGCTGGTTGGTGTTCTCCTTACCAGGATTGTCCACCTTCACCTGCTTCACAAACTTTGTTCCCTCTTTTGTTCCGTCGGTGATCCACAACCAATACTGTGCACCATTATCGGGATCATATTCCGCACTCTCGTCACTGATGGCAGCAAAGACAGCCTGTGTCTCGTTGATCTGATAGATAGCCTGAGGATTGCCGTCGCCCATCTCGTAGGTCTGTGCAATCAGTTGTGTGCCGGCCTCGGTGCCGTCGGTCACCCACAACTGTCGTCCCTCATTGTCTGTATAGGCAGAAAACAGCACCTTCTCGCCCAGACGACAGAGCCATGCCGGCGAAGAAGAACCACTACCAGGCAGGATGTCGGCCACCATCTTCGTGCCATCCTTCGTACCGTCGGTCACCCACAGCTCCGTGCCATGTTCATCGTCGGTAGCGGCAAAATAGGCCTTGTAGCCTTTAGCTTCGCTACCAGCCACCACCAGATTCTTCTCCTTCACTGTTCTGCGTTCAGGGTTAATGTCGGTGGTCACTCCATTAGGAAGCAGGTCAATCACATGGTCCGACTGAGCCATTGCACTACCCATGGTCAGTGCCAAGACTGTTGAGAGTAAAACTTTCTTTTTCATAAAAGTAATAAATTGGTTTAAGTAAGTAAAGTATAACTGATTGGTAAAAATTTCCGTTGGCAAAGGTCACCAAAAATGCAGATAAAGAAGGGTAAGAATGTGCTTTTTACCCGGTACAGATGTTCAGAAGTGCTGCTTTTAAACAAAAATACCTGTTCCCAGCACAAGAACAGGTATTTTTTTATATGATTTATGTAGAAGAATTATCGCATAATCTTCCTTACTGCTCCATTGGCATAGCGCACAATGGCGATATTGCCAAGGGTGTAGAGAATGGTGTAGGTGCCTTTTGGCGCAGACGAGGCTGGCGTGGTGATGGCGCTGGGCGCATCACGCTTCATAAAGCTGAAACTGGCCAGCCCGTCGGTCACCGCCATGTTGTAGATGGGCTTCGACATCAGTTTCTGACCTCCAACACAGGGATTAATCGTCACCGAGGCCGGTGCACTGTTGTTGGTCAGCGAGTCGTTGTCCTCATAGGGGTAGGCCCACCCGTCAAGTTCCCTGAGCTTTTGATAAGAAGGAGGCGCCAGGACCGTATTGTTGGCGGCTATAATATAAAGGTTCTTACTGCGATTAGGCACGTTAGGCATCTCGTAGCGTTTCCATTCAGGATTGTAGTTCACGTGAAAAATGATGATGCCACTGCCCGGCAACGGCTCGTCCCACGACACCTGCTGGCGGTTCTCCACCACGTAGTATTCGTCGCGACAGGAATCGTTGCGGATGATGTAGGCCTCGGGATGCGTGGCCAGCGCGTTCATGCCCGTGATGCTGACAGGCTCTGTCAGTTCGGTAGGCGTGATCCATCCCATCTCCATACGCTCAAATGCCGAGTAGCCACAAGGACGGAATCCGCCATCGTTATAGTTGCCAGAGTCCATCAGGTCCCAATGGTCCAGAAATGTTGTATTACCATAATATATATCAGGCAATCCAAGACAATGACTGAACTCATGGCAGATGGTGCCAAAGACGCCATACGTTTTAGAGGAAGTCTGTTCCTGCACACAGCAGTAGCTGTCCACCACGCGCTGCGCACCGTCCGTGCCCACCACGATAGACTGACAGTTCTCATGCTCACTGAGCCAGCCCTGGTGGGGCCATATCAAGTTTGGCTCGCGGCTGTCGTTCATGCCCTGACCGGCATAGACCATGAGCAGCTGGTTCACCTCGCCATTGTTGTTCCAGTCGTAGGGTGTCCAGTCTATGTGGCGCTGCTCCAATACCTCTACCACGTCCTGCACCAGGTATTTAGAGTTCTCATCATCAAAATCCGTGCTTTTGTATTTGGCGCATGAATCACCGAGCACCACATACTGCAAGTCAAACTGCAGGTTCAGTCGTCCGTAGCTCTGATCATGGAAATAGTCGTGCACCGATCCGTAGAATGGTGCTTCGTCGAAGTGCTCCTCGTTGAAGATGCGGTTCCATATCCTCAGCGTCCTGACTTCCGTGTCTTGGGCGCTCTCCGTGGCGCTCTCCTTGCTAAAGCCCTTATCGGAAAAAGCCACCAGCACCACCAGTTGACGGCGATTGCCCAGATACTGCACCGCCGTGGCCGAGTCTGTGGCTGCCGCTGCCCTATGGCGCGCCTCCATCTGCACCTTGCGGTGGCCCGTGCGGCACATGCGGCGACGCATAGGCTGATAGTCGTCGGCCATCATTGTGACCGACAATAGCGCCAGCAATAAGAGTAAAAGTCCTTTCTGTCGTTTCATTATGAAGTAGTCGTTATGTTATTTTGACCTCAATGCCCGCCTGCTTTGCAGCAGCACGCTGAGCAGTATCAATGCAATGCCGATGTAGAACGAGAAGTTAATCTCGCGCCCCTCGCCAAAGATGAAGAAGGCCAACAGGATGGTGTAGCAAGGCTCCAGGTTGTAGGTCAGGTTCACCGTGAAAGCCGACAAGCGCTTCAGGGCCTGGATCTGCAGCAGATACATGCCCACCGTGCAGAACAGCGCATGACAGAGCATGAACCACAGGTTATGACCTTCGGGCAGCACCACCACCGGCTGTTCAGAGGGGAAGAACAGCAGATAGAGCGGGATGATGGCAGATACCAACACCAGTCCGCCAGACATCTGGTACATCAGCACCGTCCTGCTGCGCACACCCACGCTCACCTTCTTGTTGCAGATGGCATAGAGCGCACAAACGGCCGACGACACCACGCCGATGCCGATGCCATAGCGATAGCGGGCGTCGAGCGAGAAGATGCACAGCACGCCAGCCACGGTAATGAGCGAGAACAGCAGTTCGGTCCACGACAGTCGGCGGCGATAGATCAGCGGTTCGAAAAGGGCGGTGAAAAAGCCTATCAGCGAGAAGCAGATCACACCGATAGACACGTTCGAGGCCTTGATGCTGCCATAGAACAACATCCAGTGCAGTCCCAGCAGGGCACCGCATCCGCACAGTTGCAAGAACTTGCGCCAACCCACACGGGGCAGACCGGTAAAGACGAGAAGTATCAGGCTGGTGAACAGCATGCGATACCAGACGATGTCCACCTCGTTCAGCGTGATCAGTCGCCCAAACAGCCCCGTAAAACCAGCCAGCAGCACGCTCAGGTGCAGCTGCACAAAACCTTGTCGCGTCTCATTCATAGTGCAAAGTTACGCTTTTTTATCAGAAAAAGAATGCTTTGCTCACAGAAAAGCTACACTTTGCGCCAGGAAAAGTGCCTATCAGTCTTTCTTAGGAATGCGCTTGGTGAGACCCATGGCGCCCGTAGGACATACCAGTCGGCAGAGGTGACAGCCCACGCACTTCGTGCCTACGATATGCGGCTGACGCGTGGTCGTGTCGAACGTGATGGCCTGATGACCACCATCTGCACACGACAGCTGACAGCGCCCGCAACCGATGCAGCGCTCGCGGTCTATCTTGGGATACACCACCGTGTCGCGGTCCATGTCGGAAGGCTTCACCACGCTGCCCAGCAGTTCGCCCACACAGTCGGCCAGTCGTGTCACGCCGCGGCGCGCCATGGCGTGTTGCATGCCCAGCACCAGGTCGTCGATGATGCGGTAGCCATACTCCATCACCGCCGTACACACCTGCACGTTGGTGCATCCCAGCTGTATGTATTCCAGGGCGTCGCGCCAGGTCTCGATGCCACCTATGCCACTATACTCCACGCCCTTGATGATGGGGTTCGAAGCCATGTCGGCAATAAAGCGCAGGGCAATGGGCTTCACGGCCCGTCCCGAATAGCCCGAGATGGCATACTTATCGCTGACCTTCACCTCTTCGTTCAGCGTGATGCTCTTGATGGTGTTGATGGCCGAGATAGCATTAGCCCCGGCAAAGTAGGCGCC
Organism: Xylanibacter brevis P6B11; assembly: GCF_000621825.1. Taxonomy (NCBI): domain Bacteria; kingdom Pseudomonadati; phylum Bacteroidota; class Bacteroidia; order Bacteroidales; family Prevotellaceae; genus Xylanibacter; species Xylanibacter brevis. Next base: position 322,314 of record NZ_JHXG01000006.1, read on the forward strand.
CATGGCTGGCTCGTTGATATTGGTGATGTTGGGTGTCATCTTCGGGATGACGGGGATCTTCACCGCCCGCTTCACATAGGCTGTGTAGAAGGTCACCAGCTCGGCATTCTGCCCCACGTCGCTACCCATGCCAGCCAGTCGCATCTGCGGACACGAGAAGTTCAGTTCTATGGCATCCACGCCAGCCGTTTCGGCCATGTGTGCCAGTTCTATCCACTCCTCTTCGGTCTGTCCCATAATCGAGGCCACAATCATCTTCGTGGGGTATTGCTGCTTCAGGCGGCGCAGAATGTCGAAGTCCACGTCCACGGGGTTCTCGCTGAGCTGCTCCATGTTGCGGAAGCCCGCAAAGGGTTTCCCTACGGCATCGAAGCGAGGCGACACCTCCCTGATCTCCTGCATGCAGATGGTCTTATAGAACACGCCCGCCCACCCTGCTTCCAGGGCGCGCGCCACCATCTCGTAGTTGGTACATATGGCCGACGAAGCCAAGAAGAAGGGATTCTCGCAGTGAAACCCGCAGAAGTCTATCTCCAGCGACGGCAGGTTGACGGCAGCCGGCTGGGGCACGGCGGCTAGCAGCTCCCGGATGCGTATCGGGCGGTCGTAGTGGATGCACGCCTGTTCGGCGCGCTCCAGGTCGGCCTCGCTACTTGCTGCCACCCACTGGGCGGCTATCTCTGCATTGTCAAATCGTATGGCACGAATGGCCCTGGCGGGGTCGCCCGTACCGCAAGCCTTTGTACACGGTGCGTCCTGACAGAACAGACATCGCGCGGCTTCTTCTCGGATGTTCAATTGTCGTTTCATGACTCACTAGGTTTTTAGTTAACGTTGCAAAGATAATGTTTTTCTCTGTATCGCCAACGTTTTTCGTAAAAAAAAGTTATCTTTGCATCACAATTTACTTAAGGAATGAAGCAACCTGTACTGCACAATTATCATATGGGCGAAGGTGTCACTGCCTTCAGCACCACACGCCAAGGGGGCTATAGCGAGGGGCGCTATGGCGAGTTCAACATCAACCGCTACTGCGGCGACAGCGAGGAGGCCATAGGCCGCAACCGCCAGGCGCTCACCCAACTGCTGGGCATTGACGATGCCCACCTGCTGATGCCTCATCAGGTGCACCTCACGGAGATAGCCGTGGTAGGCAATGATTTAAACATGAATCTGGAGGGCTACGACGCCTTGATGACCGACGTAGCGGGGGTGTGCATCGGTGTGAGCACGGCCGACTGTATTCCCGTGCTGCTCTACGACCGCCGTCAGCGAGCCGTCTGTGCCATTCATGCCGGATGGCGTGGCACCGTGAAGCGCATCGCTGCAAAGGCCGTGGCACGCATGACAGCTGTCTATGGCACCCAGCCACAAGACGTCATCGCACAGATAGGTCCTGGCATCCATCTGGACAGCTTCGAGGTGGGCGACGAGGTCTATGATGCCTTCGCACTAGAGGGGTTCGACATGAGCCTCATCAGCAAGAGATACCCTGCCAAGGAAGCCACACCCGGTGCTTCGCTTTCCAAGTGGCACATCGACCTGCCCCAGTGCAACCGCCTGCAGCTCATCGAGACGGGCATACCGGCTCAGCAGATCAGCGTCTCTGGGGTGTGCACCTTCGAGCAGAGCGAGCGTTTCTTCTCGGCTCGCCGACTGGGCATCCAGTCTGGCCGCATCTTCACGGCCATCATGCTGTAGCTTAGCCTAGGAAGAACAGGCTTACGCCTACTACCGAAATGAAGGCACCCAGCACGGCACGCCACGTGATACGCTCGTGGAACAACCAGCGCGAGGGCAACAGAATGATGATGGGGGTGGTGGCCATCAGCGTAGAGGCAATGCCGGCAGCGGTGTACTGCACTGCCATCAGTGAGAAGCCTACACCGATGAAGGGACCAAAGAGCGTGGTGGCCATCGCAATGGCAATGCCCTTGCGGTCGCGCACCGACTCACGGAAATGCTTGGTTTCACCGCGCAAGTACAGCAGCACGCTGAAACCTATGATGCCCGCAATACAACGATAGAAGTTGGCGCTGAAGGGCACCAACCACTCGGGCATGCCGGGATCCATCTGATAATGATCCATACCTATTTTGCTCAGCACCAGTCCAATGCCCTGACACATGGCGGCGCCAACGGCAAAGAGCACACCGTTCAGGGGCAGCTTCAGCGAAAAGCGGTGATGCTCGCCGCGACCCAGCACCGAGGTGCCTATACCTACCAGCGTGACCAGCATGGCAACGATGCTCATCAGCGTCATCTTCTGACCCAGCGTGACCCACGCCATCAGGGCTGCCGACACCGGCGCCAGCGTCATAAACAGCTGACCAAAGCGCGAACCGATGATGATGTAGCACTGAAACAGACAGAAGTCGCCTATCACATAGCCCACCAGGCCAGACAACAGCATCCAGCAGGCAGCCTCTTCATCGGCACCCGCAGGCAGCATGGTGCCCGTAGTGACATAGAACAGGACCTGCGAGAACAGCAACGCCAGCGCCATGCGCATCACGTTCAGTGTCAGGTTGCCCAGTCGTTTCGAACCAAACTCACTCAGTAGTGCTGTAGCCGTCCACGAGAATGCTACACCAATAGAAATCAATTCGCCTATATAAGCCATTGTTATCCCTTAATTGTTTTTGTTTATGGGTTACAAAGAAATGCTACACTTCCTGTGCGGCACCTTTTTTTTCGTGCGCAAAATTACGAATATTTTCTGAATAAAAAGTATATATATAGGAAAAAGTTGTATCTTTGCAACCAAACTAAAAACTTCTATCGCCATGGATATCAACTACATGATTAGCAAGGCCAAGGTTTACTTCAACCTGATGCCCGACAAAGACGACGAACAAGGTATCATCGATCAGATCAGCAGCGGCGTGTCGTTTCGCGGCGCCAACCTGTGGGTGCTCATCTTTGCCATCTTCATCGCCTCGCTGGGACTGAACGTCAACTCTACGGCGGTCATCATCGGCGCCATGCTCATATCGCCACTCATGGGACCTATCATCGGCATGGGACTGGCCGTGGGCATCAACGACCTGGAACTGCTCAAGCGGGCTGCCAAGAACTTCAGCGTGGCTACGGGCATCAGCGTGCTCACCGCCACCATCTATTTCATCATAACACCACTGGGCGACGCCCAGTCAGAGCTGTTGGCACGCACCTCGCCTACGCTCTACGATGTGCTCATCGCCTTCTGCGGCGGTGCGGCAGGCATCATCGCGCTCTGCACGCGCGGCAAAGGCAACGTCATCCCGGGCGTGGCCATCGCCACGGCACTGATGCCGCCACTGTGTACGGCGGGCTACGGACTGGCCACGGGCCACATCCTTTACTTCCTGGGAGCCTTCTACCTGTTCTTTATCAACACTGTGTTCATTGCGCTGGCCACCTATTGCGGCGTGCGCCTGATGCATTTCCAGCGCCACGAGTTTGCCTCGGCCGACCTGGCCATCAAGGCGCGGCGCCTCATCATGGGCATCGTCGTGGTGACGATGTTGCCTGCCACGGTGGTCACCGTGTTCATCGTGCGTCGCAGCATCTTCGAGAACAACGTGCGTAAGTTTGTCAAGACCGAGCTGACGCAGCCGGGCACACAGATCATCTCGTCTGATGTTGAGAAAGACAGCATGCAACTGCGCATCGTGGCGGTGGGTCGCGAGATTACCGATGTCATGCAGGCCAGTGCTGAGCGCCACATGGAGCTCTACGGCATGAAGGGCTATCAGCTGCGCATCATTCAGGGCGTACAGACCGACAGCATCCTGACGCTGAACAGCCGTCTGTCGAGCATCAATACCACGCGTGAGGCCGACCGTCAGCAACTGCTGGAGCTATCGGCCAAGAACACCACGCTGACCAACCGGTTAGAGGGTTACACGCGCTATGAGAGCATGTCGGCGGCACTGCGCCCGGAACTGAAAGTGCTGTTCCCACAGGTGTCCGCCATCGGCTTGGCACCCATGACCGAGTCGGTAGCCGACAGCACCCGTCAGGCGCACTTCGTCATGGCACTGGTCACCACGCCCGCCAACCATCGCTTGTCTGGCAGCGAGCGCCAGATGCTGCACGACTGGCTGCAGGCGCGCATCATTGCCGACAGCATCCTCGTGGTTGAGAAATAAAAAGATATAGAAGTTCGCACGTTCCTATATAGTTAGTGTCATGCCCCGACACAAAAAAAAGGAGAGTGTGCCCCAAATGTGAAGGCACACTCTCCTTTGATTTAATGTTTTCACCTGTTTACCATTCCAACTGTCGTGAGTCCGCCTCACTCTGCGATTTCTCGCTGTCCTGCAGCTGTAGGGTGCTGCCGGTGACGTGTACGGTGAGCGTGGCTACGGCATAGTCGTGCTCCAGCCAGCAGTATCTCACTGGCATCTTGGTGCAGTTCACCACGATGGTGGCAGTACCGGTGTCGATACCCTTCACCACACCGTTCTGATCGACGGTAGCCACGTTTTCGTTGCTACTGCTATACACGATGCCCTCTTTGATGGCATGCTTGGGGAAGTACGACAGTTCTATCTGCACGGTCTCCTGAGCCTTCAGGCTTACCTCTCCATTCTGGATACCCTCGCCGCTGATGAACAGCTGGGCGGGATAGATATCTTGTTTGTCGCAACTTGTGGCAACAGCCAGTATCAGCATTGCCATCGCCAATATCGAAAATAATTTCTTCATAATATCTATGTTTTATTGTTTTGTTCCTTATGTTTTAACAAAAACCTTGAAAACCCCTCTGCTGATGTTTTAGCTCTTCGAGCCCCGTGCTGCTGTCATGGCTTTGTGCCTGTGAGCAAGCTCCCGCACAAGCCCTGACAACATCACTCGTTGCTGCGCAACTAAAAACATCCTCAGAGGAAAAACCAAGAAAACAGGCTGCGCCTACACCACCTATAACAGCTACGTACTGGAAAGAATGGTTTTTTAGCGAAGCGGGGTTTTTCCACTCGTGATGACCAAGTTTGGGAACCAAACCGTGGTGGGCTTCCACGTTGTGCGAGAGCTCGCTCTCAGGCACAAACGCGGAAGGACAACACGTAAGGTCGAAGACCGT